>JALHOS010000447.1 GCA_022842905.1 Myxococcaceae bacterium | reverse complement strand
GACGGGGTCGTGATCACGAACGAGCACGTTATCCGCGGGGCGTCGGAGATCCACGTCGTGCTGGCGGACGGCCGGCAGCTCGACGCCGAGGTGCTCGGCAGCGACGTCGACAACGATCTCGCGGTGCTCAAGATCAAGGGCAAGGGCCCGTTCCCGACCGCAAAGCTGGGCACGTCGAACGATCTGATGATCGGCGAGACGGTGGTCGCGATCGGCAGCCCGCTGGGGCTTAAGAAGACCGTCACCGCCGGCGTCGTGTCCGCGCTCGGCCGGACGATCCGCAACGACGACCGGACGTTCAACGACTTCATTCAGACCGACGCGTCGATCAACCCGGGCAACTCCGGCGGCCCGCTGCTCAACATCGACGGGGAGATCATCGGCATCAACTCGGCGATCATCGCCAGCGCCCAGAACATTGGCTTCGCGATCCCCGCGGACAAGGTGCGGCGCATCGTCCAGGAGCTCACCACCTTCGGGAAGGTGCGGCCGTCGTGGGTCGGCATCGACGTGCAGCCGCTCTCGCTCGAGCTGTCTCGGCGCCTGGGCTGGGAGCGCACGTACGGCGCGCTGGTGTCCAACGTCGAGCCCGACAGCCCGGCGGCGCAGGCGGGGCTCCAGCGCGGCGACATCGTCGTGCAGGTCGGCTCGACCCAGATCGAGGACGCGGCGGATCTCCAGAGCCGGCTGCGCGGCTTCACCGCGAAGTCGGCGGTGCGCTTTCAGGTCTTCCGTGGGGGCGCCCAGTCGGAGATCACCGTCACGCCGGTCGAGTTTCCGGCCAAGCTCGTCGAGCAGACGGTGTGGGAACGGCTGGGACTGCGGGTGAAGCCGGTGGCGAACGCCATGCAGATCACCGCGGTCAGACCAGGAACACCGGCGGCGCGCATCGGCATTGAGCCGGGCGATCTCATCGCCCGCCTCAACAACCAGCCTGTCGGATCTGCGGAGGCGTTCCGCGAGGTGATCATCAGCGCTCGGGGCTCGCGCAGCGTGCTGGTGCGGCTGATCCGCGGGCGCGCCGCCTATCACCTGACGTTGCCGTTCTGACCGCGCCCAAGCAGCGCCGTTCTCCTCAGAAGAACTGCCACACGCCGACGCTGAAGCCGGCGTTCGGCTGGCCCAGCATGGCGACCGCCACGTCCGCGCGCAGCCCCGTCTCGAGCAGCTTGGGGACCAACACGCGAACCCCAGCCCCCATGGACAACAGCCCCACGGGCCCGGAGCGTTCGGCGAGCGCCGCGTCGACGAACACGGCCCCGACGAAGGCGACCCACGTCGAGTCGAACAGCGTGGCGCGCAGCTCGGTGTTGGCCAACGCGAAGGCCTGCGTCCGCAGCACGCTGTCCGGGTAGCCGCGGATCAGATCGAGCCCGCCCAGATAGAACTGCTGCTCCGGCGGCGCCTGCGACGACACCGCCGCCTGCGCGCGCACCGCGAGGTTCCAGCGTTCCCCCAGCAGCGCGTAGCCGAGCACCTCCAGCTGGGTCTGGGTGATGCCGCGGACCACCGCGTCTGCCGACAAGCCGAACGTCTGCTTGAGCTCCACGGACAGCCCCGACTGCCGCAGCCGCAGCGTGTCGACTCGCCCCGCGCGGACCACGAGCGCGACGGTGCCGGCGAGCAGCGTGTCGGGGAGCACCGCCGGTCCAACCAGTGGCGGCTGATACTCGTCGCGGAAGAACTCGACGCGCGCGCCGAGCCGCAGGTTGTCGTGCAGCTCCCCTTGAACGTCTGCGAGCCCGCCGAGGCGTCGGCGCACGTACTCGGGCCGAGGGCGAAACAGGTAGTCGAACTGCAAGGTGCCATCGAGGCGCCGGTTGAAGAGCCGCGGGTCACGCACCCAGCCCTGCCCGCCGTTGTACGTGTCGAAGCGCTCGTAGCGGGCGCCCCACTCCAGAAAGCGCCCGATGAAGTTGATGTCGTTGAGCCCCACCCGAAACCAGAAGCGCCCGCCGCCAGCGCCGAACGACAAGAGCGGGTTGAGCGCGAAGCGTTCTTCGAGCGAGAGCACCGCGACCGTCTGGCCGCCCCGCCGCTCCACTGCCCCGTCGACGCGGCTCAAGATCCCCGTGTTCCATAGGCGCGTAAGGCCCAGCGCCCACTGCGCTTCGGTGACGACCGCGCCGGGCTTCCACGGCAGCTCGCGCAGCACGACGAACTCCTTGGTCCAGGACATGCCGCGGACTTCGACCGCGTCGATCCGCTGGGGCCAGGCGACCTGGGCGCAGAGCGCCGCGATCAGCGCAGCGCCGATCACGGCCGGCCCGCGGTCTCGACGACCGCGCGGAAGAGCACCTCGACGCCGCGCCGCAGGTTGGCGATCGACACGCGCTCGTTCCGCCCGTGCATGGAGCCGAGCTCCGCGCCTTCGACCTCGAACGGCACCAGCCCGTAGGCCTTCACGCCCTTGGGCCGCGCGAAGATCGAGTCGGTGAAGCCGGGGGAGATCACCGGCCCCGCGACGGCGTCGGTGCGCCCGCGGACCACGTTGCGCGCGAGCGCGTCGAAGAACGGGTCGTCCCAGCTCGACTCATTGCCGGGAAAGGCCTGGAGGACCTCCACCGAGATCTGCGGCAGGTCTTTGAGCCGCTCGTGCAGCCGCGCCAGCATTCGCTCGGGCGATGTTCCAGGCAGCAGTCGACAGTCGAAGATGGCGGCGACAGCGGAAGGAACCACGTTCGGCGAGCTGCCCTTGCCTTCGAAGCCTGTGAGCTGACAGGTGTCCATCATCACCGCGCGCGACGGAGGCTGCGCCAACAGCCTCCCCTTCACGAACAGATCGACCAGCGCCCTTCCCTGCAACACCGCGCCGGTGAAGCCCCCCTTGTGAACGCCGACGCGCCGGAGCAGCTCGTACACCGCCGGGTGGATCGTGGCTTTCGTCGGCAGCCCGGCAATCGCCTCGATGGCGCGCACGAGCTGGCCAGGGGCGCGGGTGTCGACCGGTGTGCTGCCGTGCCCGGCTTCGCCCTTGGCCCACACCTTGAGCCAGAGCGAACCCTTCTCCCCGACGGCGATGGGAAAGACGGTCTGGCCTTCGAAGAGCATATTGGTCAGGCCCAAGCCGCCCTCGTTCACCAGCACGCCACAGTCGAGCTCGCCCCACTTGTGATCGACGAGCGCGCGCATGCCGGTGTTGTCGACTTCTTCGTCGGCGACGGCCAAGAGGATCACGTCGCGTGCGAGGGGCACCGACAGGCGCTTGAGCAGCACGAACGCCATGAGCTCGACCGCGCCCATGCCCTTCATGTCGAGCGCACCACGGCCCCAGACGAAGCCGTCCGGCGTGATCACCCCACCGAGCGGCGGCGTCGACGCTGGCCATTCACTGGGCTCGGCCGAGACGACGTCCAGGTGCGACAGCAGGCAGACCGGCTTGTCGACGGGCGGCCCCTGCGCGGGGAGCCTCGCGATCAAGTTGGCGCGTCCGGGAGCGACGACCTGCAGCTCCGCGCTGATCCCATCCTTGGCGAGCGCGGCGGCCAGGAACTGCGCACCGAGCAGCTCATTCCCGGGAGGGTTGACCGTGTCGACCTGGAGGTAGCCCGACAGCAGCTGCGCCGCTTCGTCACCCACCTGCGCCCACGGCACCCGGTCGCCAAACGCGTCGAGGCTCGGCGGCACCGCGCGGGGCGCTGTCGTGGCGCAGGACACCAGGACGATCGAGGACAGCCGGACGACGACGCTCCGCATGCGGCCGCGCAGCATGGCCGAACTGGGCGCCGCCGCCCGCGAAAAGAACGCTACGCTGCCTGGGTCATGCGCTTGGCCGCTGCCCTCGTCCTCTCCTTCAGCTTCAGCTGCGCCCCGCCTCCCGCACCGGCCCCCGACGGCCTGGCCGACAACGTCAAGTGGTGGTGGAGCAGCAGCGCGACAGCGTCCGCGTCCGAGCTCATCGACGCGGCAGGCAAGCTGTCCGCGGCGGGCCAGGCCGGCTCGCGGACCACGCCGTACAAGGGACAAGGCAAGCGGCTCGAGTCGGCGGAGCTGAAGGTCGTGGGCCTCGAATCGAACGATCCGTCGAAGGCGCGCGGCCTGCTCGTGGTGAACACCTACGCCTGCAGCCTCGACAAGCTCGAGCAGATCCTGATCTCGCGTGAGCAGCACACGCTGTACCCCGACGTGTACGACACCTACGAACGAACGTACTCCGCGGACGACGCGCGCGACGCGTACCTCGCCCGGCGCAAGCCGTCGCTGGCCTGGACCGTCGCGATGAAGGTGAGCCTCCCGGTGGACGACCAGTACACGGCGAGCGTGAAGGGCAGCCTCACCCGGGTGGACGCGCCGCGCGACTCGGCGACGAAGGGCCCGTTCTTGATCGCCCGAACGCACCTGCCCCAAGCCGCCGCGTTCCGTGACCCCAATTCCCAGAGCCACTTCCGGCAGGACTACCAAATCGAGGTCTACTGGGAAGAGTCGCCCGGGAAGATCTTCCACGCGTACGGCATGTGGCGGGACATTCGCGTCGGGGGCTTCGGGCTGACGCTCGAAGACAACGGCATGCTGGCGATCGTCCTGGACAACCTCGTCAAGTGGGACGATCAGACGGTCGAGTTGTGCAAGCGCGCCAGCATTCCTTGACGCACGGCGCAACCCCCGTACCCTACGGACCTCCATGGCTGCCCGTTACCAGGCTCTCGGCCCGCTGAATGCGGGTGAAGGATCGCGCGCCATCTTGGGGCTCGAGCTCCACGATGACGGGGCGGCGAAGCCGGTGGTGCTGGTGTGGGTCCCCGACGAGGCGATCACCGACCCGGTCACGCTCCGGAAGATCCGCAAGGAAACGCAGCACGCGGCCAAGCTCGAGCACCCGAACATCGTCCGCGTCATCGGCTTCGCGCAAATGGCCGAAGGCTACGCGCGCATCGTCGAGTACGCCGACGCCGAGTCGCTCCGCCGCATCTTGACCTCCGTCGGCAAGCTGCCGCTGCGTTTGGCGGCGAAGATCGTCGCCGACGCTTGTGCGGGCAGTCACTACGGGCACCTGGCGGGCAACGACGACGGCACCCCGCTCGTCCACGGCGACATTCGCCCGGAGACGATCCTCCTGTCCTACGCCGGAGTCACCAAGGTGACGGGGTACGGCGGGCTGGCATTTGCCCCCAAGGAGCTCGGCGGCCAGCGGGTCAAAGGTCGCCGCGCCCACTGCGCGCCGGAGCAGCTCATCGCCGGCCGCAACGAAGTCATCATCGCCACGGACGTCTACCTGCTGGGGCTCATGCTGTACGAGTGCATCACCGGCGTCGTTCCGTGGCTGGAGCTTGGCGAAGGCTTCGACCAGGCCGTGCTCACCCAGCCGCTGCCGGTCGCGCCCGACGGCCTCGTGCCCGCCGCGCTCCAGGCTGTGCTCGAGAAGGCGTGCCACAAGAAGGCGCAGCACCGCTACGCGACGCCGTTCTTGCTCAAGGAAGCGATCGAGCAGGCGCTGCCCGGGCAGATCGCCACCGAAGCTGAAGTGGCGACGTTCCTGGCCGAGGTGTTCCAGCAGTCCGCGCAGCTGCGCGCGCAGCGCCGCGCCACGATCGAGGCGGGCGTCACCGACTACAAGAAGCGCCGCGCGGCCCAGCCGCCCGCTGCGAAGGCCCCGGCCGTCCGCCCGCCACCGCCGGACATCGAGCTGATGACGCAGACGGGCAAGCACGGCATGCCCAAGGCGGCGACCAGCGCGCCGGCCAAGTCACCTGAGCGCGCGCCGGCCAAGGGCCAAGGCAAGAAGGCTGCGGCGCCTCGTCCGGCGCCCGCGCGTGAAGAGACCGCCGACCCGTCGCCCCCTCGCCGCTCGGCTCGCCCACGCGCCTACGAAGAAGCCGACGAACCGCCGCCGCGCAGCGGAGCGCCGGCCTGGGTCTGGGTCGCGCTGGTGACGCTCGTGGCGACCGCGGTCGGGATCTTCGTCGGCATTCAGGTGATGACGGCCGCCGGAGGCGATCGGCGACAGGCGCCCCCCGTTGCCGCGTTCGACGCGGGGCGACCTCCGCCTGCGGTCGCCAGTCCAACGCCACCCGTCGATCCCAACGGCGTGCCGGGAGCGACCGGCGCTCCC
>JALHOS010000446.1 GCA_022842905.1 Myxococcaceae bacterium | reverse complement strand
GACGAAGCGGCGCGGCGCCGACGAAGGGCCGGTGCGACCGCGCACGTCGACCGCCGTCGCGCGCCACCAGTGGGTCCCCGGCGGTAGCGAGCCCAAGGCGACCTGCGGCGCTTCGCTGCGCGTCACGACGGCCGCCTTGAAGTCGGCGGCGTCGGACACTTCCACCACCCACTCCCGCACGAGCGGGTCGGTCGCGAACGCGACGCTCACCGCGTCTGCGCAGGACACGCGGGCGCCGTCGGCCGGGGTGAGCGGCGCTGGCGTCGGCACGTCGAAGGACACCTGCTGAGCCGGGCTCCACGCGCCGGGGCGCTCGTCGGCGTCGATGCTGCGCACCCGCCACCAGTGCGGCGCGGACGGGAGCGGCCAGCGAAAGACGGGCTCCTTCACGCGCTCTTGCGCCACGACGCTGGCGAAGCGCTCGTCCGTCGCGATCTGCAGCTCATAGCCGTGGACGCCGTCGACGGCCCGCCACCGCAGCACCACGCGCGCCGCCTTCTCACTCTTCGGCGCGGGCTGCGCCGACACCGACACGCTGGCCAACAGTCCGAGCAGCGTCAGCGCCGCGGCCCGCCTCGCCCTCACGGCTCCACCTCGACCTCGGGCGCCAGCAACTCCGGGGCGTCGGGCACGGCGCGGTGAATGAGCCTGAAGGACGCCACGCGGGACCACGGTCGGAGCCCCGGCGTCCCTTCGCCGGCGCGCACGCGCCAGTGCCATTCCCCTTCGTCGAGCGAGACGGGCAGCCGCGCGGTGCTGCTCCGGGCCTGCGCCGAGAAGGCGACGGACTCGAAGCGGCGGCTCCCTGAAAACTCGAGCTCGTACGCCCGCGCGCCGGCGACCGGCGCCCATGAAAATTCCACGGCCGTGCCCTGCGGCGCCTGCACGAGCCGACCCTCGAGCGGGCGGACGGGCACCGGCGGCACGTCTTCGACGACGGACACCCGCCGCGCCTCACTCACCGCGGCGCCGGACGCGTCGACGGCCCTCCACCAGTAGCTGCCTGGCTTGTTGGGCGTGAAGACGACGGCCGCCGCGGCGCTCGCGCGGTGCACGACGCGCCCGAAGTCCCGCCCCAGCGCGACCACCACCTCGGCCCCGTCCGGAACGTCGCCCGCCACGGTCAGCTCGACGGGCTTGGGCGTGTGGACGAAGTGCTGGGTGTAGTCCGCGGCCGGGCTGACGAGCCGCACCGACCACGCCGTCGGCCGCGCCACGGCGCCGGCGCGCGCGGCGGTGTGCTGCCCCGAAGCGACCGTAGCGCCCAAGAGCCGCGCTTCGCCTTCGGACACGCTCAGCTCGACGGCATCGCCGCGCGTGAGGAGCTCCGCCGAGCCCCGGGCGGCGACCGTCACGTCGCCGGACGACGTGCTGAGCACCAGCGACGCCGCGCCCGAGCGCACCGCCACCGCCCCGCGCTCGACGCGCACCCGCGCCTGCGCGGCCTTGGGCGCGAGCACGACCAGGCTGTCTTCGGCGACCGTGAGCTCCGAGCCGTCGTCCAGGCGCACCACGGCCAACGCCCCCGCCGGCGCGAAGAGCACGTCGCCGTCCGCCAGCCGCTCGTCCACGGCCGCGGGGAACCAGCCGAGCGCCTGCGCCACCCGACGGCGCACGGCCCCGCGCGCCTCGGCGACGACGCCCAGCGATTGGGGCGACGCCGGAGGGCGCGGAGGCTCGACCGCCAGCGTCAGACACACCGCCGCGACGACGGCCGCGAGGGCGCTCAAAAGCCCGTCCCGCAAGAGCTCACCACGCAGGGCGGCGCTCGCGCTCATGACCCGCGCTTCTTGAGCCGGGGAGCGATGTCGGTGACGACGGCGGTCAGCCGTTCGGCCAGCGACGGCGCCTGCTGCGCGGACTGCAGGGCCGAGGCGACGGCCTCTTCGATGGCCTGGAGGCTCTTGAAGGGCTTGGACAAGAGCGCGTCGGGGCGCTCGTCATCGAACGCCAGCGGCGTGGGCTGCCCCGTCATCACGACGACGGCCGTCTGAGGCCACCGGGCGCGGACCTGCGCGACGACTTCGCCCCCGTGCATGCGAGGCAGCACCTTGTCCACCACGACGCAGTCGGCGGGGGCCGCTTCCAAGTCGGCCAGCGCGTCTTCACCGGACGCAGCCACGCGCACGTCGTGCCCAGCGCGGGAGAGCACCTTGCCGAGGAGCTCGCGAACGTCGGCCTCGTCGTCCACCACGAGGACGCGGCTCACCGACGCGGCTCCCGGTCGAAGGCTGGGCCACCGGCATGTCCCAGGACGTCACGCACGGCGCGGCAGCATAGACGAGCAGGTGTGGCGGTGCGACGCTGGGACTCATGTCCGCCGCGCAGCACCAAACGCTGCTTGACGCCGCGCGCAGGCACCTGCTGCGCGCCGACCCGGTGCTGGCGGCCCACGTCAAGCGCGTCGGGCCCTGCATGCTGCCAGCGCCCAAGCGCTTCGACACCTTCGACGCGCTCGTCTCGGCGGTGACACACCAGCAGCTCCACGGCAAGGCGGCGGCCACCATTCTCCAGCGGGTGAAGGACCGGCTCGGCGACGGCCGCCGCGTCGGCGCCGCGCGCGTCGCCACGGCGCGGCCGGCCTCACTGGCTGCGTGTGGCCTGTCGCGGGCGAAGGGGCTGGCGCTCAAGGACCTCGCCGAGCGCCAGCTCGACGGACGCCTGCCGACCACCGCGCAGCTGCGCCGCCTGTCCGACGACGAAGCCCGCGAGGCCCTGGTCCAGGTGCGCGGCGTGGGGCCCTGGACGGTGGACATGCTGCTCATGTTCAACCTCGCCCGGCTCGACGTGTTGCCCGTGGGCGACTTCGGGGTGCGGGCCGGCTACGCGAAGCTGTACGGCCACGCGGCACCGGTGAGCCCGCAGCAGCTCGTCGCGGCCGCCGCGCCGTGGGCGCCGTACCGGAGCGTCGCCAGCTGGTACCTGTGGCGGGTGCACGATGTCTGACGGGCGCACGCCGTCGCAGGACGAAGCGGAGCTCGGGAAGCTGGGCTACCGCCAGGAGCTCTCCCGCGGCCTGGGGGGCTTCCACACGTTCGCGCTGTCCTTCTCGGTGGTGTCCATTCTCACGGGCGCGGTGACGCTCTACGGGCACGGCCTGGAGTACGGCGGCCCGTGGGTCATGGCGTTCGGCTGGCCCGTCGTCAGCGTGCTCACCCTGGCGGTGGCGGCGAGCCTGGCGGAGCTGGCCAGCGCGTACCCGACGGCGGGCGCGCTCTACCACTGGGCGTCGTGGCTCGGCGGGCGCGGCTGGGGGTGGACGACGGCCTGGCTCAACACGCTGGGGCAGTTCGCCATCACCGCGGCGATCGACTTTGGGCTGGCCGAGTTCCTGGCGCCGCTGTTGGGCCTGTCCGACGACCGCGGCACGGTGCTCGGCCTCTACGCGCTGGTGCTGCTCAGCCACGGCCTGCTCAACCACGTCGGCGTGCGCTGGGTGGCCACGCTCAACACGTGGTCGGCCTACTTCCACGTCTTCGGCGTGGCCGTCGTGGTGCTCGCCGTCTGGGCGCTGGCCCCCAAGCAGCCGCTCTCGTTCCTGCTGACCGCGCACGCGCACGGCGGGCTGCCGCTGGCGCTGTCGTTGGGGCTCGCCCTGCTCCAGCCCGCGTGGACCTTCACCGGCTACGACGCGTCGGCCCACGCGAGCGAAGAGACGAAGGACGCCGCCACCGCCGCGCCGCGGGGAATCCTGCTGGCGGTGTTGGTCTCCGCGGTGGCCGGGTGGGCGCTGTTGGTGGCGGTGACGCTGGCGATTCCCTCGCTCGAGCTGGTGCTGGCGCAGAAGAACCCGCTGCTCTTCACGTTGACCGCGGCGCTCGGCGAGCTGGGGCGCGTGCTGGTGTGGGTGGCGGTCGTGGCCATGTGGTTCTGCGGCTTCGCCAGCGTGACGAGCAACTCACGCATGATCTACGCGTTCGCGCGCGACGGCGGGCTCCCGGGCTCGTCGGCGCTCAAGCGGGTGTCGGCGCGCTTCCACAGCCCCCACGTCGCCATTTGGGTGTCCGTCGGCGGCGCGGGGCTGCTCGCCGTCTGGGCCAGCGCGCTGTCGGTCATGGCCGCCCTGTCCACCGTCGCCCTGTACTTGAGCTACGGGCTGCCGGTGGTGCTCGCGTGGCGGGCGCGGCGCCGCGGGCTGCTTCGGCGCGGCCCGTGGTCACTCGGCCGACACGGCGGCTGGGTGAACGGCGTCGCGGTCGCGTGGTTGGCCTGCGCCACCGTGCTCATGTCCGTGCCGCCGAACGGGCTCGCCGGGCTGACGCTCGTGGTGACGCTCATGACGCTCGGCGTGTGGTGGAAGGCCGACGCGAGCCGACGCTTCGTCGGGCCGCCCTCGCAGCACTGACCCTCGCGCCCCCCCTGGCTCAGCCGCCTTTGATGAGCGCCGCGTGCACCGACTTGGCGATGTCCACCGCGGTGGCGTGGGTCTTGCGCTGCGCTGCCGTCACGTCGCCGTCGAGCGGCCCCTGTTGAGCAAGCTGGTGAACGGCCTCGATTCCGCCTTTGACGAGCGCCGTCGACACGATGTGGCCGGGGGATCCGGGGGTCTGCGAACGCTGCAGGTCCTTGAGCGCCTTACTGCCCTGCGCGGCGGCCCCAAGAATCGCGCGGGTCCCGTTCTGGGCCGGCGTCTTCGGCGCCATTCGCCCCTTCATGGCGGCGACGTGGTTGCTCAGGATCTCCTTGCTCTGCGGCGAATCCAAGAACGCGGTCGGCGAGGGCTGCTGGCTTCGCGCGCCCCTTCCGGTCAGTCGGCCCAGTTGTTCGGCTGCTTTCTCTCGAATTGCTTTGAACATGGTGCGTGTCTCCAGGTTTGGGGGGCAGCGCACGGGAGCTTGTCCGATGCTCCAGCACAGGAGGAGCACTTCGAGGTGCTCGCCTCGCCCGAAGCGTGTCCTCGGGGCTTGACGGAACGTCGTTCGTTCGGCAGCGCGCCCGATCGATACTCACCGCCATGGGTCCGAAAGCCGCCGCCGTCCGCTCGTTCGTCGCCGTCCTCTGCCTGTGCGTCGCCTGTGACCGGCCGCCCGCCGTCGTCGATGCGGGCGCTGACGCAGGCGTCGGCGGCGCGACCGGAAGCGCCGGCGCTGGAGGTGTGGGAGGCACCGCGGGGAGCGGCGGCGTGGCAGGCACCGGCGGAGCGGCCGGCACTGGTGGGGTGGCAGGGAGCGCAGGCGGTGGCGGCACCGGCTTTCTCCCGGACGGCGGCGTCCAGCTCTGCAGCCCACGAGGGACTGCCTGCACGAGCGGGGCGAGCTGCTGCTCGGGCACGTGCGCGGCCGGCGTGTGCGGCGGCGCGGCGTGAGATCCAACCGGCTCGCCGTGCACGGCGGCGACGGCCTGCTGTACCGGGCGGTGTGAGCCCCTGCCCGGCTCGGCGCAGCGCGGCTGTATGCCCGCCTGCTTCGGTGACGGCGCGCCCTGCACCAAGGCGCTCGACTGCTGCTCGCTGGGCTGCAACGCCGGCCGCTGCGGCGGCGCGCTCTGCGTGACGTCGGGCGACAACTGCAGCGGCGACGCACAGTGCTGCAGCAACCGCTGCGTCGGCGGGAGGTGCGAGGTGAACACCGGCAACTGCCGACCCACGGGTGAGACGTGCACGTCCGGCGGCAGCACCACCTGCTGCGGCGTGTGCGATCGCGACGCGTCGCGCCGCTGCCTCTTCGGCGCCGAGACGTGCCGCGGCACCGGCGCAGCCTGCACGACGGACGGCGGCGCGCCCTGCTGCCGAGGCACCTGCACCGCGGGCCTGTGCGCGACGCCCTGCACCGCGAACGGGCAGGCCTGCACCACCAACGCGCAGTGCTGTGGCGGGGCGTGCACCGGCGGCGTCTGCGGCGTCGTCGACGCTGGCTGCACCGTCATCAGCCAGAGCTGCACGACGAGCGCCCAGTGCTGTTCGAGCTTCTGCTTCGGCGGCTTCTGCGAGCCCGGCCTGCAGTGACGCCAGCCCTGAGCCGCGCCGCGACGTCCGCGAGCGAATGTCCCGCCGACTTCCGCGCGCCCGCCTTCCCTTGACCGCCGCGGATCGCCGTGCCGCCACGCGGCGGGCTCGAGCGATTGCCTCGGGC
>JALHOS010000445.1 GCA_022842905.1 Myxococcaceae bacterium | reverse complement strand
CCGCGGGCTGCGGCTGCGGCGCGTCGCCTGCCGGCCTCGCAGTGGGAGCGGCCTTGCTGCTGGCGCGCCGACGACGGCGCGGCAACTCGGCGGCGGCGGTCCTGCTCTGCGTGCCGCTGTTGCTCGGCTGTCCGAAGGCCGACGACGGCTTCGCCCAGGCGAAGGCGCGGTACGACGCGCTGGTGCTTGCGGGTGAGCGGCCGACGAGCCCCAACTTCGAGCCAGTCCTGCAGGCGCTCGACGCGGTGCCGGCCAGCTCGCCGTCCTCAGCGCAGGCCCAGCGGCTCGCGGCGGCGGTGCGCGCGCTGCGTCAGCCGCTCGCTCGCGCGCCGCTGGTCCACGTTCCGACGAAGGACTCGCAGCTCGATCCGCTCGTGCGCGGCAAGCTCGCCGACTGCGCCGCCACCGCGCGCGCCGCCGGGCTCGACGGCGGGCTGACGGAAGAAGCGCTGGCCCGAATCGACGCCTGCCGCCGGGAAGCCGAGCGGCTCGACGCGGAGCACCAAGGCGCTCCCGGCCACTGAGCGCCCCTTTTCCACGGCGCCGTTGACGAAAAGGCGCGCCCTGCTAGCAGGCTGGGTCGTGCTTCGAATTCCCTTCGTCGCCGTGCTGGTGATCGCCGCTGTCGCGCGGGCGCAGGCCCCCGGAGCCGACCTCGAACACGTGTGGATCGACCCGGCGGGGCGCGGCTCGCTCACCGTCGGCACCGGCCAGACGCTCAAGCAGCGCGACTTCCGCGTCGGCGCGTCGCTGCTCTACACGAACGGGAACTTCCGCAGCTTCCGCGAGACGGCCCCCGTTCCGCTCTTGCACGATCGGTTTGGGGTGCAGGTCTTCGGCGCCGTCGGCGTCTTCCGCTGGCTCGAGCTGTCCGCCAACGTGCCCGTCTACTTCGCCCAGCGCGGCGCGCCCGAGCTCCAGGTGGCGCAGGCGGGCCTGGGGAACCCGTGGCTGCACGCCAGGCTGGGCCTCCTCGACGCCACGAAGCTCGTGTCCTTCGCGGTGGGCCTGGGCGTGGGCGTGCCCGTCGGCACCGCGGTCGCGCAGGGCAATGGCGGCGTGGAGTTCCTCCCGCGCGCCATGGTCGGCAAGGTGTTCAAGAACTTCCAGGTCGGCCTCGAGCTCGGCGGCCTGGTGCGCCCGACGGTGGACTTCGCGCCCGTCACGGGTCAGGCGAGCGACCGCGTCGGCTCGCAGCTGTACCTGGCGGCCATGCTCGGCGGCATCAACCTCAAGGGGCCGCGCGGGGAGGTCAGCCTCCGCGGCTTCGCGCCGCTCACCGGGGGCCAGCCAGGACTCGAGGGGCAGCTGGGCGTGCGCTGGCTGGTCGGCGACGTCGAGCTCTTCGCGAGCGTGGGCCCTGGCTTCTGGGGCGCGCCGGCGACGCCGCTGCTGCGCTCGTACGCGGGCCTCGCCTTCGCCAACGTCGGGCTGACGCGGCCGCCCTGCATCGAAGGGGAAGACTACGATCTGCCCACCTGCCCGGACCTCGACCGCGACGGCGACGGGGTGAAGAACCAGGTCGATCTCGCGCCGTTCGAACGGGAGGACCTCGACGGCTTCGAAGACGCCGACGGCAAGCCCGAGCCCGACAACGACCGGGACGGGGTGGTGGATCTCTCCGACAGCTGCGTCAACGTGGCCGGCCTGGCCGAGAACAAGGGCTGCCCCGACGTCGACACCGACAAGGACGGGCTCGTCGATCGCCTCGACGCCTGCCCTGAGCCGGAGGACGTCGACGGCTTCGAAGACGGCGACGGCTGCCCCGAACCCGACAACGATCGCGACGGCGTGCTCGACGGCGCCGACCGCTGCCCGCTGTCCCCGGGAGTCCTCGAGGAGGCCGGCTGCCCGCTCAAAGACGCCGACGCGGACGGCGTGCCCGACTTCCAAGACAACTGCCCCGCCGAGAAGGGCGTCGCGCCGAACCAAGGGTGCCCCGAAGCGAAGAAACAGCTGGTGGTGCTCAGCCGCGAGCGCCTGCAGATCCTCGACAAGGTGTACTTCGACACCGCCAAGGCGACGATCCAGAAGAAGTCTTTCCCGCTGCTGGACCAGGTGGCGCAGGTGCTGGTCGCCCACGCCGAGCTGACGCGCGTGCAGATCGAAGGGCACACCGACAGCCAGGGGAAGGCCGACAAGAACAAGAAGCTCTCGCAGGAACGAGCCGACGCGGTGAAGGCGTACCTCGTGAAGCAGGGCGTGGACGCGGCGCGGCTGACGGCGGTGGGCTTTGGCCAGGAGAAGCCGGCGGCGACGAATGACACGGCGGAGGGCCGCGACGCCAACCGGCGAGTCGAGTTCAACCTGCTGAAGGGCCCGTGATTCGCCTGGTCGAGCGGCTGTTCCGCGCTGCCGAGTCCCGCCCGTGGACCGTCGCCCTCGCGCTCAGCGCGCCGACGTGGGTGGCGCTGGTGCGCATGCTGCTCGAGCGCTACCTGTCCTTCACCGAGCGGCACTTGGGCCGGCAGCCGCTGCCGTGGTTCCTCCACATCGCCTTCTTCTACCTGGCGCTGCTCACCAGCTTGGGCGCCGTGCTCTCGCTGTTCGCGAAGGTGGACTGGCGGCGGGCGCACAACCTGGTCGGCATGGGGCTCTTGCTGGGCACGCTGCCGCCGCTCATCGACGTGGTGGCGCTGGGCCGAGGGCAGTTCGCGTACGAGTACACGCCGGGGCTGGCCAGCATTCCGTGGCTGCTCTACCGGCCGCCCAACGTGCTGCCGCCCGGCGAGACGACGGTGCTGTGGTTGTCGATTGCGCTCATGGCCGCGTACACCGCGCGGACCACGCGCAGCGCGTGGCGGACGGCGCTCGTGGGCGTCGTCAGCTACGGCATGGTGTTGACCCACCTGGTGCTCGCGCCGACCGCCATCGCCGTGGTGGCGCGGGCGACGGAGCTGGCGCCGTCGGAGTGGCGGATCGTCTTCTTCGGCGCCTTCGCGCTGGGCGGCGTGCTGCTCGCGGCGGGCGCGTCCTGGCGCTTCGTCGCGCGGCTGCCCCAGGCGGTGCTCCCGGCGCTCTTCGTGCTCGTCGGCGCGCAGCTGGCCGGGGCGTGGAGCGGCGCGGTGTGGCTCGTGGTGGCGCACTTCTTCTTGGCCGGCGTGGGGTTCGCGATCGCCAACGACTGGTACGACCGGAAGGAAGACGTCGCCCAGGGGCGCGCGCCCAGCCCGGTGGACGGCGACCTGGCGGGTTTCATCACCGTCGTGCCCGCGGCCATGGCGCTCAACTTGGTCGCCTTTCGCGCGGAGGCGGGCGTCGCGCTCATCGGCTTCGCGATCGTCTCGCACGCGTACCACGCCGATCCGCTGCGGCTGAAGTGTGTGTTCCCGCTGTCGTACAAGACCGAAGGGCTGCTCGGCGGGCTCGCCGCGGTGGCCGGCGCCTCGGTCGTCTCGCAGTCGCTCAGCGCGTCGACGTTGTGGGCGCTCCTCGTGGTGGCGCTGGGCACGCCGGTCGCGCTCGTCTTCAAGGACTGGAAGGACGTCGAAGGTGACGCCGCGGCGGGGGTTCGCACCGCCTTCGTGGTGGCCCAGGCGCGGGGCGTGCCTGGGCGCGTCGCGCTGGCCATCGCGGTGGGCCTGCTGCTCGCGGCGCTCGGCGTGAGCGCGGCCTATGTCGTCGCGACGCGAGGCTGGACGCCGTGGGCTCAGGCCGCGGCGGTCTTCGCGGTCGCTGCGCCGCTGTGGGTCTTCCTCGTCAAGCGCCCGTCGCTGGCGGTGTACGGAGGCATGGTCGGCGCGGAGCTGTTCTTGGTGTGCGCGGTGTTAGGGCTCGCGCCGAGCGTCGGCGGCGGTTGAGGTCGCTCGAGGGTCGAGGCCCGGCGGCAAAGCCTGGCGCAGGGCGGGGGCCTGCGTTAGCCCTGGGTTGCCATGACTGACGTCGACCTCGAGCCGCTCTCGGAGCTGTCCGTGCTGACCGCGGCCGGGACGCCGGTGCGGGTGGCGACCGCCTGGGCCGAGCGGCCGACGGTGCTCGTGTGGCTCCGGCACTTTGGTTGACTGCTCTGCCGCGAGCAGGCGTCCGAGTTTCGGGCGCAACAGACCGCCTTCGACGAGCTGGGCGTGGGGCTCAGGTTCATCAGCTCCGGGCTGCCGGCGATGGTGAGCGACTTCGTCCAGCAGTTTGGGCTCGACGAGCGCTCGGTGTGGGTCGACCCGAGCCGACGCACCTACCAAGCGCTGCGCTTTCGGCGCGGACCGTGGACGGTGCTCAGCCCAGCGGTGTTCGCCAACGCGCGCCGCGCGGGCAACAAGGGCTTTCGGCAGGGCGCCACGCAGGGAGACGCGTGGCAGCAGGGCGGCGTGCTCGTCGCGCGGAAGGGCGGCGCGCCGGAGTACTTCTTCGCGTCGGAGGTGGCGGGCGATCACCCACCGGTCGCCGTGGTGCTGGAGCACGCGAAGCGGGCTGCGGGGCGGTGACGTGCGCGCTCGAGGGCGTCACGCAGACTGCGACCGAACGGCGACGGCGGGATGACGACTGCGACCTGAAGTCACCGATGAGGCTGGCGCTCAGGCGACGGTCTTCTTGAACGCGGCCGGAGTGAGCGCCCTTCGCGGAAGAGCAAACACGTCGCGGGTGCGTGCTCTCCCGAAGACCGGACCTCGTCGTCGTGTCGGGGGCCCGTGCAAGCTGTTCACCTGCGCTTCCAAGGAGCCGCCGCGCAGCACCGCTCAGCGCAGGCGGCGGTGGACTGCGCCGCGGAGGATCCGCAGGGAGTAGGTCCCTGTTCCGCTGTTGAACTCGTGGTACGGCACGTAGATCCGCGGGTCGTACGCCCCAGACACCTGCGCCACGTTCACCGTCGCGTACCGGCCGGAAGCGGAAGTGGTCCACGTCTTGAGCACGCTGCGAGACCAGCTCTGCGGCAGGTGACAGTCCACCGGGCAGTAGGCCAGCTTGAGCCGCGTTTCGGTCCCGTCGGCGCTGGTCGCCTGGTAGCTGAGGTAGTGCCCGTCCTGCGTCGCGATGCCGTCCACGAAGACCTCGGTGATGCGTTCTCGGTCCAAGTAGAACTTCGAGTAGTAGGTCGTAGAGCCAGACGAGTTGCTGTGGTCCGTCCCCGTCACCTGGAGGAACAGGTTGTTCCCCTTGGCGAACGAGGTGTTCTGCTCGCTGACGTGCGCGAGCACCGAGTACGCCCCGTTGCTGGTCGCGGCGAGCGCCGCCGCGGAGCTGATGAAGTAGTCGTCAGACGCACCGGAGCTGTTGCCCTGGTACACGACGATCGGCGCGCTCCAGCTCAGGCCCCAGTTGAGTGACTCAGCAATAACGATGCGCTGTTGGTAGTTCGTCGTTCCGCGCTCCTCGCGCCAGGCGACGACCACCCGGGAGCCGTCGAGCTTGGCGATCTCCACCGAGTCGACCGCGTACGTCGTGTCGGGCAGGTTGATGCGGGTGCGCACCGAGAAGGTCTGCGTCCCGGTGTTGTAGTACGCGAAGCCGATCTGGTCGGCGACGATCCCCGAGTACGCGACGGCGATGTTGTTGAACGCCGGGTCCGCGCGCACCGCGACGTGGTCCACCGGCAGGCTGAGATCCACCGTGGACTCAGACGGGCCGCTCGCAGCCATCATGTCCGTGAACACCCGCGCGCGCAGGCCAGACAAGTCGTTACGCCGGTAGAACATGACCATCTGGCCGTAGCTGTTGGCGATGCCGCGGGCGCTCGTCGTCGCGACAGCGCCCGGAGGGGTGTATGGCGTCCAGCTCTCGCCGTAGTTGTTCGACCGGTAGACGGTGAGGTCCGTGTCTCCCGCCGGTCGTCCACCGAACCCCGGCCAGACGACGACGTTCTGGTTATGCGCGACGACCCCGCCGGAGGACGACGGCGCGCCGAACGAGTTGACCGGTCCGACCACCAGCGAATCGGTGAACGGGTGCAGGTGCCACTGCGCTCCCTCGTTGCCGGGCAGGCCCTGCTCGTCCACCGCCCGCACCTGGTGCGCCTGCGCACGGCCGCCGTCCGTGTAGCCCAGCACGTCGAACTGGAAGACCGACGTGAAGTTGGTGTCGACGAGACTCCCAGCGTCGGAGTCGATCTGGTACCGGCTGACGCCGCCGACGGACGCCC
>JALHOS010000444.1 GCA_022842905.1 Myxococcaceae bacterium | reverse complement strand
CGGCGGCGCTGGCGGGAGGACTTGGGGCAGCGGGCCGGTCTTCGCTCCTTCGGGGTCGAGCAGCAGCGCGGCGGCGAGGCTCATCGCCGCGGCGACCGTCTCGCATTTCGTGCCCTTCAGGCGCTTGGTCGTCTCGCCCGCGTCGCTGGTGCGCACGTGGAGCGTGCCGTCGATCTGCTTGGCCTTCGGCGCGAGGGTGACGTCGATCCACGCCGTCGCCTCCGCTTCGTCTTTGACCCAGCGGACGCGGTCGGTTCGGTAGACCAGCGCTCGTTCGAAGAAGTCCGCGGCGGGGCAGCCGGGCGCGGCTTCGTAGCGCAGCAACGTCGGGCGCTGCGGCGTTGGAGCGGCAGAGAGCAGAGCGAGCCACAGCACCGGCGCCATGAAGGGCGCGGACTATGGACGGAGCGGTTGGCCGGCGGCAAGCACGAGGAGCAGGCCTCAGGCTTCGCGCGCGACGGGTTCAGGCAGATGACTCAGAGGCGTTCCGGGCTCGAGGCCGACGCTCGCGGCCGAGTCCTGGAGCGGCGCCGTCCGTTGGGGCGATCGCTTCGCGCGTGAGAGAGTTCCGGCAGACGACTCAGACGCTTTTTCGAGCTCGAGTCGGCTCGATGCCGACGCTCGGAGCCGAGTTGTCGTTCGCGTCGTGCAGCTCGTTCGCGTCGTGCGCCTCGTTCGCGTCGTGCGCCTCGTTCGCGTCGTGCGCCTCGTTCGCGTCGTGCGCCTTGTTCGCGTCGTCGGCGTCGTAGCGCCCTGCGCCTCGTCCTTGTCGGAAGGAGCGCGCGGAAGGGCTCCTGCAGAGCGCTCGCCGCGACCGCACCCTCGACGTCACTCGGCGCGGGCGTGCGCCGCCACCCGCAGGCCCTGCGCTGCCGGCTGTGCGCTGACGAGCGCGCACAGACAGTCGACCAGGTCGCGCACGAACAGCTCTCGGCTGACGGTCGCTTCCTGCGCGGACTCGGCGTGCGCGCGAGCAACGAGCGACGAGAAGAGCAGCACGTTCAGCCGTTCGAGGCGGGCCTGCTTGAGCGCCAGCGGCGCGTTGACGAAGTCGAGCAGGAGCGTGTGGAGGCGATCCACGCCAGGCTGGGTCGACGCGCGCTGCACGGCCGGCGTGGTGGCCGGCGCGAGGGAAAGTTGGGCGGCGATCGCCAGGTAGGCCCGCCCGCCGTCCGCGTCGTCGAGCTTGGAGACCAGCGGGCGCACCAGCGCTTCGACCAGCGCGGTCAGGCTCACGTCCGCGCGCGCCTCGAGCAGGTCGACCATGGCGGCGTACTTCTCGTGAATCGGCGCCGCATGCCGCTGGAGGATCGCCTCGAGCACGCCGTCCCTCGAGCCGAAGTGATACTGGGTGGCCGACACGTTGCGCTGGCCCGCCTCGGACGCCACTTCGCGCATGGACACCGAGTCGATGCCGCGCTCGGAGAAGAGCTTCTCTGCCGCGCGCAACAGGGACAGCCTCGTCGTCGCTGGATCCTTCATGTCGGCCCCGCCATGAGAAGTGGTGTGCGTTGAATGCAGCAAGTGAGCGACTTGGATCGCGCGGGGGCGCGAATTGGTGGCCTGCGCCACGGGTCGGCGCACGGAGCGGCCCGAGTCATCGGGTCGATTACCGCTCGCGGCAGGGTCCGGCGGGCCTTCAGGGAGCGCCCCCCAGCGCCCACCGAGCCCAGCGCGGGCGCCACTTCAAAAACGGCCGCCACCGTTGAGCTTTTCGCGCTTAACTCGGCGCCCCCATGGCCATTCGCAAGCTGCTGTGCGCCAACCGCGGAGAGATCGCCATTCGCGTGTTCCGAGCCTGTACTGAGCTCGGCATTCGCACCGTCGCGGTCTACAGCGACGAGGACCGCATTCACGAGCACCGCCACAAGGCCGACGAGGCCTATTTGGTAGGGAAGGGAAAGCGGCCGGTCGAGGCGTACCTGGGCATCGAAGAGATCCTCGACATCGCGCAGCGCGCCGGCGCCGACGCGATCCACCCGGGCTACGGCTTCCTCTCCGAGAACGCCGACTTCGCACGCGCCTGCGTGAAGCGCGGCATCACCTTCGTGGGTCCCAGCCCCGACGTCGTCGCGCTCATGGGCGACAAGGTCGCGGCCAAGGCGCTCGCGCAGCGCGTGGGCATTCCCTGCGTGCCGGGCACGACGCTCACCGGCTCCCTCGACGAGGTCGTCGGCCAGGCCAGCGCCTTCTTCGACCAGCACGGCGGCCCGGTGTTGGTGAAGGCAGCCAACGGGGGCGGTGGGCGTGGCATGCGCGTGGTGCGGCAGAAGGCGGAGCTGCGCGACGCGCTGACGTCGGCGCGCAGTGAGTCGCTCGCGGCGTTCGGCAGCGACGCGGTCTTCCTCGAGCGCTTCCTGGAGAAGGTGCGGCACATCGAAGTGCAGGTGCTCGGCGATCTGCACGGCAACCTCGTCCACCTGTTCGAGCGCGACTGCTCCGTGCAGCGCCGGCACCAAAAGGTGATCGAGATCGCGCCCGCGCCCTCGCTGGCGCCCACGCTGCGGGACGCCATCTGCTCGGCGGCGCTCTCGCTGTGCCGCGCGGCGAACTACACCAACGCCGGCACGGTCGAGTTCCTGGTCGAAGGTGATCGCTTCTTCTTCATCGAAGTGAACGCGCGGCTCCAGGTGGAGCACACGGTGTCCGAGCAGGTCACCGGAGTCGACCTGGTGCAGGCGCAGATAAGGGTCGCCGAAGGGGAGCCGCTCTCGTCGCCGAAGATCGGCATCTCGTCGCAGGCGGCGATCTCCACCCGCGGCTACGCGATTCAGCTCAGGGTGACCACGGAAGACCCCGGCAACAACTTCCTGCCCGACGCGGGCACCATCACCGCGTGGCGGCCGGCGACGGGCTTCGGCATTCGCCTGGACGGCGGCAACGGCTACACGGGCGCGTACATCAGCTCGGCCTACGACTCGATGTTGGTGAAGATCATCGCCTCGGCGTCGAGCTTCGAAGAGGCCACGCGCAAGGCCGCCCGCGCGCTCAAGGAGTTCCGCATTCGCGGCGTGAAGACGAACCTCCAGTTCCTGGAGAACGTCATCACCCACCCGGTGTTCGTCGCCGGCGCGACGTGGACCCGCTTCATCGACGAGACGAAGGAGCTGTTCGCGCTGCACCCCAAGCGCGACCGCGCTTCCAAGCTCATGGCGTACCTGGGCGAGGTGATCGTCAACGGGCACGCCACCATCAAGAAGGACCAGCGGCTGGCGCCGTCGAAGCTGCTCACGCCGCGCGTGCCCATCGTGCCCGCCGGGACACCGCCGAACGGCACCAAGCAGATCCTCGACGCGAAGGGCGCCGAGGGCCTGGCGCAGTGGGTGCTGCAGCAGAGCCGGCCGCTGCTGACCGACACGACCATGCGCGACGCGCACCAGTCGCTCTTGGCGACGCGCATGCGGACCTACGACATCACCCGCATCGCGCACGCCACCGCGCACCTCGCGCCGGATCTGTTCAGCCTCGAGTGCTGGGGCGGCGCCACGTTCGACACGTCGTACCGCTTCCTGCACGAGGACCCGTGGGATCGCCTGCGCCGCGTGCGAAAGCTGGTGCCCAACCTGCTGCTGCAGATGCTCCTGCGCGGCGCCAACGCCGTCGGCTACACGAGCTACCCGAACAACGTCGTCGAAGCGTTCATCGACGAAGCGGCGGAAGCGGGCATCGACGTGTTCCGCATCTTCGACTCGCTCAACGACCTGGACTCGATGCGGGTGTCGATCGACCGGGTGCGCAAGACGGGCAAGGTCGCCGAGGTCGCCATCAGCTACACCGGCGACGTCGCCAACCCCAAGCGGCCCAAGTACACGCTCGACTACTACGCGGACCTGGCCAAGCGGATCGAAGACGCCGGCGCGCACTTCCTGTGCATCAAGGACATGGCGGGGCTCTTGCGCCCGCGGGCGGCGGGGCTGCTCGTCGCGAAGCTGCGCGAGACGGTGAAGCTGCCCATTCACCTCCACACGCACGACACGTCGGGCAACGGCGTCGCGATGCTGCTCGAGGCGATCGACCACGGCGTGCACGTCGTCGACGCGGCGCTGGCGCCCATGGCCGGGCTGACGAGCCAGCCTTCGCTCAACGCGTTGGTGTCGGCCTTGCGCGGCTATCCGAAGGACACGCTGCTGACGAACAAGAAGCTGCAGCCGCTGGCCAACTACTGGGAAGACGTCCGCGACATGTACGCGCCCTTCGAGTGTGGGCTCAAGAGCAGCACGTCCGAGGTGTATTTCCACGAGATCCCCGGCGGGCAGTATTCGAACCTGCGGCCGCAGGTGGCGGAGATGGGGCTCATCGACCGCTGGCAAGAAGTGAAGGAAGCCTTCGCGCTGGTCAACGCGCTGTGCGGTGACATTCCGAAGGTGACGCCGTCGTCGAAGATGGTGGGCGACTTCGCGATCTTCCTCGTGAAGAACAACCTCATGGTGCGCAAGCCGACGCTCGAAGAGTCGACGCGCGAGACGGAGGCGGTGCTCATCGATCGCGCGCCACGGCTCGATTTCCCCGAGAGCGTCGTGGGCTACTTCCAAGGGCAGCTCGGCCAGCCGCCCGGCGGATTCCCGCCCAAGCTCCGGCAGGCGATCTTGAAGGGGCTCACGCCCATCACTGGGCTGCCCGGCGCCGCGCTGCCGCCGCTCGACTTCGCCGCGAAGACAGCGGTGTTGGCGAAGAAGTGGGGAAGGACTCCCAGCCGCGCCGAGGTGGTCTCCCACGCGCTCTACCCGCGTGTGGTGGACGACTTCATGGACGCGCGCGCCAAGTACGAAGACGTGTCCATTCTCGACACGCCTACGTACTTCTACGGGCTGGACGTGGGGAACGAGCGCTGGGTGGAGCTCGAGCCCGGCAAGACGCTCATCGTCTCGCTCGAGGCCGTCGGCCACGCGGACGCGCAGGGCGATCGCAGCGTCTTCTTCTTGCTCAACGGCCACCGCCGGCAGGTGACGGTGAAGGACCGCGCGCTGGCGCCCGCAGAGGCGTCGCGGCGGCTGGCCGACGCCGGTAACCCCTCGCACGTCGGCGCGTCGATGCCGGGGGTCGTCATCGCCGTGCACCAGGCCATGGGCGCGAAGGTGACCGAAGGCGCTCCGCTGTTCACGCTCGAGGCGATGAAGATGGAGACGATCGTCCGGGCGCACAAGGCTGGCGTCGTGGCCGAGGTCGTCGTCGCGCAGAAGGCGAAGGTCCAGGCGGGCGATCTGTTGGCGGTCATTGGGTGAGCGGAGCCCCCGCTCGAGCGTGCAGTTCGCCGGGCGGGTGTCGACGTCTCGGAGGGGACGGCGGGGGGCCGGCAGCGGTCGTCGCCGACGGCCTCCTCCGCGGTGCGTGAAGGGCCGGGCGAGAGCGGGCGCGAGCGTGGCCCCAGTCGGTTGGGAGTGTGGCTCACCCCGGTCGCGGAGTGGATGCCTCCGGTGGGCCTTCGAGAGCCGTGCGCAGCGCTCGCCGCTCGATGGCCTCCTCCGCGGTGCGAGGCGCACGGGGTGAGAGCGGGCGCGAGCGTGGTGGCAGTCGCTTGGGTGTGTGGCTCACGCGGTCGCGGAGTCGACGCAGCTGGTTGGTTTTCGAGAGCCGCGCACAGCGCTCGTCGCTCGATGGCCTCCTTCGCGACGAGGGCCGAAGTCGCGCTCAGCCCAGTGGCTGGCCGGCGGGGGCCTGAGGGTAAGCTGCGCGCAATGGTTCGGCGGTGGTGGTGGCAGCCTTGGGCGTTGATCGGGGCGCTCTCAGCGTGTGTGGACATTTCGGGCGCGTCGTTGTGCCGCGTCGACTCCGACTGCCCGCTCCCACAGCGGTGTTGTGGGCAGCTCTGTGCGGCGCAGTGCGAGGTTGATGCGGGTGGTGGTGTCGGTGCGGGGGGAGGAGGAGGCGGCGGCGGCGCTGCGGGCGTGGGTGGTGCGGGTGGAGACGGCGGCGCTTCGGGCATCGGTGGTGGCGCTGGCGGTGGAGCTTCAGGAGCGGGCGGAGCGGCGGGTGTCGGCGGGCCGGGTGGTGGCGGAACGGGTGGCGCAGCAGGAGCAGGTGGCTCGGCCGGAGCGGCGGGTGACGGCGGCGCGGGCGGTGGGACAGCGGGTGCGGGCGGCA
>JALHOS010000443.1 GCA_022842905.1 Myxococcaceae bacterium | reverse complement strand
CAGCTCCTTCAAAGCTGCGACCTGCTGTTCGAGCTGCTGCACTTCGAGCGTGAGGTCCTCGAGCTTCGACTCCGCCGTGCCTTGGCGCCCGTGGCTCGACATGGCCTTGCCTACGCTGGACAGCGAGGCGCCCTTGCGACCACCGAACAGCCCGAGCACGCCAGCGCCGACCGACAGCCACTTCTCGGCCTTCTTCTGGGTCACCTCCCGCTCGGCCTGCGCCAGATCCGCCCGCTTGCGCTCGAGCTTCGTCATCAACGTCTGGGCGCTCTTCGACACGCTCAGCTTCGTCATGACCCGCGCGGTGAATGCCTCGAGCGACTCCGTCGGCCCGGAGATGAGCTTCGTCTCCTGATCCACCCAGAGCTTCGTCTCGAGCTTCGACGGCAAGCGCTCCTTGACCGCGCTGACCACCTTCGCCGCCTTGGTCGACGACGCCCAGGCCGGCAGGGTCGTGAACTGCATGCCCTGCGGCGGCTGCGCGACGAACTTCACGCCGGCCACGTTCGACGGCGCGCCTTCGAGCGCGTCGGCCGCGCCCACCGTGCCGTCCAGCGGGAACGCCAGCTCGTGCACCGTCTCTTCGGACGCGATCGACCCCACCCGGTAGCGCGCGCCGAACTTGAGCAGCAGGTACGGCTGGGCCACGCCCTGGTCCACCTCGAACACCGGCCCCAGCTCGGGATCCACGCCCACCGGCGGGCCGACGTCGCCGCTGCTCGTGGGGGCGGAGGAAGCCGCGCCAGCGGCCCCGATCGTTCCCGCCGCCACGGGCGCAGCGGCTGCGGCTTCGGCCTTCATCGGTTGGGTCAGGCCTTGGAGCTGCTCGGCGGAGAACGGCCCGTGCAGCAGCGTCACCGCGTCGCGAGACTTGAACACCGTCGGCTTCGGGCGGTGCACCGAGTGCAACAAGAAGTGCCGCGGCTGCAGCGTCGAGATGAGCGCGTCGAGCTCCGTGGCGGTCACCCCGGTGGACGCCGCGGCGGCCACCAGCGCGTCTCGAATGCGCGCCTTGTCCTGCTCCGTCTGGAGCCGGCCCACCAGCCAGGTGCCGATGTTCGCCAGCCCGCGGTAGTCGAGGTCGATGGGGTTCTGCGTCGCCAGCACCACCGACAACCCGAAGGCACGGGCCTGCTTGAGCAGGGCGATCAGCGGCGGCTTCGTCGGCGGGTTCGCCGGGCTGGGTGGGAAGTAGCCGAAGATCTCGTCGATCAGCAGCACCGCGCGGACCGTGGGCGCGCCGCCTTGCTTCCGCATCCACCCCTGGACGCGCTCGAGCAGCTGCGCCACCGCGACGATCCGCTCTTCGTCGGACAGGTGCGCCACCGAGTACACGCTCAGCCGCGGCTTGCCCGTGGGCGAGCGGAGGAAGACGGCCGGGTCGAGCGGGTCGCCCTGCCGCCACGCCGCGAACTTGGGTGACGCCAGCAGCCCGTTGAGCCGCACCATCAGCCCTTGGCGGTCCTTCTGCGGGAAGAAGTCGTCGAGCGGCAGCGCGCCCACGGTGGCGAAGGGCGGCGTCGACACCTGGCGGACGAGGTCCACCAGCGTCGGCGTCTGGCCTGACTTCCACGCGTGCGTCAGCAGCTGCACCAACAACAGGTACTCGCGGGAGCTGACCGGATCCGCGTCGATGCCGAGCAGGCCGAGCAACCCGCGCGTCACCCCGTCGGCCGCCTCGGCGACCACCTCCGGCGCGCTCGAGGCCGGCGGCGCCAAGCTGCCCAGCACGTCGACCGGCAGCCCCATCGTCGAGCCCGGCGTGTAGAGCCTGGCCTCGTACGAATCGCGGAAGGCCTGCAGCTGTTCCCGGTTCCAGCCGGCCGCCGCCATGGCCCCGGCCAGCTGCTGTGAGGCGGCGACCGCGTCCGGTGTCCACTTCGCCAGCGACACCATGTCGCCTGGATCGAACCCGAGCAGCAGCGTGCCCAGATCGCCCTTGCTGTCGACGGCGATCACCGGCACGCCGCTGGCGAGCAGCTCCTCGAGCAGCACCACACACAGGCCCGTCTTCCCGGAGCCCGTCATGCCCAGCACGAAGCCGTGCGTCGTCAGGGCCTTGGGGTCCAGCTTCAGGGCTTCTGCGTCACCAGTCTTTCCCAGCAGCAATCCGTCGCGCATGGCGGCGCGTTGAAGCACACCCGAGCGCCTGGCGCGGAGTCGAAACCCGCCGTCGGTCGTCAGCCTCAAATCGCGCTCCCCCGCGCAGCGCAGTCGGCTATGAGCGACGGCCATGCGCACCTCGATCACCTCGCTGTGCCTCGTCCTCAGCGCCTCAGCGTTCGCTCAGGCGCCAGCGCCGGTCGCTCCCGCGGCCGCTCCAAAGCCCGCCACGACGACGGCGCCCGTCCCCACGACGACGGCGCCCGTCCCCACGACGACGGCCGCGCCCGTCAACCCGCCGGAGTGCGACGTGGCCCGCATTCGCGAGACGCAGTCACTGTCGACCGCCATCGCGTCCGATCGCCAAATGGCGCAGCGCTTCGCTGACACCGCCAAGGCCTGCGCGAGCCCGGGCGATCTGTGTGACTCGGCGCGGCTGGCCTGCGGCACCATGCTGACGGCCACGGTGAAGGGGCAGGTGTCCTTCGACGAAGGCGCGTGGCTACGCGACATGATGCTGCCCTACCTCGGGCAGACCTATCAGCCCGCCCGCGCGCTGCCGACGCAGACCACGCCCTTGGCGACCGACGTGTCGTGTGACGGAGACGCCGCGCTGTTGACCGCCGCCGCAAGCCGCCGCACCCAGCAGGCGCAGCGCCGCGAGCAGCTGCTCACCGAGTACCCGCTCTACGTGAAGTGGGCGAGCGCCGCGCAGCAGCTGTGCAAGGACAAGGCGCTGGCCGAAGCGCAGCGCACCGCCGCCGCGAAGCTCGAAGCCGAGAAGCTCGCGGCCGCTGCTGCCACCGCGAGCGCCGCCGAAGCGGCCCGCCAGAAAGCCGAAGCCGACGCGAAGAAGGCCGCCGAAGAAGCGCAGAAGTCCGCAGAGCAGAAGGAGAAGGAAGCCCAGGCCAAGCTCGAGGCCGAGAAGGCCGCCGCGGAGAAGAAGGCGAAGGACGAGAAGGAGGCCGCCGAGAAGAAGTTGGCCGACGAGAAGGCCGCCGCCGAGCAGAAGGCGAAGGACGAGAAGGACGCCCTCCAGAAGCAGCTCAAGGCGGACAAAGAAGAGGCCGTCGCGAAAGCCGCCGCCACCGAAGAAGCCAAGCTCGTCGCCGCGCGGGAAGAGAAGATCGCCGCGCTCAAGAAGCAGAAGAAGCAGCTGGTGACGGACGCCGAAGCCAAGCTCGCCCGGCTGACCGAGGACGCGGAGCTCAAGAAGAAGCAGGCCGCCGAGGCGCTCAACACCAACCCGCAGATGGCGCAGACCCTCGTGCAGGACGCCGCGCGGGCGCAGGCGGCGCGGGACGCCGCGGTGGGCGAGTTGGCCGAGGCCAAGCGCAAGGCCGAGGCGATCGAGATCGACGACTCCCACGAGCGCAGCAAGGGCAGCTTCGGCTTTCAGCTGGGCGGCGGCGTGGCCGGCTGGCCCAACATGCAGGGCGTGCTCGGACTGACGGGCATGTTGCACCTGGGCTTCTGGGGCACCGCGCCGTCGAAGGGCTTGGCCAACGGCTTCGAGGTCCGCATCAACGCCAAGTTCCTCAAGAGCCTGCTCGCCCCGCGGGAGTTCGAAGGCTTCTTGAACCTGACGTATTTCTTCGGGCCGTTCGGCATCGGTGCGGTGGGCGACTTCCAGCTCCAGCCGGTGCCGACGCCGGTCTTCCGCGTCGCTGGTGGTCTGGGCATCGCGCTCGCCATGGTCGACCAGCCGATGGCGCGGGTGATTGCGCGGGTGAACTACACGCCGCTGGGCAGCCTGTACGGCTTCGATCCGGCGCGAGTGAACTTGGACCTGGAGATCTCGGTGGGGCCGGTCTTCGGGTCGATCCAGGCGGGCCTGGGCGGCCTCGATCTCTACCGCGCGAAGGACACCGATCCGCTGCCGCTGGGCTGGAAGGCGGCCGGGTTCCTGGGACTGCGGCACCGGTGGTAGCCGCTTCGCCCAAGCCCTTCCTGCCCACCTGCCGCGCCGACCTCGACGCGCGGGGGTGGACGGAGGTCGACATCGTCATCGTCTCCGGTGACGCGTACGTCGACCACCCGGCGTTCGGCCCGGTGCTCATCGCCCGCTTCCTCGAGGGGCGCGGCTTCAAGGTGGGCTTCATCCCCCAGCCGGACTGGCAGTCGGCGGAGCCGTTCAAGGCCCTCGGCAAGCCGCGGCTTTTCTTCGGCGTGGCCGCGGGCAACCTGGACAGCATGCTGAACCGGCTGACCAGCCAGAAGCTCAACCGCTCGGAGGACCAGTACAGCCCCGGCGGGCGCACCGGCATGCGGCCGGATCGCGCGACGGTCGTCTACGCCCAGCGCTGCCGCGAGGCGTACCCCGACGTGCCGATCGTGCTCGGCGGTATCGAGGCGTCGCTGCGCCGCATCGCCCACTACGACTACTGGAGCGACAAGGTCCGCCGCTCGGTGCTGCTCGACGCGAAGGCCGACCTGCTCGTCTTCGGCATGGGCGAACGGCCGGTCTGGGAGATCGCCCGCAGGCTCGCGGCCGGCGAGAGCGTCAAGGAGCTCAAGGACATTCGCGGCACGGCGCACCTGATCAACGACGCCGCCATGAAGGTGTTCGAAGCGGACCCGGCGCGCTACACGACGGATCGCAAGGTCGTGGTGCTGCCGTCGTACGAGCAGGTGGTGCAGGACAAGACCGCCTTCGCGCGCATGTCGCGGGACTTCCAGCTCGAGACCAACCCCGGCAACGGCCGCCCGCTCGCGCAGCGGCACGGCGATCGCGGCGTCTACTTCAACCCTCCGGCGCGGCCCCTCGAAGACGGCGAAGGGCAGGGCGCCGACGCGCTCGCCATGGACGAGCTGTACGATCTGCCGTTCGTCCGCGCGCCGCACCCACGCTACGGGAAGGAGAAGATCCCCGCGTTCGAAACGGTGAAGCACTCCATCGTGCTGATGCGGGGCTGCTTCGGCGGCTGCACGTTCTGCTCGATCACCGAGCACGAAGGCCGCGTCATTCAGAGCCGCAGCGAGGCGTCGGTGCTGCGGGAGATCCGCGAGCTGCGCCGCCAAGGGGACTGGCGCGGGACGATCACCGACTTGGGCGGCCCGACCGCCAACATGTACAAGCTCAAGTGCAAGTCCGAGGAGATCGAGTCGAAGTGCCGCAAGCTGTCCTGCGTGCACCCGGGCGTCTGCGAGAACCTGGTCACCGATCACGGCCCGCTGGTGCAGCTGATGCGGCGCGTCCGCGAGGAGGACGGCGTCAAGCACGTCTTCATCGCGTCTGGCGTTCGCTACGACCTGGCCGAGCTCGCGCCCGAGTACGTCAAGGAGCTCGCCGCGCACCACACCGGCGGCCAGCTGTCCGTCGCGCCCGAGCACGTCAGCCCACGGGTGCTCGAGAAGATGAAGAAGCCCGGCATCGAGAGCTACGAGCGCTTCGTGCAGATGTTCGCCTGCGCGAGTGAAGAAGCCGGCAAGGAGCAGTACGACATTCCGTACTTCATCAGCGGGCACCCCGGCTCGACGCTCGACGACATGATCGAGCTGGCGGTCTGGCTCAAGAAGTCCGGCCGGCGGCCCCGGCAGGTGCAAGACTTCATCCCCACGCCCATGTCGCTGGCAGCGTGCATGTACTGGACTGGCCTCGACCCGCTGAAGATGGAGCCGGTGCCCGTCGCGCGCGGGCTCAAGGAGAAGCGGCTGCAGAAGGCGCTGCTGCTCTACTGGAACCCGGAGCAGTGGCCGCTGGTGCGCGAGGCGCTCACGCTGGCAGGGCGCGAAGATCTGATCGGCAAGGGGCCAGCGGCGTTGGTGCCTCCGGAGTCTGGGCCTGAGCGGCAGCGCCGCTCCGCGGCTCGTTCCCCGCGCGGCGCCTGAAGCGTGTAAAACCCGACCCGCCCATGGCCGACAGCAGCCAAGGAAAGCCCCCAGCCGCGAAGCCTCCGGCGAAGTCCCCCACCGGGACGGGGACGCCCGCGGTCGCCGCGCCGAAGACGGCCACCGGAGGGAGCACGCCTGCGGCGGCCGCGCCCAA
>JALHOS010000442.1 GCA_022842905.1 Myxococcaceae bacterium | reverse complement strand
ACCGTCAGACTGGACAGAACCGCATCACATCAGGCACGAAGTACCCGTCACGCGGCGTGAGGGCCCCGGGGGGAATGGTTTTGAGAAGCCGGGGTCCCATCCCTCTGAGAACCGACAGGGCAAGGAGGCCCGGCCGCCTCGCCCCGCTCTCTCCGACACCTCACTCGCCCCGACACCGAACCGCTGACCAACCGCTCCGGTTGCCTCGGTTCCTCTGCCCCTCCTTCATTCCGCGCCCGGGTCGCCAGGGAAGACGTGCCGGAAGGGGAAGTGCTTGTCGGCGACATGCGAGACGAACACCCCGCGCGCCGCTCAGAGCACCTGAAAGCCCAAGCGCCGCTGCCGTGGCTGGCGCTGTGCGAGCGCGTCCAGCTGCTGCGCCTGCTCGACGGTGAACGCCGCGTTGGCCGACAGTGGCGGTCGCGCGCCGCGCGAGGGAACGGCCCCCGAGTGCGTTAGGAGAGCCGACACGATGCCAACGATCCGCTCCAACCCACCGCGCCACCCCCAAGCCAGTGACTGCTCGCCCGCTCCTACGCGCCCCGACCCCCGACGACTCGCGCTCCTCTTGCTGGTGGCGCTGGCGCCGTCGTGCTTCTCCATACCGAACTCCATCGACGCGAAGATCTCGTACGCAGCCGTGGAGTCCCCATGGCCCAGCGCGCCGGCCTGCCTCAACAGTCCGTCCGTCACCGTGGCGAAGGAAGTGCTCCAAGGGTCGACACGCACCGTCATCATCGCAGGTGGGGACAAGCCCATTCCCGACGAGAAGTGGCCGTCGTACGCGCCCAGCTTGGGCAACCAGAAGAACAGCGATCGCTTCCTCTTGTTCGGTCGCTCGTGCTTCTCGCGCTCGCCCAACAAGCCAGCGAGCTGCGCCGGCGCCGACTGCCGCGACGTGGTCGAGCTCGACGGCTACACCTGGGTGGGCCTGTCGAAGGTGGAGTCCGCCGACTGCATCGGCACGTGCGGCCCCATGACCGCCAACCCGGGAGGGCTCCTCGTCGTCGTCACCCGGAAGTGCCACGAGCTGGTCTTCGAGAACGAGGCCTACTTCCTCGACGGACCGAACGGCGAGCGCGCGGTGATGCACGCGACGGCCGACGGGAAACCCACCACCGAGGTGTCCTTGCCCACGGGCTGGACGCTGAAGAAGGAGCCCCTCTCTGTGCCGCTGGTGCTGCACCCCTTCGGTGGAGACGACGCGTGCTTCTACAACATCGTCCGCGACCACAAGCTGCAGTCGTACCACCAGCTCAGGTACGCCGGCCCGCGGTACCCATGAGCGGCAATCGGTTGATATCTCTATGTTCTTGAGGGTCTTTGAACCATTCGCCCCAGGCTGTTCTGCGCTTTGGCAGATCGCCGCTGGGTCGGCCGAGGCCCCACGCCGAACCTTCTTCAGCTCGTCACGGCGGTCGAACACGCTGAGCTCCGCGGCGTCCACCGCCCGCAGCGCGACCCCCGGAAAGCCCTTCGTCAGCGCCTTCGTCGCCAGCGCGCGCAGCGTGTCCCGCCGCGTGAAGACGCTGCGCGCGCCTCGACTAGAACGCTGCGCAGCTTTTTCCTCCGAGGAGCCCTGCATGATCTTCAAGATTGGTTCGACCGGCGCCGACGTTCGCAAGCTCCAGCAGCAGCTCAAGGACGCCGGCTTCGATCCAGGGAAGATCGACGGCACCTTCGGCGAGGGCACGGCGCAGGCCGTCGAGTCGTTCCAGCGAGCGGCGGGCCTGAAGGCAGACGGCAAGGTCGGCGAGCAAACGGAGCAGGCGCTGACCGGGTGGAAGAAGCCGGGCAACCAGGCGAACCCGCCGTCGACGCAGAGCACGTTCGAAGGCAAGCCCGGCCCCGGCACCACCACGGCGTCCATCTCCGGCTACAAGCACAAGTACAAGAGCTTCCGTGACGTCGACGCCGAGAAGCTGAAGGCGGCGCTGCCCGCGAAGGCCAAACACCTGGCCGAAGCGTACGTCGAGGCCGGGCGCCGGCACGACGTGGACCCGCTCACGCTCGCGGCGATCTCCCAGCACGAGACGGCGAACTTCACGTCCTACGCGTTCCGCAACAAGGCCAACGCCATGGGCATCTCCGATAGCGACGGGCCGATCCACTGCGACAGCCACCGCGACTCGATCTTCCAGATGGCCGAGGAGTTCAAGCGGCCCGACGGGTACTACGGCAAGGCGCACGACTTGATGAAGCTTTGGGGCGTGTACGCGCCGTGCCCCGAGAACGGCCACAAGCGGCCGAAGAACGACCCCAAGGGGGACAACGCCACCTGGGGGCCCGAGCGTGCTGAAGAAGGTCCAGGCGTTCGAGCGCGCGGTGAAGTGACGGCGACCAGGCCAGCGAGGGCTGGGCTCCGACCGGCTCGCGCTGCTTCCGGCCGCCCGGGCTGAGGCCGCAGTCACCAGCCCACGTCTTCAGGGCAGCCCTGGCAGCACGCGCAGCTGGGACGACGTGGCTCCGGTGATGACGAGCAGGTCGACGCGGCCGTCGCGCGTCACGTCCGTCAACAGCACCGCGCGGGGGGAAGGCCCGGCCAAGAAGCGCCGCGGCGGGCGCAGCGTGCCGTCGCCGACGCCCGTCGACACGCTCACGCTGTTGGAAGCGGGCTCGAGCGCCACCACGTCGACGATGCCGTCGCGGTCGACGTCGTGCAGCACCAGCTGTGTCGGCGCGGCACCGAGCGCGTGCACCAGCGCGGCGCCGAACGAAGCGGGTCCCGTGGCCGGCAGGACGTACACCTCGCGGCCCGTGGGCGAGCCGGCGACCAGGTCCAGCCACCCGTCGCGGTTGACGTCTGCCAGGCCCAACGTCGTCGGCGCGAAGGGGAGGGCGAGAAACGTCGTCGAGCTCGCGGCGGGGACGACCGTGATGCCGCCACCGCTCGCGACGACGACGTCGGGCAAGCCTCGGCGGTCGAGATCCCCCACGGCGAGCGCGTCGATCGGCCCGGACACGGTCGCCAGCGTCGCGGCCGTCTGGAAGCTGGTGTTCACCAGTCCCGCGCGCACCTGCAGCGAGCCGTCGTCGTGCCCCGTCACGACGTCCAGCAGACCGTCGCCCGTGATGTCGGTCAGCGCCACGGCGCGCGCGGGGCTGGAGTACGCGCCGTAGCTGACGGACTGGAGGGTGGGGGCGGTCGCGGTCCCCGTCGCGCGGAGCTCCACCAGGTCGGTGCTGACCAAGACGAGGTCCGGCCGGCCGTCGCGCGTCACGTCTCCCGAAGCGAGCACGCTCCGGCCACCGGACGGCGCCCCGAGCAGCGCGCCCGTCGCCCACCCGCCGTCGCGATCGCTGCGCACCACCTGCGCGTTGCTCTGGTACGAGACGAAGACGTCGGGCCAGCCGTCGCGATCGAAGTCGAAGAGTGTCGCGCCGCGCGCGGTGTCCGAGTGCAGCGACCGCTCAGCCACGGCGCCGAATTGCCCGCGTCGACCACGGGTGACCGCCAGCACGCCCACCGCGTCGCCGCCGCCGGACGCGATGTCGGCCCAGCCGTCACCGGTGAAGTCCACCGCTTGAGCTTTGGTCGGCGTCGGAACCAGGGGCACCGACGAGGCCGCCATCAATGCGGTGCCGGTGTTGCGGAACCAGACGCCTTGCTCGCTGGCCGAATCGAGCGCCACCACCACGTCGGCGCGCCCGTCGCCGTCGACGTCGCCCACTGACAAGTTGCGCACCGGGGCCGCCGTGGTGGCGATGGGCCCAGCGTCGAAGCCGCCCATTGCGTTGCGCACCAGAGCAGCCACGCCGGGCGCGGAGGGCGAGCTGCACACCAGATCCAGGGCCCCGTCGCCGTTCAGATCCGTCGCCGCTGCCCGCCCCAGACCGCCGCCCAGCCCGGTCGCGACGGCGGTGGGCGACGAGAAGGTGGTGCCGTCGGACGGGGCGATCTGCGCCGCGGTGCTGCCGTTGGTGAACAGCAGATCGTCCTTCGCGTCGCCGTCCAAGTCTGCGAGCGCGACCGAGCGCACGGTCGGTTGGCTGAGGGTGCCGGTCGACGAAGTGAAGTTGAAAGGCGCCGAACCCGTCAGGAGTGTCAGGGCGCCGCTCGTGGACGAGGCGACGAGGTCCGCGCGGGCGTCACCCGTGAACTCTCCGACCGCCAGGAACTGTGGGTTGGTCGCGGCGAAGGACGTCGGCGCAGCGAACAGGCCAGCGCCCGTTCCGCGGGCGGTCATCACGTCCGAGCTGCCGAGGACGGCGAGGTCGAGCGTCCCGTCGTCGTCGAGGTCCGCCAGACGCACGGCGCGCGGGTCGGGGAGCGAGAGCACCATCGCCGGCGGAGCAAAGGACCCGTTGCCCCACCCCAGCGCCACCCGCGCTTCGTTGCCAGGTCCGGTGGTGAAGGTGAGGTCCAGCTTGCCGTCCTGGTTCACGTCGCCGACGTCGAAGTCGCTCAACTGCAGGCCGGACGCGGCCGAGCCAGGGACCAGCGCCGTCGGCGCGCCGAAGGACACCTCGCACGTCTGCATGCCCAAGGAACGCGCCAAGACGGGCCCGGGGTCCATGGTCTGGCGGGGCGTGGTGAAGATGTCGGGGAAGCCGTCGCGGTCGACGTCGGCTGCGCTCACCGTCCCCGCGTACGAAGGCACTGTCGTTCCTGCCATGAACGTTCCGTCGCCGCGGCCCAGGTACACGCCAGTGTTCACCGAGCCGGGCACCACCAAGTCCAGCACCCCATCGCGATTGAGGTCGGCGGACGCCAAGTCCACCACCGGGCCGGTCCCGGAGATGACGCTGCTGCGGCTGGTGAACGAGACGCCGTTCGGGGCTCCGGGCCCTCCAAGCAACAGGTCGACGCCGGTCGAACTGCCGAGCGCCACGTCCAGCCACCCGTCGTTCGTGAAGTCTCCGGCGAGGACCACACCGCCGTCGAGGCCGGCGGGGAGGGGCGTCACTATGCTGGTGAAGCCCGCGTCGGAGCCGAACCGAAGCTGCGGCGTGCCGCCCGAAGCGACGAACACGTCGAGCCACCCGTCTCGGTTGAAGTCACCCGTCGTGACGCTGCGCGCGGTCCCCAAGGGCGTGACGCGGCTGGCCGTGCCCGCGTCGAAGTACGTGGTGATGCCGTTGGCCTGCCCGACGACGATGTCGAGCCGGCCGTCCTGATCCGTGTCGGCCAGCGTCAGCGCTTGCGGTGACGAGCCCGGACTGACCGTGCGCGGCGTGGAGGTGAGCCCGCCGTCGCCACCCGCGTACACCGCCAGTTGGTTGGCTTGTGGTGAGAGCACGACCGCGTCGGGCCAACCGTCGGCGGTGACATCGCCGACCTGCAGGAGCGCCGCCGTGCCAGTCAGGGTCAACGTCTGGGACACCACGTTGAACCCTCCGTCGGGCTGCTGGAGACACACCCGCAGCGCGGTCGGGGTCAGCGCGAGCAGGTCGGGCCGCCCGTCGCGATTGACGTCGGCGGTGCGCGCCCCAACGGTGCCGGCGCTGGCGCAGTCGTTCGTCGATGTCGAGAACCGCACCAGCGACGTGTCTGCGAACAGGGGCGCCGAGACCGCAGCGGCGCCGAGAATGCCGTCCTTGGTGGTTCGTACGCGGATCGCCACCGTGCCTTGGATCTGATCCGCCAGCCCGTTCCAGGCGAAGGGATAGAAGGTCCCCGCGTCGGAAGGCCGCAGGCGGTGTGTACCGAACGTGAAGGCGGACATGCCGGGTGCTCGCCCCGCTTGGGTGAGCCGCGTGGCGTTGGTGAAGACGCCCGCATCCAGGCTGCCGAACTCCAACAGCACGTCGGTGCGCGTCGACGACGGCCCTTCCAGGACGTAGCCGACCGACCAGCAACCCGAGCGCAGCGCCGTGGTGAACCCCGCGTCTCGGGCCCGCGTGTTCAAGGTCAGGCCCGGGCCGCTGCAGCTGCCGCCGTCCTCGAGGCTGACGGTGACGGGCCCCGTCGCCGCGCCGAAGGGCACCATCACCGTCACCGCACCCGACGTGGCGACGGACACCGCGGTGCTCGCCCCATCGCCAAAGAGCACCGCTCGAGCCGCTTCCAACCCGGTCCCCAGGAGCGAGACGGAGTCGTGCGCGCGCGCGGTCGTGTTGCTGATGGCCGTGACCGTACACGACGGTACGCCGC
>JALHOS010000441.1 GCA_022842905.1 Myxococcaceae bacterium | reverse complement strand
GGGCGGCACCGCGGGCGCTGGCGGTACGGCGGGCGCTGGCGGCACCGCGGGCGCTGGTGGCACCGCGGGCGCTGGTGGCACGACGGACGGTGGTGGAACGGACGCTGGGTACACCTGCGCGACGGGCTGCGCTGCTTTGGCCGCACGTGGCTGTCCCCAGCCCGACTGCGTCAACGGCTGCACCCAGGCGTACGAGCGCTTCGCCGGCACGCTCAAGGCCGAGTGTGCACCGCCCGCGCGCGCCCTCGTCGACTGCATCGGCGGCTTGAGCTGCTTGGCTGACGGCGGCGTCAACCTGGCGGCGTGCACCGCCCAGAGCGCCGCGGTGCAGGCGTGCGTCGAGCCGAGCTGCGCCACCGCGTGCGCGCGGCTTGCGCAGACGAGCTGCCCTCCGGCCGACTGCGTGGCGGGCTGCAACGCCAACCTCATGCAGGCGCAGATGGCCGGCTGCACGGCGGAGTTTGACAACTGGCGGGACTGCTCGCACTTCGACGGCGGCTACTCCTGCGCCGACGGCGGCATCTTCACCCGCTGCACGGCGCAGGAGGCCGCGCTGGCGAGCTGTTTGAACAACTCGAGTGACGGCGGCTCGTGTGGCCTCATTGGCTCCTGCCAGATTCCTGCGAATGACTTCTGCATGGACAACGGCGGCGAGCTGTCGACCACGGCGACGATGAACGCCAGCGAGATGTGCGCCGACGGCGGCGGCGTCTTCACCGCGTCCATGCCGTGCCCTGCCGTGCTCGGCTCGCCCGGCAGCTGCGTGCAGACGACGCCGGTGGACGGCGGCTGCTCCCAGGTCCTCCGTACCGTCTACGGCGCCGACTCCGGCGTCAGCATGATGGAAGCGCAGGAGACCTGCGCCGACGGCGGCGGCCTGTACCAGCCGTAAGTCCGCTGGGCGGTCCGCAGCGCGCGGTCGTTCGAAATGAGAGGGGTGGCGGATCTCCCTGCGGAGGCTGCCACCCCGTTTTTCTGTCCGTGGGTGACCGGAGTTTCACGGCACCGTCGTGGTGAGCAGCGCCCGCTGCGTTGGTTCGACGCTCGAGGGGTCGATGAGCTGGTTCGGTTCGCGCTCGAGCAGGTGCCGAACCGCGACCCGAGCGGAGTGATCAGCTCCACGCGTCGCACGACCGCTGCTGGTTGCTCTGAGTGAGCCTCGGCTTCTTCTTCACCACCGCGCCTGCGCGCACGCCGCGTACACGTCCGGCAGGTTGCGCTTGGCCAGCTGCTCCAGCGCCTGCGCCTGGTCGGAGAAGCTCAGCCGACGAAACGCATCCACCAGGGTGTCGAGCTCCGAAGCCGTCACCTTGAGCTCGGTCGCCGACGCCATGCTCAGCCCGTCGACGAAGCCCTTGAGGCTCATGCGCGCCACCTGCGAGGTCTGCGCGGCGGCGGCGTAGGTGTCCGTGAGGTTTCGGCCGAGCAGGTACTCGAGCGCCTGGCTCTGCCCGGCGAAGTCCAACCGGCCGAAGCTGTCGACCAGCTGCTCGCGCTCGGCGTGCGTCACTTTGAGCTCCGTCGCGCTGGCCATGTCCACCGCGCGCTTGAAGGAGTCGACCGTCGTCGGCACGAACGGCGCCCGGTCGGCGCAGGCCTGGTACAGCTCGGTGTAGTTGCGCTCCTGCATGAAGGAGAGGGCGCTCTTCTTCGCGTCGAAGGGCAGCCGGCGAAACGCGTGGGCCAGCGCCTGGATTTCGTTGGCGTTGAAGCTCAGCTCCTGAGCGAACGCCATCTGCACACCGCTCTTGAACGCGTCGAAGGAGATCGGCGCGTACGGCGCGCGCCGCGCCAGTTGCAGGAACGTGTGCGGGTAGGCCGCCTTGAGCACCAGCTCCAGCGCCAGGGTTTGGCCCGTGACGTCCATGCGGCTGACCAGGTCGGCCAGCATGGCCTTCTCGCTGTCCGTGACCTTCAGCTCCGTCGCCGCGGCCAGCTGAAAGGCCTGGCGGAAGCTCTCGAAGGTGACCCCGGAACCCTGCGGAATGTGACGGCGAAACGAGATTGGGGCGGTGTGGAAGTGGCTCATGGCGGGCTCTTTGGAGGCGGGGCGACGGCGTGTAGGCGTTATCGCACACGCGCCTCGGCGCGGACCGGCCCGTCCTGTCAACCGCGCTGACCGCCCGGCGGTGAGCAGGGAGCGTGTGGATGACGTCGAGCGGCCTCAGCGAGCGAGCCGTGCGATGCTGCCGCTCCCCAACTCCACGAAGAGCCACGGGCCAAAGGCCCCAACGGACGTGATTCCGCCGAGCGCCTGGAGCCCTGTCGGGCGCCACCCAGCGTCGCTCCACTCGGCAAGGTCGCGCGTCCTCCAGGCCGTCCCGGCCGCGCAGCTCAGCGCGTCGTTCCCCGGGATGGCCTGTGGTGCGCCCGCTCCACTCCATACCTGGGTCGGACCGAGGCGGTGCACCGTGAGCAGTGACTCTCCCACCAGGCAGGCCATGCGATCTGCGAAGGAAGGCTGGGCGTTCGTCGTGTCGAGCTCGGCAATTCTCCAGCCAGCGCCGCTGAGCTGCGCTGCGTGCTGCGCTCCGACGGCCCAGATCGCTCCGCTGGGCGCGACGAAGATCTCCGTCGCGGCGAAGCCGAGCCGGTCCACGACGCCTGCGTCGACGCCGCCGTCTCGCCGCAGGAGCACGCTGGGCTGCGCAGTCACCTGCACTGGAGCTCCGCCGTCCGGCGGGAAGACGAAGAGCGCCGTCTGCGCGCCGCTGTGACCGATTCCGAAGACGCTCGCCGGGCTCGCTGCGAAGCCCGCCCACCGATCAAAGGCCGACGGCGGGGCCAGGAAGGTGAGCGCGCCGGAGTCGGGCGCGTACCGGAAGCCCCCGTCGGCAGCGGCGTACCAGCTGCCGCCGTGTGCGGTGAGGCTGCGGGCGGCGAAGGGGAGCGGGCGGGCCCAAGTGTCGTCGAGACGGCAGTACGTGTTCGCCGCGCTCGCGTGGCAGACCGTCGTGGGCACCTCGGCGAAGCCCGCGTCGGCGAGGATTCGGTAGCGCTTCACCATGCTCGACGTCTGATCCAAGACGTTGATGGTGACGAGCGTGTTGGACGGGCTGGAGCCCACGGCGGCCCATGCGGCCGCCAGCCCAGCGTCCGCGGCCTCCGCGAGCGGGCTCGGCAGCTCGAGCTCTTCGTGGCGGAGGTTCGGCAGCGTTCAGCGTCGATCGTCGCGGTTGGCGTCGATGAAGGGCTGACAGTGGAAGGCGAGCCCTTGTTCGTGAAAGTAGTTCGCCAGAAACGCGACGTGATCCGCGGGTGACCACGTGATCATGGCGTTGAGCTGGTCGAAGAAGCGCGCCGAGACCTTTCCTTCCAGCGCACCGAAGGTCGCGGCCAGGCGATCCGAGTAGCGGTCCGTCGGGGTCGTGGCTGCCCACGCTGAGCAGAACTTGTCGTGGTCACTTCGCGGCGAGCATGAGCAGGCAGCGGTGGTGGTGAGCAGCGCCGCTGCGCCGAAGGCCCAGCACCCGCGCAGCAGGGCTCTGATCGTGGGCTGCATGGCGCGAAGCCAAGCACAAATGAAGGGCCGTTGTGTCGGGATCCGTCTCGAGACCTCGATCGCGCCGGCTCACTCGTGACGCAACGCTGAGACGATCTTGAGCCCCACGGCGTGCCGCGCGGGAAACACCGCGGCCAGCACCGCGAACAGCACCGCCTGCGCCGCGGCGCGCTCAGCCGAGAGGGCCTCCACGCGCCGCGCCAGCTTTGGCGTGCGCTACCCGTTGATCAGCACGAAGCGGTTGAGCAGCACGTTGCCCTGCAGGTCGCTCACCACCGCGGCGCCGTCTTCTGATTGATCATGGAAGTACGCGAAGTACGCCTGACCGTCGACCTCGAGCCGCCACGGGCCATGCACCACGTTGATGTCGCTCGGCTCCTTGCGCGCCTCGGCGAGCAACGCGCCCATGCGGCCCGGAATGGCGCTGTCGGCGACGTCGCTGACCTTGGGCTTCCCGCTGGGCACGCCCGTCGCGCCGTCGAAGAAGATGCGCTTCGCCTCGAGCACGTTCTTGAACGCGTCCCACAGCAGGTCCTCCGTGAGGTCCTTGCCGAGCTTCGTCGCGACCACCTCGCGCGACGAGCCTTGCCACGTCAGCCGGCTGTCCGTCAGCGCCGCTTCGAGCCGCGCTCGCGCCGCCTCGAACCGCGTGTCGGCGCTCACCAGCGTTCGCGCCTCGGCTGGTGTCACGACGCCGTCCCTCACCACGGAGCGCAGCAGACGATCCGCCTTCTTCCCCGCCTCGAAGTTGTCCAGCACGCCGATGAGCAGCGCCTTGGTGTCCGTGCCAGTCGCCTTGTCCAGCGCGCGGCGCACTTCCCGAGCACCCGCGGCGCTGGGGACCGTGCCCGCGAGCTGTGCCAGCCGCTCGGCTTCGGGGAACTGCACCGCACCGTCCGCGAGCGCGTCCGTCAGCTCGCGTCGCAGCGCTTGGTGGGGGGTATTCGTGTGAACGTGGACGGTGAGGGACATGGGGCGCTCCAGGGCGGGGTGGGTGCTTCAAGGAGCGTTGTCGGCGCATGACGCCACGCGTTGCTGTTTATGAATTCGACATGTTACGTGTCTGACACAGACTGCATGTAAACGTCGTTGGCGATTTTCCAGGCGAACGCTGGCGCCGCAACACCGCGCGGTTCTGGCACAGGTCAGCGCTGCGCGGCCGCTTGGTTCATCCCTGCGGGGTTTGGCACCACCGTGTCCAGCTCAGCGCCGGTTGGGCGAATCGTACGGCCAGTTCACCGCCACCGAGTCGTCATGGTAGTAGCCCTGAGTCACGCGGCGCAGAACGAGCTGTCCGTCGGAAACGTCCACGGCCTTCGTTCCGTACCCGACGAGCGCGCCGGCCAAGTCGGCAAGAAAGCTGTCGTTGAACACCTTCGTCTGGCTGCTCGACTCGTGGTCTGGTGTGTAGCCGCCCCCGTCCTTGAGCACCTGCCGCAGCGCGCCATCGGACAGCAAGTACTGTGTGCCCGCGACGACGATGCGGGGCTGTTTGATGGAGCCTGCCCTCTGTTCGTTGTGGGGGTTCTTGACGCCGCCGATGGCCGTGCCGACGAAGGTCGCGTCCACCTTCGCGTTGCCGACCTGCACCTTGACTGGGAAGGAAATGGGGCCGCTCTTGTTCATGTCGAGCGCGGGGCGCGGCGCGGCGGGGCCCGTCGTCCCTCGAATGACCTCCCGGCGCGGCGCGGCCTGGGCCATGCCACGCGGGACCACGGTGAACTGCTTGGCAGCGGTGGCAGAGAAGCTCGTCATGACTGGCTCCAGTGAGGGGCGAACGGGATGGAGAGTTCTCGGGCGGGCCGCGAGTGTAGGTGTGGCAAGCCATTTTACGGCACCACGAGAGGGGCAGACCTCGCGCTGGCTCACTCGTGGCGCAACGCCGCGACGATCTTGAGCCCCACGGCATGCCGCGCGGGAAACACCGCGGCCAGCGCCGCGAACAGCAACGCCAGCCCCGCCGCCGTCACCGCCCCGCCCACCGGGGGCACGAACGCCACCTTCATGCCCGCGAAGGCCATGGCGCGCACCCAGACCAGCCCCATCCACAGTCCGCCGGCGATTCCCACGAGCGCGCCGGCGCAGGCCAGCAGCACGCTCTCCGCCAGAATCAACCGGCGCACCTGCCGCCGCGTCGTGCCGATGGCGCGCAGCAGGCCCAGCTCTCGAATTCGCTCGAGCACGTTGATGCCCAGCGTGTTCGCCAGGGCGATCAACGCCGGCACGACGAGCAGCACCAGCAGCACGTACATGGAGTTCAGCTTCTTCCGGCCGTCCAGCATCATCCGCGCCTTCCACTCGCCCGTCTCCCGCAGCACGAAGCCGGGCCAGGCGCTCAGCGTGCCGTTCAGGCGCTCGGCCACCTGCGCCGTGGGCTCCTCCGCGTGCTTCGACACGAAGAGCAGCGCGTCGCCCCCCACGTCGAAGTCCTCCGCCAGCTGCCGCTGCGACAGGTAGGCCGCGGGGGCGCGGTAGAACAGCGCCTCCGAGCCGACGCCCACCACCTCGTAGGCCTGCGGGCCGTGCGGCGTGTCGACCGTGACGCGGCCGCCCACGCTCAGGCCCTGCGCCGCGGCCCACGCGCCGTTCGCCACCAACACGCGGCGCTCTTC
>JALHOS010000440.1 GCA_022842905.1 Myxococcaceae bacterium | reverse complement strand
GAGCAGCGGCTGCGGGCGGCGCTCGAAGGCCCGTGACCTTTCGCTTCGCGCGGCCGGCTGCGCTCCTGAACGTCAACGCGCCAAGAGGTGCCGGGCGATGACCAACCGCTGCACCTCCGTCGCCCCTTCGTAGATCCGCAGCGCGCGCACGTCGCGGTACAGCCTTTCCACCGCGCAGCCCTTCACCACGCCGTTCCCGCCGTGCACCTGCAGGCAGCGATCGACGATGCGCTGGGCTGCCTCGGTGCTGAAGAGCTTGGCCACCGCGGCTTCGTACGTCACCCGGTCCTGCCCCGAGTCCTTCGTCCGCGCCGCCATGTGCACCAACAGCCGCGCCGCCTCGAGCTCCACCGCGCTCTCCGCGAGCAGCGCCTGCACGGCCGGCAGCTCCGCGAGCGGGGCGCCGAACTGCTTGCGCGTCTTCGCGTACGTCAGCGCCTCGGACAGCGCCCGCTGCGCCATGCCCACCGCCGCCGCGCCCACCGTGGTGCGGAACACGTCCAGCGTACCCAGCGCCAGCTTGAGCCCCTGGCCTTCCTCGCCCACGAGCGCGTCCGTGGGGACGCGGCAGCCGGACAGCGACAGCTCGCCGATGGGGTGCTCGCCCAGCAGCTCCATCTTCCGCGCCACCGAGAAGCCCGGCGCGTCGGCCGGCACCAAGAACGCCGACACGCCCTTGGTCCCCGGCCCGGTGCGGGCGAACACGGTGTAGTGCGTGGCCACGCCCGCGTTGCTGATGAAGCGCTTCGTCCCGTCGAGCACCCAGTGGGCGCCGTCCCTGCGCGCGCTCGTGCTCAGGCTCGCCACGTCACTGCCGGCCTCGGGCTCGGTCAGCGCGAAGGCGAACAGCACTTCCCCCCGCGCGACTCTGGGCAGCAGCGTCGAGCGCTGCGCGTCGCTCCCCGCCAACACCAGCGGGTGACACCCCAGCCCCTGCACCGCGAAGACCGAGTCGGCGGCGGGGTTCATCGCCGCCAGCTCCTCGCGGATGACGGCCACGCTCGTCACGTCGACCTTCGGGTGCACCCCGCCGTACGCCGCCGGCACCACGTAGCCGTACAGGCCGAGCGCCGCGACGCGGGCCTTGAGCTCCTCGTCGCTCAGCCGGACACGATCCGCGTCCAGCGCCGCGCAGCGCCGCCTCGCCTCGTCGCGAAGCGCCACATGTCCTTCCGTCAGCAAGCTCGCTTGGGCCATGGCGGTCGCGCTCCCCTTCAGCGGCCTTGAAAGACCGGCGCGCGCTTGTTCGAGAAGGCCTGGTAGGCCTCCTTGAAGTCCACCGTCTGCATGCACACCGCCTGCGCCCTCGCTTCGTTGTCGAGCGCGCCGTACAGGTCGGCGTTGAGCTCGCCGTTGAGCAGCTCCTTCGTCATGCCCAGGGCGAACGTGGGGCCGCTGGCGAGCCGCTTGGCCAGCGCCATGGCCTCGTCGAGCACCTTCTCCGCGGGCACGACGCGGTTGAACAAGCCGTACTTCTCGGCGGTGGCCGCGTCGATGACGTCGCCCAGCATGAGCAGCTCCGTCGCCCGGGACAGGCCGACCACCTTGGGCAGCAGGTACGCGGCGCCCATGTCCGCTCCGGCGAGGCCCACCTTCACGAACAGGAAGCCCAGCTTCGCCTTGTCCGACGCCACGCGGAGGTCCGAGGCCAGGGCGATGACCGCGCCCGCCCCCGCCGCCGTGCCGTTGAGCGCGGCGATCACCGGCTTGCGCAGCGCGCGAATGTTCTTGATGAGGTCACACGTCATGCGCGTGAAGTCGACCAGGCCCGGCATGTCCCGCTTGAACAGCTCGGCGATGATCGCGTGCTGATCTCCGCCGGAGCAGAAGCCGCGGCCTTCCCCGGTGATGACGACGGCGCGCACGCCCGGCTCGCGCTCGAGGGCGAAGAAGAGATCGCGCAGCTCGGTGTAGACCTCGAAGGTCAGCGAGTTGAGCGTGTCCGGCCGGGTGAAGGTGATGAGCCCGACCTGGTCCTGCACGGCGAAGCGAAATGACGTCGGCTGGTTCATGGGCCGCGCCTAGCACGGCGTGCCCCCGGACTTCGACCGCGCGTTGCTCGGGGGCGTCGCGGTCACTACGATCGGGTCACGATGCGATTCATCGAACTGCAAGGAGCGCACGGTCGGCGCAACGGCGTGGCCGTCGTGCCGTTGGGCGGCGAGACCAGCGACGCGATGGGTCTCACCAAGTCCGCGCAGGAAGCAGCCCGAGCGTTCCATTATTCGACGCTGCTGCTCGTCAACCGTGATCGCATTCTCGGATGGTCCTTTGCCTCACCGGCAGGCCCACTTGCGACGGTCGAGCTGGACGGACGCGCCGTGCTCTCGCGCTATGCCACCAACGTTGCGGATCTCGACAAGGCTGGGGAGAGCTACCTGAGCGGTTTGGTCGAGGACTGGCTCGAGGACTTGCGCTCACACTGGCGCCACGCGCCGGGCGAGGTTCCCGGCGAGCGACAGCTCGAAGCGTTCGGGCTGTTCGATCATCTCGGAGCCGCTGAAGCCCCGGCCGCAGCCTCGTGAAGACCCTGTACGTCGAGACGAACTTCCTCATCGAACATGCGCGCGCAGAGCACTCTGCGGCCGAGGTGCTGCTCTCGGCGGCCGAGCGCGGTGTGTTCAAGCTCGTCGTCCCTGCGTTCTGTCTGTACGAAGCATTGGAGAAGCAGCGTCGCGAGCGACCCGAGCGGGAGCAGCGGGCCAAGGCGCTCCAGGACGAGGCGCACAACCTCGAGCGCAAAGGGCTCGATCCGAGCTTGGCGGCGAATCTGACAGTGTCCGCCCAAGGGCTTCGGCAGTTGAACGACGTGTGGGCCGCCGGCCTCGACACCACACTGGACCGGCTCTTGCGAACGGCCCGAGTCCTTCCGTTGTCGGCCGAGCTCGTTGGAGACGCTCGCATGCTGAGCGCCCGCCTGGCGCGGGGCGACCCGTGGCATGTGGCCGCGACGCTCGCGGACTGGCGTGCCCAGGGGCAGCCTGCAGAGAGCCTCTGTCTGACAGGCGACGCGCAGGTGCGCGGGTACCTCGTTGACCAGAAACTCGAGGCCGTCGCCACGTCCGCAGAGGTCGCTCGCCGGTGGAACCTCGACGTGCCTCCTACGCCCTCCAGCTGACCCGAAACGTCACCTGGCAGCGCGCGGGCACGCGGTCGACGATCTCCACTGCACCGACCACCCCCAGCTCGACCAACAGCTGCTCGAGGATCCCCTGCCGGTAGCCGACGATGACGTGGTGCTTGTCCACCGGCATGAGCGGCAAGATTGCCTCTTCGACGCCGTCCACGATCTCCACCTGCGTCGGCCCGCGCTCGTGCACCTCGACCTGTGCGTAGTTGCCGGTCGTCCGGAAGTTCTTCCCCATGCGCAGCATGGATCGCTTGGTGCCCAGCACCTTCATCAGCGAGCCCAGCGCCAGGCCGATCGCCGTGCGCGTGTACCCTTTGACGAACTCGGCGCCGAGCCGCCGGTAGCGCTCGTCCTCGGGCACGTCGGGTAAGAGCCGGGCGGCCAGCGCTTCGACCAAGCCCAGGAAGTCTCGCAGCGGGTACGCGGGGACGACGTGGGCCAGGTCCACCCCGCGCTGCTTCATGAACGCACGGTCCTCAGCCGTCAGCCGCGCGCCCAGCGCCTTCTCGATGCCTTCGATGACGACGCCGAAGACGACGGGCTCGGGCTGGCTCTGGCTCACGCGGTCTCCCCCCATGACTGCCGCCGACGCCGGCCGCGCTCTCTTCAGGGCAAGACGGCGGTCGCTTCGATCTCCACCTTCGCCTGGTCTTCCACCAGCGCCACTACCTGCACCAAGGCCATGGCGGGGTAGTGGCGGCCCAAGTGTCGCTTCCACGCGGCGCCCAGGTCCTTGAGCGAGGCCAGGTACTCCCGCTTGTCCGTCACGTAGACGGTCATCCGCGCAATGTGCTCGGCGCTCCCGCCGGCCTTGGTGACGACCTCGAGCACGTTCGCGAGCGCTTGTTCGAACTGCGCGGCGAAGGTGGGCGGGAACTCGGGCGTGTCCTTGCGAGGGTTCCAGCCGACCATGCCGCCGACGAAGAGCACGCGGCCCTGCGTGAGCATGCCGTTGGCGTAGCCCTTGGGCGGCACCCAGCCGTCGGGCTGAATCGGGTGAAGGCTCATACGGTCTCTCCTGCGTCGATGAGGTACTCCGCGCCGGTGATGGCGGCGGCCCCCGCGTTGTCACACAGGAAGAAGATCAGCTCGGCGACCTCCGCCGGCTGCACCGCGCGGCCCATGGGGTTCATTCCAACCAGCGCCTGCTTGGCTTCGTCCTTCGACTTGCCGGTGGCGGCGGCGATCTTCTCCAGCGAGTCGCTGAGGATCTTCGTCTCGGTCCAGCCCGGGCTGACGGCGTTCACCGTCACGCCTTTGCCGGCGAGCTCCACCGCCAGCGCGCGGGTCAGCCCCAGCAGCGCGTGCTTCGAAGCGCAGTAGGCCGACGTGTACTTGAAGCCCTTGCGCGCCGCGGTGCTGGTCACGTTCACCACCCGCCCGGCGCCGCGCTTCGCCATGCCCGGCACCAGCGCTTGGCAGAGCAGGAACGGTGCGGTCACGTTGACGGCCTGCACGCGGGCCCAGTCCTCGGCGCTCGTCTTGTGCAGCGGCGCCGACAGGGCGATGCCGGCGTTGTTGACCAGCGCGGATAGCTCCGCCGCCTGCGCCTGAACGCGCTGCGCGGCGGCGAGCACGCTCGTGGGATCGCCCGCGTCGAAGGGCACGTGCTCGACGGGGCCGCGGCTGCGCAGCCCGTCCAAGCCTTCTTGTGTGCGCTGGAGCGCCAGCACCCGCCAGCCGCCGGCCAGGAAGCGCTCGGCGACCGCGAAGCCGATGCCGCGGCTGGTCCCGGTGATGGCGACGGACCGCATCAGCGCAGGGCCTGACCTTGGGCGTCGCCGGTGGGCGTTGGCTCGGCGCTCTCGTCGGGGCTGGGCGTGGCGGCGGGCTTGGCCTTGGGTTGCGATTTCACCTTGGCGTTCACCTTGGCGGCGGGCGGACGGGCCCCTCGGTCCGGTGGCGTCGGGGCGGCGTCTTCGTGCTTGGGCTGCTCCACGCTTCGTGTCTGGAGCAACGGGAAGTTCGCGTCGAGGTCTCCCCGGCCGAAGGCCAGCGCCGCGAAGGGCCAGAGCTCGTCGTAGGTGAGCGTCAGCAGCGTGTGGAGGCGATCGCGCAGCAGCCGCGCCGCCTTGAGCTGCGCGTCGGTGAAAGTGCGCTGGCCGCTCGGGCGCAGGTGCCGGTGAATGATCGCCGCCAGCGCCTTGGCCTTGGCGAGCGTTTCCTGCGTGAGGAGCAGCGACGCGCCGGTCTGCTCCCAGGTCTTGGAGAAGAGCTTGGCGAGGGCCTCGAGATCGTCACCGCAGTCGAGCCCGCCGGAGCCCTTGAGAATGTCGTCGATGTCCTTCTGCGGAATGAGCCCTTCGGACGCGGCCACGCGGGCGCGGGCGAGGAGCGTGCGGCGCAGCGGCCAGGCTTCGTCGAGGGCGGCGCTCAGCGCCACGTTGGGCGGCCGCTCACTCTTGGCGACGTCGAGGGCGGCGCGGCGGAAGGCCTGGGCGATGGCGGCGAAGCGCTTGGGGTGCTGTCCGTCCCAGTTCTTGAGCTGGCTGCGGAGGACGGCCTCGGCGCTCTGGAGCGCTCGGGCGCCGTGCATCGCGTTCGCGAAGATGACGTTGAAGTCGCCAGTCAGCGCCATCACGAGCTGCGGCTTGAGCTTCTTCGCTTCGTCCTCGGGTGTGAGCTTCTTCGGCTGGGGCTTCTTCTTCGTCGCCATGGGTCCCTCCCCTTCAAGAGTGAAATGCCGGCGCAGCGTACTCGCGATTGGCGGGGGGGCCGAAGGAGCATTCGCGGTGGCCCTCGGCTATCGGCAGGCATGGGGTGAGGGAGTCTGAAGTGTCGGTGACCCATCGGCAGGGATGGGGTGAGGGAGTCCGAAGTGTCGGTGACCCATCGGCAGGGATGGGGGGAGGGAGTCTGAAGTGTCGGTGACCCATCGGCAGGGATGGGGGGAGGGAGTCCGAAGTGTCGGTGACCCATCGGCAGGGATGGGGGGAGGGAGTCCGAAGTGTCGGTGACCCATCGGCAGGGATGGGGTGAGGGAGTC
>JALHOS010000439.1 GCA_022842905.1 Myxococcaceae bacterium | reverse complement strand
CACCGCGCGCACCGCGTCGGAGGTGTCCCACAGCCGGCCCGCCGCCGGGCGCTCCACCGCCAGCACCACCCGCCGCGCGGCGAGGAAGCCGTCCCCCAGTTCGACCTTCAGCCCTTCATTCGTGTGCCGGAGCGAGCTCACCGCGCAGCCCAGCCGAAGCCGTGCGCCCTTGGCCTCCGCCGCCCTCCACAGCGGGAGGAGCGCGCTGGTCCACGCCGTCGAGCGCGCGTAGCGCATGCGCTGGTGCCCTTTGTGCGCGTACACGTAGTGCTGGAGGCTCTCGAACAGCGCGCCGGCGGACACGTTGGTCGTGTCGTCGAAGAAGCCGGAGCGGGTGAGGCTCTTGAGGAAGGCGCGGAAGACGGCGGGCATGCCGCTCGTCCAGTCGGCGGCGCTCAGCTCCGCGTAGTGGGCGCGCAGGCTGGGGTTGGCGTCGTCGTACGCCAGCACCTCGGCGTTGCGCGCGAGCATGGCGAGCAGCGCCGTCACTTCGCTCGGCGCGACGGCGCGCAGGACCCCGGGCGCCCACAGCAGCGCGGCCAGGTGGAAAGGCGAGGGCAGCCGCGTGTCCTGTGTCGCACGGCCCACGTTGAGCGCGCGGATCCGCTGGCCGTCGTCCCAGACGAGCGTCTGCTCGCGGGCGGCTCGGAGCTGCGCTCGTGCCCCCGCACGCGCGAGCAGGGCGTCGAAGGTGCGGTAGCTCTCCCACCACGCGTGCACGCCGTGTTCGGTCGGCAGCTCCACCGGCCCGTCTGGCGCGTCGAGTCGCCAGGGCTCGAAGGCCCGCGCCCGGCCACCCAGCGCGTCTTGGGCTTCGAGGAGCAGCGGACTTAGGCCCGCATCCGCCAGCGTCAGCGCCGCCGCCAGGCCCGCGACCCCTCCGCCGATGACGACGACGTCCTCGACGCTCACCGGCGCCGTCCTCCGTAGCGCCGCACGGTCCGCCCGGCGCCGAACTCGAAGCCCGCGCGCAGCCGGAACGCGGCCACGCAGTCGCCTTCAGGCAGCCCCCAGCCCGGCAGGAACTCCACCGCGGAAGAGGCGAGCTGCTCGAAGGACGACAGGTGCTCGAGCGCGAAGGGCACTTGCACCAGCTCGTCGATGGAGAGCGTCAGCTCGTTGGCCGACGTGGGGTCGGCGATCTGCTTGCGCACGAAGACGGGCAACGGCGGCGCATGCACGGAGCCGTCCGCGCCAATGGGCAAGGCCGCGACCTGCCGCACCAACGCGCGGACCGATGCGGGCAAGGTCGGCAACCCGAGCGCGTCGCCCAGCGCCAGGCCGAAGTCGCCGGCGGACAAGGCGGCGCCTTCACCGTGGAACGCGCGGAGCACCAGGCGCTGGCCCACCACGACGTCGACGCCGTCCGCGCGTTGGGCGACGGTGCCGAAGCGCTTGGGGAAGCCGTAAATCTCCCGGCCCAGGAGGATCGCCAGCACGTTGTCCGGGTAGAGCTCGGGCACGAAGAGCCCCGGCGTCAGCCCTGACAGGCAGGGCACGAAGGGGCACGTCTCGCGGTAGCTGAAGCGGCGGCCCGCGCCGCGCTCGTGGCGACTGACGAGGGCTTCGAAGAGGTTGACGGTGAGCAGCCAGTGCCCGCCCAGCCCAGGCACCAAGCGCACGCCCGGCGGCAGCAGGGCGCGCACGCGGGCCGGCGAGTCGCGCAGCACCCACAGGTACATGGTGAAGGGCTCGGCGCCGTAGGGCCCCGGCACCAGCCGCGCGTTCGGCTGTTCGAAGAAGTCGTCGAGCACCTCGGTGGCCTGGCGCTGACGCTTGAGCTGACCCCGGAGCTCCGCGGCCAACGCGTGCGCGACGTTCTGCGCGAAGCCGTGGCTCTGTTCGAGGAGCGCGCGGAAGGCTGGCGCGGGCAGGTGCGCGACGCGGGCAGGGCCGTGGGCGGCGAGGGACGCGGTGCGAGGTCCGCCGTCGACCAGCGAGGCGAGCCCCAGCACCGCCGGCGGCCGGACGATGGTGACGAACGCGCCGCGCACGGTGACGGCGAGCTCTCCGTGGAGGAGCACCACGAGCCCGTCGGACGGGAGGTCTTCCTGCGCGAGCCGCGCTTCGTCGGGCACGTCGCGGACGCTGAGCGCCTGGGTCAGGCTGGAGAGTTCGGGGCCGGTCAGGCCCTTGAAGAGCGGGAGGCCCTCGAGCTCGACGGGGAGCACCGGCGTCACGGCTGGTCCTTCGCCGACTGAGGTGCACTCGAGGCGGCCGGCGCGCGGAGCAGGGGGAGGCAGCGGTGCGCGGGCGGCATGGCGGCAGGGCACGGTAGCAGGAAGCGCGAGGCCCCTCCGTGGCCACGTCGTTTGCACCTGCGGTCGATCAGAGAGCTCGCCGTCAGCCGTCGGCTATACCGACCGCGCGCATGGGCACCGGCACGCAGCTGTGGATCCTCCTGGGGCTGACGCTCTTCAACGGTGTCTTCACCAGCGCGGAGATCGCGCTCTTGTCGGTGCGGCGCACGCGGCTCAAGCAGCTCGGCGCGCAGGGCAGCTCGGCAGCCAAGGTGGTGCTCGCGCTGCGCGACAAGCCCGAGCGCATGCTCGCGACGGTGCAGGTGGGCATCACCGTCATCAGCGCGTCGGCGGCCGTGTTCGGTGGGGCGACGCTCGAAGCGCCGCTCGCGGGCTTCTTCCGGTGGCTGGGGCTCGCGCAGAGCGCGGCTGACGGCGTGGCGTTCGTCGTCGTCATTCTCTTCGTTTCGTACCTGTCGCTGGTGCTGGGAGAGCTGGTGCCCAAGTCGCTCGCGCTGCGCGCTCCCGAAGCGTTCGCGCTGGCGCTGGCTCGGCCGCTGGCGTGGCTGGCCTGGCTGTCCCGACCGCTGGTGTGGCTGCTGACCGCCAGCTCGAACCTCGTCCTGCGGCCGTTCAAGGACCGCACGAGCTTCTCGGAGAGCCGACTCTCGCCGGAGGAGCTCGTGCAGCTGGTCGACGAAGCGGCCACGGCAGGCACGGTGCCCAGAGGCTCGGCCGAGCTGGCGGCGCGGTCGATCCTGCTCGGCACGCTCACGGCCAACGCGCTCATGGTGCCGCGCCCGAAAATGGTGACGCTGGAGCTGTCCGCGTCGCGGGAAGCGCTGCTCGAGGTGCTCCGGACGCGGCCGCACGCGCGCTACCCGGTGTTCGACGCCGAGCCTGAGCGGCTGATCGGCTACGTCGTGGCGCGGGAGCTGATGCTCTTGGCGGACGACTCGCAGGAGGCCCGCCGCGCGTTGTTGCGGCCCCTCGCGTACTTCCCAGCCACCGCGCTGGCGATTGACGTGCTGCGCGGGCTGCAGGCTGAAAAGCAGCAGCTGGGCGTGTTGGTGGACGAAGGGGGCGCGGTGGCTGGGCTGCTCACGATCGAAGACGTCGCCGAGGAGGTGCTGGGGGAGATCCTCGAGGAGCACGAGGTGCCGCCGCGGCTGGTGTGGCGCGACGGCGCGAGCGTGCTGGCGCTGGGGGAAGCGCCGCTCCACGAGGTGGCGCGGGTGCTGGGGCAGGCGTTGCCCGGGGAGGGCGCGGTGACGACGTTCTCGGGCCTGGTGGTGCAGGTCGCCGGTCGCGTGCCGGCGGTGGGTGAGGTGGTGGTGCTCAGCCCGACGCTGGCCGCCGAGGTGCTGGAGGTGTCGACGGTGCGCGTGGTCAAGGCGCGGGTGCGGGTGGCCGGCTGAGGCGCGCCGCTTCAGCTCGGGTCAGGAGTCCGCAGCTCAGCAGCGCTCGCCGTACACCAGGCACTGCACCTGCCTGAACCCCGGCGACTTGCAGGTGTCGAAGTCGGCGCCGTCGTTCCAGATCGCCACGCCCCCGAGCCGCTCTGCCAGCACGTGCGCGCGGACGGCTGCGAGCGCGGGAAGGGAGATCGCCCCCGCTCCGGTCCCCAGCCCCGTCAGCACGTAGAGCTTGGCGCGGTGCCTCGCCTCGATCGCGTAGAGCGCCTGCTGTCGGCGCAGCTCCGTGCGCAGGCTCGCCGCTGGGATCGAGTCGTCGGCGAACAGGGGCACCGCGTCGAACGCTTCGAGCAGCGCGGGTGCGTTGCTCGCGTCGATGCCGTTGCGCACCGCGCCTTGGGACGTGATCCGGTTCGTCCACAGCAGCGCCTTCTTGCCCCGCGCGTGCACCGTCGCGGCCAGCCGAGTCAGCAGCGCCTTGGTGGCGGCTGCGCTGCGGCGATCTTGAGGCTCGTAGTCCAGCGCCACGCCGTCCAGGTGGTTGCTCAGGCCCGCCTCCGCGTAGAGGTAGCAGACGTCGACGAAGCGCCCGCCGGTGAGGAACGGCGCGATGGGCCCGCTCACGTAAGGGCGCACGCCCTTGCCATCGAAGAAGCCCTGCGTGGACACGCCGAGGATCCGGTTGAGCTGGGCGATCGTGCAGGCGTTGGCCTTGGCCAGGGTCGTGAAGAAGAAGCGGTAGTCCGTCTTCCCCACGGTCAGCACCGGCAGGTTGCCCTTGTTGGAGCGATCGCACGCGCCGCCGACCGGGCCGTCGTTGCAGCGGTTGACCCACTGGAAGAAGTACTTGTCGCCGGTGGCCTGGCTCGTGGCGAACTGGACCTGGCTGCGCTCGCCCGCCAGGTACGCGGTCGCGGGGAAGTAGCGGTACGCGGCGTCGTCGCTCTTGGGGACGAAGGCGTTGCGGTAGACCGGGAAGGGCGTCGGCGCCTGGGGCAGGCAGGCGACGGCTGGCGACGCTTCGCTCCCCAGGGCCTGGCTGGCTTCGGACTCGAAGAGCTGTTCGTCGGACACCGTCAGCGAGGCGTCGGGGCCGCAGGCGGTGAAGATCAGCAGGGTGAGGGTCGGGGCGAGCCGCATGGGACGGGGGCAGTGCAAGGTCGGCGCCTGGACGACTCAGAGCGGCCCCGCGGGCGATGTCGGGCGGTTGCGTGTGCGCCGCGTCCTCTGCCTGGGGACAGGTGCGCTGCGCGGCGCTGTCTCACTCCGTCCTTCGTGCTGGCTCCCCACAGGGGTTAGGCTGGCTGCGGTTCGTCGTCGAAGGTCCCAAATCTCGGGGAGTTCATGTCCATTCTCGCGCTCGTGTGCGCCGCGCAGCTCGGCGCCGCCCCCCCCGCCAACGTCGGCGTCGTCCTCACCCGCCGCGAAGGTGTCACGAAGTCGCAGGCGCAGGTCGTCGTGCAGGCAACGGTGGACACGCTCAAGGAAGGTGGGCTGTCGGTCGCCCCACCCATGGACGCTGGCAGCTGCGGCACCAAGCGGACCTGCCTGGTCGGCCTCGCGCGCAGACAGCAGCTCGAGATCCTCGTCGTCCTCGAGGTCGCCAATGTCCTCGATGAGGGCGTGCTCCGCGCCGAGGCCGTGTCCGTCGACGAGGACGGCAAGCGCGTCGCGCTGGTGGAATACGAAGGGGCGCTCGGGAAGGCCGCTCCGCTCCGCAGCGCTCTGACGAAGCTGGTCGCGCCAGCGCACGCTACGTTGAACGCTGGGAAGGCCGCTCCGGTGCCGACGGCCCCCGCCGTCGTGGTCGCTCCGCCGACGCCCGCTCCCGCCGTCGACCCTGCTCCCGCTGTCGTCACGCCCACGCCCACGCCCGCACCCGCCGGCCAGCCGGTCGGAGAGCCTGCTGCCGCACAGCAGCCCGTGGCCATGGCTCCCGCAGCGTCCAACGTCAGCGCTGCGCCGACCGCGGCTTCGGGCTCGGCGAGCCTGCTGGTCGGGGTCGCGCTGCTCATCGCCGGCGGCGCAGGCGTGGCTGGCTCCGCGGTCTTCGGAGGCCTCGCGTTGGCGGAGACGGGCAAGGTCGACGCGCTGTGTCCGGTGCGCAACCGGTGCAGCAACCTCGCGACGGCGAACACGTTCTTCGACAACGCCGAGCGCTGGCAGACGATCGGCTTGGTGTCGATGATCGCCGGGGGGGCGCTCGCGGCCACGGGGCTGGTGCTGATCCTCGCGCGGCCGGCGAAGGACTCGCCCAGCGCCTCGGTGTGGCTCGGCTCCGACGGCGCAGGGCTGTCCGTGACCGCCCCGCTCAATTTCTGACCTTCTGCTTGGAGAACGTATGAACGCGCGAGTCACGCTGGTCGCAGCGCTGGTGTTCGTTTCCTGTATCGGGACGAGGCCGACCAACGACGAGGCCGATGGCGGGAGTGATGCGGGCGTCGGCTCGGCCGGAAGCGGCGGGGCGGGCGGCTCTGCGGGGGCGGGCGGCTCTGCGGGCGGAGGCGGAGGCGCGGCG
>JALHOS010000438.1 GCA_022842905.1 Myxococcaceae bacterium | reverse complement strand
GCCACCTCCCGCGCCACCGGTGCCTCCGCGGCCAGCGCTGCCGCCCACTCCACCGCCCGCGCCCGGGCTGCCTCCCACGCCGGCGTCGTCGCTCGGCGCGACCAGCGGGTTGCAGGCCACCAACGTCGCCACCAGTCCGAGTGCGAAGTGCCTCACAGAACGGACTTCTTGCCAGAAATCGACTCCGCCGCGCGCGACGGTTCCCGGCGCTGCGTGTCCTCTGGGTGAGGACAGCGCCAGCTGTGCTGACAGCGTCCTGTGTGGTGAGAACTGAGAAATCCGTGCGACGGACTTCGTGCGCTCGCGTCCTTTCATTCGAGGGCGCAATGCAGCGCCCCGCCCACCAAGGAACTCCCAATGCGAGCCGACTGCGTGAAGCCGAACATCGCGTTCATCACCAAGTCCAGCGGTGATGGCCGCCAGACGTTGAGCCCCGCGCAGCTTTCGCACAAGCCGGCGCCGCGCCTCCCGCCGCAGCCCAACCTCATGCCGTGGACCGGCAAGCTGTGCGAGCAGCGCGGCCCGAAGGACCTGTTCGAGACGAAGGGCCCGGCGCGGCGAGAAACCCGCAAGCCCATCGACGGGCAGCCGGTCGAGAACCCGGACGCCTACCCGCACCAGAACACGACGCCTCCCGGCACCATGGACATGAGCCGGGTGCGCTACGAGATCGAAGGGAAGACGTACGAGAAGTACATGCTCATGGGACCGAAGGGGCCCGAGACGAAGTGGTTCGAAGTGACGACGGACGGCTTCAACAAGCCGCAGCCGTGAGTGTGTAAACGCTTCACGGACTCGGCGAGCGCGCGGCCGGTGCGGCAACGTGGGCGCGGCGCCGCCAGAGTCCCGCGCCGACGAGCGCGACGACGGCGCCCAGCACGTACTGCAGGGCCTTGGGGGAAGCGCCCCACAGCCGGTTGGGGAACCAGAGGAGGCCACCGACCGCGAGCACCACAGCGAACATCACCAGCGCGCGTCGGCGCGTCGGCAGCAGCGCCTCGGCGAAGCTGGCCCAAGCCAAGGCGACGAAGGGCAGGGCGAAGGACAACATGCGCACGGTGTTGACGGCGACCAGGCACAGCGCCGCGCCGACGCCGAGCGAGAGGAGGAGGGGCGGGAGCACGGCGCGCCTGCGCTCGACTGGCATCGCGAGGACGCCGAGCACGGCGACCAGCCACAGCCCGTGGAAGGCGGCGAACGCATCGCCGACGATCCGCGTGGGGCCCTTGGTCGCGAAGACGGCGCGCGCGGTCTCGAGCACTTCAGTCGGCGCAGGCATGCCAGGCCAGTGGCGGGCCGTGAAGAGCACGACGGCTGACGCGAGCGTCAGCCCGAGCGCCGCGCCGACGTTTCCTCGGAGCGCGAAGAGCACCCACCAGCTCGCCGCCTGCTCGCGGAAGAGCGGGCCGACCAGGGCCACGAGCAGCGCCGCCGCGATCGAGCCTTGGAGCCACGCGCTCCACGCGAGCGTGTTGCCGAGGTGCCCGGCTGCGTCGCTCAAGAAGGGGTTCGCGAAGAGGCCAGCCCACCCCTGCGTGCTGGCGGTCGCGGCAGCGGCGAAGAGCAGCGATTCGGTGGAGAAGCCCAGCGCGCGCGCGCGGCGCCACCACACGAGGACGGCCAGCCACAGGGCCACGGCGCTCGTCAGCGGCAGCGCCAGGGTTGCGGGGAGCGGCAGCGCTCGGGCGATCGCCGGTTGTCCGACCCGGAAGCAGAACGGGGCGATCGCCGCCGTCGGCCCGTGCTCGACCATGCGCAGGTAGTTCGCTGCGTCGTGGACGATGGGGCCGGCCGGCGTCGCACCGTCCTTTGTCACCTGGTGGATCGCGCCCAGCCACAGCCCGAGCCACAGCGCCGCGCCCCCACTCAGCCAAAGCCAGCGAGGCGCCGCTGACCTCACGCCTTGATCTTCGTGTTGTCCGGGTCGAACAGCGGCTTGAGCGACGGCTGACAGGGGTAGCGCTTGCCGGCGATCTCCACGTCCCACGTGCCGCTGTTGAAGAACGCCGCGTCGGCGGGGCTCTGGCCAGCGCTGATCATCGCCAACCCCACCGCGCCACCGAGCGTGTGGCCGTAGGAGCCCGCGCGCACGTAGCCCACGTCCTTCCCGTCACGGCGGACGACCTCCGCGTGGAAGAGCAGCGGCTCGGGGTCCTTCACCAGGATCTGCACCAGCCTCCGCGTCAGCGGCCCCGTGGCCTTCTTCGCCACGACCGCGTCCTTGCCCAAGAACCCACCCGGCTTCTTCAGATCCACGGCAAAGCCCAGTCCTGCTTCCAGCACGGAGTCGGTGTTGTCGATGTCGTGGCCGTAGTCGCGGTAGCCCTTCTCCATGCGCAGGCTCGCCAGCGCCTTGAGGCCAGCGTGCTGAAGCCCGTGGGCCTTCCCCGCCTCGACGATGCGGTCGTACACGTGGCTGGCTTGCTCGGCCGGCACGTACAGCTCGTAGCCGAGCTCCCCGAGGTACGTGATGCGAATACAGAGCACCCGCGCGAAGCCGATGTCGATGTGGCGGGCCGCGCGGAAGGGGAACGCGTCGCTCGACAGATCGGCCGTGGTGATCGACTGCAGCAGCGCGCGGGACTTGGGACCCTGCACGTTGAGCTGCGCGTAGCCGCTCGTCACGTCCGTCACGAAGGCGTGCCGGTCTCCGGCGTGCCGCTTCATCCACGTCTCGGCGTGGCGGTGCGCGGTGTCCGACGCGACGACCCAGTACTGCTCGGGGCCCAGCTTCGTCACGGTGAGATCGGCTTCCAGCGTGCCGTGGGCGTTGAGCCACTGCGTGTAGGTGATGCGCCCGGCTTCGCCGTCGACGTCGTTCGCCGAGATCCAGTTGAGCAGCGCGCCCGCCTCACGGCCCTGCACGAGGAACTTCGACATGAAGGACATGTCCATGAGGATCACGCCTTCGCGCGTAGCGCGGTGCTCCGCTTCCCACTGCTTCCAGAAGCTCGGCCGCTTCCAGGTGAGCGGCGGCTCGGTGGGGCTCACGCCGGCGCCCGCGTACCAGTCGGCGCCCTCCCAGCCGCTGACGTCCTTGAAGTACGCGCCCTGCGCCGCCAGGCGGTCGTGCACCGGCGACTTCTTCGCGCCGCGCGCGGTGGTCATGGACCTGAACGGGTAGTGGCACTGGTACACCATGCCCAGCGACTCGACGGTGCGTGTGCGGCGGTACTCGGGGTTCGACTGGTACACGTGCAGCCGGTCGATGTTGAAGCCGGTGATGTCGACGTCCGGCTGCCCGGTGGTGATCCAGTGCGCGAGCACCCGACCCAAGCCGCCCCCCGTCAAGATGCCGATGGAGTTGAGCCCGGCGGCCATGAAGTAGTTCTTCACTTCGGGTGCTTCACCGACGCAGGGGCGCAGGTCGGGGGTGAAGGACTCGGGGCCGCAGAAGAACTTCTTGAGCCCCGTCTCGAGCGACACCGGCACGCGGCGCATCGCGCGGTCGAGGTAGGGGCCCATGCGATCCCAGTCGGGGGAGATCTCCCCGAACGAGAAGTCCTGCGGCACGCCTTCGACCTTCCACGGCGCGCACTTCGGCTCGAACAGGCCCACCATGAGCCCGCCACCTTCTTCGCGGTAGTAGCCGTGGGAGCCGGGGTCTTCGAGCACCGGCCAGTCCTTGGAGATGCCGGGCACCGCTTCGGTGATGAGGTAGTAGTGCTCCGCGGCCTGCAGCGGGATCGTCACGCCGGACTTGAGCCCCAGCTCACGCGCCCACATGCCCGCGCAGTTGACGACGTACTCACAGCTGATGTCGCCCAGCGGCGTCCGCACGCCCGCGACCGCGCCGTGCTTGAGCAGCACGTCGAGCACGGGCACGTTCTCGAGGATCGTCGCCCCCGCGAGCTTCGCGCCCTTGCCCAACGACATGGTCACGTCGACCGGGTTCACCCGGCCGTCTTCCTTCACGTAGAAGCCGGCGAGCAGATCGTCGGTCTTGGCGATGGGGAAGAGTCGCTGAATTTCCTTGGGGCTGATCTCCTGCACGTCGACGCCGCAGTGCCGGTTGAACGTGCTCACCCGGCGGTACTCCTCGAGGCGATCGGCGTCGGCGGCGACCTCGATGAAACCCACCGGCATGAAGCCCGTCGCCAGGCCCGTCTCCGCTTCGAGCCGCGCGTAGAGATCGCGCGTGTACTTGCGCATCTCCGTCGACGTCTCGCTCGTCGAGCCGAAAGTCACCATCAGGCCCGCGGCGTGCCAGGTGGTGCCGGAGGTCAGCCGGTCGCGCTCGAGCAGGACCGTGTCCTTCCAGCCGAGCTTGGCCAGGTGATACGCGACGGACGTGCCGATGATTCCTCCGCCGATGACGACGACGCGGGCGTGTTTGGGCAGGGTAGGCGTGGACATGGGCGCGCACTGTAGCGGCGAAGGGGCTCGTCACAAGGCACGTCCAGCACCCTCGCGGCGCGCGCTTGTCTACGGCGCCGGATCGTCCGCTCGACCGCAGCTCGTCAGAGAGTGCAGGACGCGCTCGCGGAGGTTTCGAGGACGCCTCGCGCTTGGCCTCGGCGAGCTCCGCGACGAAGTCCACTTCGTCTTCGCGGGCGCCCCATCCGTGCACGCGCGTGCCGGACGGCGACGCGCTCAGCGCACTTCGCCAGGCAGCGGCAGTCGCTGGGGGTGCGCGGCCCGAGCGCCCAGGAGCGTCTCGCCCGCCCAGCTCCCGTTTCTCATGCGCAGCAGCTGCGCGGCGGCCTGCTCTGGGCTGCGGGCGGCAAGCAACCCGTCGACGAGGGCCCGCTGGGGCGGCGGCAGGTGTGGGCGCCGATTCTCGGGGTACGCCTGGCGCAGTCGGTCTTGAAGGCTCGTCAGCGACTCTCGGTTCAGCCGGAGCTCGACGGAGTCACGCGGTCCCTGGGCCGGGTCCTGGCCGAAGGCTTCCCGGAGGTAGCTGGCCGTCGCCGGATGAAGGTTGTTGAACCGCACAGCCGCTTCTTGCGAGACGACTTCTCCCTGGTGATTGAGCTGCGTCTGCGAGCTCAGCGTGACGTCGTCGGCGCGCGCCCGCGTCTGAATTTCCGTTCCTTGGTCATTCCGGCGCTGCGTGCGCTCGACCTCGGTGCGCGACAGTTCGAAGGACGCCTGGAACGGCAGGAAGCCGGGCGTGGCGATCGCCGTGCGCTGCTGCACTTCGAGGCGTTGCTCGAGAGGCTGCTCGCTGGTGCGCGGCAGCTCCAATGGCTGCGCTGCCGGGTCCGGCGGCCGAGGCGACAGCGAGTCACGAACGAACTGTTGGTAGTCGCGCCGCCCCTGCTCGGTCGAGACGTCGAATTGTCGCCGCTCGAGGCCCTGGCTGTTGCGCAGCTCCGTCGACGCGCTCAGCTCCGCGCCCGGCGCGAGCTTCGTACGCAACGCCAGGGAGCGCTGCAGCGCGGCCGTGTCACCGGCCGTCACCGTAACCGTGTTTCCGTTCCGCTCGATGTTGACGGCCCGGCCGTGCGACTGCGTCCCTGTGTCATTGAAGCCCGAGATGAGGCCGGGTCCCGGCAGCCTCGAGCCCATCATCACGTTCGACGTGAACTCCGCGCGAATCGTCGCCTCGCTGTTGTCCGGCAGCGTCCGCGGATCCATGACGTCGGGGAAGGGCTTCTCGCCCGCGCGCATCGCCCGGAAGTCGTTCGGCGGGATCTGCAGCTGCGTCGTCACCGCACCGCCGATCGTCACGCCGGCTCCAGCGACGAAGGGGATCTGCGCTTGCGGCCCGGCGTTCAGCTCGGTGCGGACTTCCACGTTCACGCGCGGGTCCTTGCCAGGCTCGGCGGATACCGGCGCCGTGGTACCAGTCCCGTTGAGCTGAACGACGCCCGCATTCACCCCGGCCGAGAAGCTGCGGCCTTCGTTGGGCACCAGCCGCTGGAGGGAGGTCGGACCAGGAATGAGAGACGGCAGAAGCTCTCGCTGTTTCTCCCGGACGAAAGCCTGGGTTCGCTCGACGACGCCCGGCGCTTCCGGGGGACGCGGTGCGGCTGCGGCAGGGGCCGCAGTCGCCTCAGGTGGCCGCATCGACATGGGTGGCCCACGACGAATGGGCGACATGTTGACGTCCGCGGGGCGCAGCGAGACTGGCCGAGGCTCCGCGCGACCCGGTTGAAACGTCGACCGGCTCGCAGTGTCGGGTGGCGGCTGCGGGCGCGGCTGCGCTGCGGCCAACCGCGCCGCCGCCTCACGCGCTGCCCGCT
>JALHOS010000437.1 GCA_022842905.1 Myxococcaceae bacterium | reverse complement strand
CGTGGTGCTGCCGGCGCTCGAGGCGACGCTGATCCCCGCGCGGGCGTACGGCGCCCTGCCCGAAGCGGCCGTCGGCACGCTGGGCGTCACGGCGCTGTGGGTGACGCGAGACTCGCTGCCCGAAGGCGCCGCCTGGGCCCTGGCGAAGAGCTTGACGGAGCACCGCCGCGCCGCCGCCGAGACGTTCCCGCTGTTGGCGCGGACCAACCCCGTGCCGAAGGAGGCCACGCTGCGCTACCCGCTGCACGTGGGCGCGGCGCGCTACTTCCACCGGGACGATCCGCCCTTCATTCTCGCGTGGGCGGACACGCTGAGCCTGCTGCTGACCCTGGTGTTGATCGGCTGGTCGGCGCTGACGGCCGCGGTGCGCTGGCGGCTGCGGCAGCGCAAGTACCGGGTCGATCGTTACTACGGCGAGCTGCAGGAGATGTCGAAGAAGCTCGAGGGGGCGAAGGCACCTGAGGAGCTGCGGCGCCTGCGCCACGAGCTGTACGCCCTGCGCCGCCGCGCCGTCGACGACTTGATGGCGGGGAAGCTCGAGCCCGACGAGTCGTTCACCATCTTCCAGGACTACGTGCGCAGCGAGATTCAGGAGATCGATCAGCTGTCCCGCGACGCGCGCCGAGCCGAGGCATCGAGCGCGCCGTGACCCAAGCGAGCCGGCGGGTCTTGGTGACGTGGGGCGTCGTCGTGCTCGTCTTGGTGGTGGGAGCCGTCGTCGCGTGGAGGGTTCGCCGGGAACGGCTCAGCGGCGCCTTGGTGGACAGCGTCCTTGTTGCGGCGAACACGCCACCGCCGCGCCCCGTCATCATCGAGCCGGCGCTCGATGGTGGAAGTGCCAAGACCTGCGCGACGGCGCTCCAGGCGGCGCAGCCGAAGCTCACCTGGTTCAGTCCGTCTCCGCCGGACGCCGGCGCGACCGTCTCGAGCGTGCTCAGAGGTGACAGCCCGGCCGCGGCGCTCCCTGCCGCCGCCTGGGACGAGCTCGACGCGAACCTCGCCTGGGCCGAACGCCTCGCCGACTGCGCGCGACTCACGGAGCCACGCCTTGCGGAGCAGTACCTGGCGACCGAGCCCAAAGGCTTCTCGGCCAACGCGCCGCACAAGTTCCTGTCGCTCGACGGCGTGCGCGCACTCGATGGCGGCGTCGGCGTGGCGCTGCACCGCTGCGCGCAGGTCCTCTCACTGGGCGCCGAGGCCAGCCGCGGAGCGCTGGTGGGCGCGATGATCGGGGCGTTCGTCGTGAACGACAGCGCGCGGTGGTGCGCCCAGGCGATCCGCGCCGCGGAGGTGGCGGACGTGGAGCGCTTCGAGGGCCGGCTGCTGCGCGCGCGCGAAGCCTTCCGGCCGCTGAGCGAGGCGCTGCGCACCGAGCGCGATCTGCTGATGCTGAGCCTGTTCTGGTCGAGTCTGCCCGCGGCGCAGCACGACCGGCTCCCCGCACGGCTGGCCGGGGACCTCGCCGACTGGGGCCTCGTGTTCGATCAACCGCTGCTCGCCCAGTGGCTGCTGGAGCTGGGCTGGGTCGAGGTGCGGGACCGGTTCGACGCGCAGATCGCCGCCGCGCAACTGCCTCCGCCCAAGCAAGCGGCCGCGTTCGCCGCGCTGAGTTCGAGCCGCTCGTGGGTTCAGCAGCTGCCGCTCCTGAGCGTGCTCGACCTCGACTACGCGCGCTTCGCCGAGCGCCGGGCCAAGGCCGACGAGGTGCTCGAGCAGCTCATCGCGCTGACCCAAGCGCGGCTGGGCAAGGCGTACGAAGGCCCGAGCCAGACGCTCACCGTCGACGGCGGCGTCGTCCGTTCGGCGCTGCCGGGCGTCGCCCCGCTGAAGCTGAGTGAAGCGCCGCTGGACGCCGGGCCCCCGTAGCGCCCTTGTGCGCCGCCGGCCGGCGCCCTAAGCGGCGCCTCCATGCACGACCACGACGATCTCCCAGCGCTGCGCGAGCAGGTGCGGGCGCTCCAGGCGCAGTTGAGCACCCACGAGCGCGCCCGCCGCAGCCGCCGCTGGCTCTGGCTCACGGGCCTGGCGCTGCTGTCCGCCACGGCGTGGGCCCAGCTCGTCACCTTCGCGCCGGACGCGCCCGCGCGCGCCGACGAGGTGAACCAGAACTTCCAGCAGCTGAAGACCTGGCTCGAAGCCAAGGTCGGCACGGTGGGACAGCCGGTCAGCATCACCATGGGCCTGCCGGGCACGCAGATCGCCGACAACAGCGTGGCCAGCGTGGACCTGCAGGACAACACCGTCGCATCGAGCGACATCCTCGACGGCACCGTCGCGAACGTGGACCTGGCGCCGGAGCTACGTTGCCCGGACGGCTCCCGCCAGAGCTTCGGCCAGTGCATCTTCTACCGGCCGACGGGGCCTTCGCCGTACCAGTACACGTTCCGCCAAGCGGCGAACGCCTGCCTGCAAGACGGGGCGCGGCTGTGCACCGAAGCCGAGGTGAGCGCGGCGCACGCCGCCGGCATGCAGCTCTGCGCGTTCGGCTGGTTCGCGGACCGCGTCAACGACACCTTCGCGCGCCGCGGGTACCCCATGCAGTCGGTCACTAGCGGGTGCGGCACCAACGGCATCAACGCCGGCTCGGCTGACATGGGCACCCTCTTCGGTGCGTGGTGCTGCAAGAACTGACGGCCGCCGAGCGGTAGCGCTGTGCCTGGCTCATGGGCTGCGCCGCGCCGACGGCACCGCGTGGGTGGAGTACGCCCTGCACCCCGCCCGTGCCGATGAGCGCCGCCGCGCCGTTCTAACGACACGCCCCGCTCTGGCACGTGAGGCCCGCATCGCAGACGACGCAGGCCACGCCGCTCATCCCGCACGCCGACGACGTCGGCGGAGCCACACACTGGTTCGCCCCCTGGCAGCACCCCGCCTGGCAGCTGACCGCGTTGCAGGGCCCGACGCAGCGGCCGTCGGTGCAGCGCTCCGCCGCCGAGCAGCGCACGCACAGTCCGCCGTCCCGTCCGCAGACGTCCTGGGTGGTGCCGTCGCCGCAGCGGCCGTCGCCGAACGTGCAGCCGGAGCAGGCGGCTACCGGCGCGCAGCTGCCGCGCACGCACAGCTCCAGGGCGCCGCAGCTCTGACACGCGCCACCGTCGGCGCCACAAGCGTCGGGCGTCCCGCCGCTCAGGCACTGGCCCGTCGATGAACAGCAGCCCGTCGGGCACACACACTGGCCCATGCCTCCGTCTGGGCGAACGATGACGCCAGCGTCGGAGCGCACCTGGCCGGCATCGGGCGCCGCGACGCAGAGGAAGTCGCGGCACACCTCGCTCGACGAGCAGGCGACGCAGCTCAGCCCGTTCCCGCCGCAGGCCAAGCGCGCTTTGCCCGACAGGCATTCACCTTCGGCGCAGCACCCGGAGCAATTCGCCGGCCCACACTCCTCGGGACACGCCGCGAGCAAGAGCGACGCGACGGTGACGAACGCCCACGCCAGCGAGCGCGAGGGAGAAGCACTGCGACGCAAGGGCGAGGGCCTCACTGGCGCGCTCCAGAGACCGTGACCGGCACACGCGTCTCGCCGGACGTCAGGCACCAGCACCGCCCGATGACCCCCGTGCCGGTGACGGCGTCTCCGCTCAGCGACACGTCCAGCCCCCGTCGATGGCACTGCGCTTCACCGGAGTAGCAGTAGGCGATGGTCGCCAGAAACTGAAGCCTGCAGCTGGCGACGTCGAAGCTCGCGGTGACGCTCGGCTCGACGAGGCGACTGGACGGACCGCACAGCTCCTGCGTCGGGCCGATGGAGTCGACGCCGAAGACGAGCCCGCCGTCGACGGTCTGGACACGCAGGGTGTCCGTCAGGTTCGAACACACCTGGCCGGCGTCGAGCACCGTGTACTGCAGCCGCCAGGTGCCCACGGGAGAGCAACCCCCGTCGTGAGTCCCCGCATCGTGAGTCCCCGCATCGTGAGTCCCCGCATCGTGAGTCCCCGCATCGTGAGTCCCTGCGTCGGGAATCGCGGCGTCGGTTCCGCCGTCCGCGGCCATGGCCCCGCCGTCGATCGTCGACGCGCCGCCACACGCCCAGAGCCCCAGCGCGAGCGAGGTGAAAGACAGGCGCGCGAGCGCGGCGGAATGCAGCACGGTCACGAGGAGCACCGTACGAAACTGCGCGGCCTTTCGCGACGAAGCGTGGCGTTCGGCGTTCGGCCCCGCGATTCAGGGAAGCCCGTCACCCGCCTGCGCCGCGAGCGCCGCGGCGTTCGCCAGCGTCCCGTTCCCGCTGACGACGGTGTTGGTGCCGCACGAATACGCCGGCGAGCAGAAGCCGCCGACACACCCTGCGTCCGGGCTCGGCGGCGGCACGTACTGGTCGACCGTCGGGCAGATCTCCGCGCTGATGGCGCCGAAGTATTGGCAGGCGGCGTAACAGAAGAGCGGCTGCGGGCGATCGGGCGCGGCGTGGGTCGCGACCCCGACCGTGAGCGCGGCGACGTGGTTGTTGGTGATCGTGTTGTTCTTCTGGCAATTGCCCAGCGCGAAGGCGTCGGAGTCGACCACCACGTTCTCCTGCACGGTGGACAGCGAGGTGCCGATGTCCAGGTAGAACGCCTTGTTGAGCCCGTCGCCGAGGCTCCCGAGGGCCGGCGTCGGGAGCAGGGACGTGCGGCGAATGCCCCGCACGAAGTTTCGCTCCATGCGCACGCTGGCCTGGCCCAGGTTGACGCCGCCCGCGTCGGTGATGACCAACGTCGCGCCGTCGATGCGGTTCTCGTTGAACTCGATGCCCGGCGTGACGGCGCGGAACTCGTTGCCGCTGCTGAAGAAGGCGCGCCCTCCGATGCGGAGGAACGTGTTGCGGGTGACGCGCGCGTTGGTGACCCCTTCGAAGTAGACGGCGTCGGCGCCGTAACGCGCGCCGATGTCCTCCGCCCGAGACGTGCCGACGTCGATGCGCGCGGCGGCGCGCGCCACCAGCATCGGCCCCGCGGTGCGCCGGGCCGAGCAGCCGCTCATGGTCAGCTCCACGTTCGCGCCGGCGAGCACCGCGGCGTTGCCCAAGTCTCGAAACGAGACGCCCTGGAGCCATGCTTCGGCGTTGACCAGGTCGACGGCCGCCGTGAAGTACTGCACGCCGGTCGTCAGGTTCGGCTCGTCGAGCCGCGCCGCGCCGTAGAGGCCGTGGTAGCCGCCGCCGAACAGGCACTGGGTGTTGTTCGCGCCGCAGGGGCGCGTCAGCACCGTGTGCGCGAACTCGAGGTTCTCCACCCGCAGGCGGCGCGTGCCGTTGACCGACAGGAGCTGTTCGATCGGCCGAGACACCCAGAGGCCCTGCGGCGCCTGGCTGCTGTAGACGTAGATGACGCGGTTGGTGGGGTCGAACGCGAACTCACCTTCCTCGTCGGGGTAGTCGCCTTCGATGATGAAGGGGCGCGGCTCGCTGGGGCCGACGCCGGGGGCGGCGCCCTGGGTGTACTTCCACTGCTCGAGGGCGCCGTCGCGCGCGGCGGGCCACACCTGGAGGGAAGTGGAGGTCCGCGCGGCCCACACCACCGGGTAGCGGTTGCGCACCCACCGAATGCTGGCGACGAGCTCCACGCCGAGGGCCGGCCACTGACCGCTCGACACGGGAAAGGCCGACGACACGTTCGTCAGCGGCAGGCCAATGGCGTAGGGCGCGGCGCTGTCCATCCAGTCGAGCGTGCTGGGCACCGGGCCGTCGACGAAGTCACGACCGTTCGGCGTGCGCGAGCGGTGGAGCGAGGCGGCCTGCGGTGAGCTCGGCTCCGCCCACAGCTCGTAGACGGACGCCGTGGAGGGGACGACGGCGAAGTAGACGTTGGGGACCGCGTTACCCGCGACGACGTGCGGCGCGAAGCCCGTCAGCGGCTCGCCGGCGGTCAGGCGCGTCGGGGTGGAGCCGCAAGAAGTGAGCAGCAGCGTGCCTCCGTCCGGCACGGTGTCGGTCGACGACAAGCTGAAGGGGCTGGTGAGTTGGTAGGTCGAGCCACACACCTCGATGGTGACGTTCCTCGAGCCGCGCTGCGCCCGGGCGAGGTCTCGAGCACGCTCGAGCGTGCGCAGCGGTGCGGCGCGCGTTCCGGCGTTCGTGTCCACACCCGACATGGAGACCGAGAGGACGAGCGCGCCGGAGCCGGCCGAGCCACCGGAGCCGGCCGAGCCACCGGAGCCGGCCGAGCCCCCGGAGCCGGCCGAGCCACCGGAGCCGGCCGAGCCACCGGAGCCTGCCGAGCCGCCGGACCCTGCTGAG
>JALHOS010000436.1 GCA_022842905.1 Myxococcaceae bacterium | reverse complement strand
AACCCTGGGGACCGGCCCGCCGCAGCCCGCGCTGACGGCGACGGCCACCAGCAGCGGCAGCCCGAACGACACACGTGCACCACGCACGCCACGGCACATGAGACACCTCGGCTCAGATGAGGACGCCGCTGCGCCGGGCGCGCGGTGCAGGCCGCGGCGGCCCGCGGCCGACCGGCCCTGCCTTCAGCGCGACAGCGACAAAGCGACGGGCTGAGGGCTGAACTGCCCGACCGTCACCGTCGTCATGGGCGGCGCAGCGAAGTTCGTGAACACGCCCGCGCTGCCCGACGCCGACGCGTACACGCGGTACGTGCCCCGGTTGACATACGGGAAGCTCGCGCCCATGGCGCCGCCCATCAGGCAGTTGAAGCGGTAGCCGATGCGGCCCTGCGCGTCCGCGGCGAGCTTCGTGTACGCGGGGTTGATCACCAGCAGGTCGGCGTACTGGTTGTCCTCGCCGAGCAGGAACACGTCCACCGCCGTCACGCCCGCGGCCGCGCAGCTCGGGCCCTGCGCGCCCAGGAACGTCCAGGTGACGTTCAGCGAGCCTGCGTTCCAGTCGAGCGCGTACTGGTTGAGCGCGCCCGCCCCGGCGACCGCGGTCAGCGAGGACTGCTTGCGGTACAGGTAGAAGACGTTGGGCACGCCCGACACCATGTTGCCCGTCTGCGCACCGGCGGCGATGTCGATGGTGTGCTGCCCGGGCGTCACGCGCACTTCCCACCCGGGTGACGTCTGGCCGGCCGCGCAGGTCGGCGGCGGGCTCACCTGCTGCCCGTCGATGGCCACGTACATGAGGTCCGTGGCGCCGGCCTGCGCGCAGCTCGCCGGCTGCCCACCCGTCGCGCCGTTCGCAGGGAACGTCCACGTGAGGAACACCGACGTGGGCGCCGACGGGTTGACCTGCAGGTCCACCGGCACGACGACGTCTCCGTCCACGACGAGCTGCCCCGACGCCGAGTAGAGGACCGTGCCTTGCGCGTCTTCGCCCTGCACCGTGTACCGGTACGAGCCGCCGCGGAAGTTGAGCAGCGTGATGCCCGCCGTGCCCTGCGTCACGCAGTCGTAGACGCCCGCGTTCATCAGCGTCTGGCCGGGAATCGTGATGCGCACCCTCCGCACCGCCGTCACCACCGCGCACTGCTGGCCTTGGAACGTCCAGGTGAACGTCACATCGCCGCGCTGCATCACCTGGCACACGCAGCCCGACACACTCAGCGCCACCGCCAACACCAGCGCCGAGCCGAGGAATCGCGAAGTGGGGGTCATGGTTGGTCCTCCTGACGGGCGGCATCGTCGCGCTATTCACTTTCGTTCGCCAACTCCTTGAAGCGCCATGGGTTTGTTGCCGCCGTCGAGCAGCGATGTTACGGCCGCGCTCCATGCTCGGGTCGGTCAACTACGTAGACGTGCTCAAGAGCGCGTCGGCGGTGGAGCTCCTCATCCTCCTGCTGCTCGCGGCGTCGTCGGCGTACGCGTGGGCGCTCATCGGAATGAAGACGCTGCAGCTGCGCAAGGCGCGGGCCGAGTCGGTCGCCTTCTTGGACGCGTTCTGGAAGTCGAACCGGCTGGACGCGATCTACGACGCCGCGCAGAAGCTCGAGAGCTCGCCGCTGTCACGCGTGTTCCGCGCTGGCTACGACGAGCTGTCGAAGCTGGCGCAGCACAAGAACGCCGGGGCCGAAGGCGCCATGAGCGAGCGGCTGGGCGGCATCGAGAACGTGGAGCGATCGCTCACCCGCGCCAGCACGGCGGAGATCACCACGCTCGAGGCCAACGTGAGCTTCCTGGGCACCATTGGCAGCACCGCGCCCTTCGTGGGGCTGTTCGGCACGGTCATGGGCATTCTGAGCGCGTTCAACGAGATCGCCGAGAAGGGCAACGCCACCATCGCCACCGTGGCCGCGCCGATCGGCAACGCGCTGCTGGCCACCGCCGCCGGGCTGTTCGCCGCCATTCCCGCCGTCGTCGCGTACAACTCGTTCGTCTCGCGCATCAAGGTGTTCGACACCGAGATGGCGAACTTCTCGAACGACTTCCTCAACATCGTCAAGCGCCACTTCTTCAAGTGAGCTGACCGCTTCCCGAAGGAGACGACGCGCATGGGCATGTCCGCGGGGAAAGGTGGTGGCCGCACGACGATGGCGGAGATCAACGTCACGCCCATGGTGGACGTGATGCTGGTGCTCCTCATCATCTTCATGGTGACGGCGCCGCTCATTCAGCAGGGCGTGAAGGTGAACCTGCCCGAGACGAAAGCCCAGCCGGTCGAGGGCCCCGAGAAGAAGCTGGTGCTCACGGTGGACGTCAACAAGCGCGTCTACATCGGCGAGGCGGAGGTGCCGCTCGCGGAGCTCGAAGAGAAGCTCAAGGCCAACGTGAAGGCGCAGGCTGAGAAGGAGCTCTACCTGCACGCGGATCGCGACCTGCCGTACGGCGTGGTGGTGGACGTCATGGCCAGCGCCCAGCGCGCGGGGATCACCAACTTGGGCATGATTACGGACCCAGTCGGTACGTCGAAGGCGTCGAAGGACCCCAAGGAGCTCAAGAAGTAGCGACTCGACATGACCGCGTCTGCCGTTGAGAGCCTGCTGCGCCCCCGGAAGTCGCCGGTGCTGCCCTTCGTGGCTGCGTCGGTGGTGGCGCACGTGGGCCTCACGGTGGGCTTCTTGCTGGTGTCGGCGCTGCTGGCGGGCCCGCGCGTGGATCTGGACGCCAAGCCCATCAAGGCGTCGCTGGTGCGGCTGGGGAAGAAGCGCGACGACAAGCTGCTCCCGCGCAAAGAAGAGCCCGCCCCGCCGCCGCCGTCGAAGGCCGAGCCCGCGCCGACGCCCGCCGCCGCGCCGGACACGGCGGTGAAGGTGCCGACGAAGGACGCCAAGCCCGAGAAGCCCAGCAAAGACGCCAAGGCCGACGCGAAGGATTCGAAGAGCAAGCTGTTCGACGCGCTCAACAAGACCAGCCGCGCGGCGAGCGCCGAAGAGCTCGAGGGCGACCCCGACGGTGACGCCAATGGCGACAGCGCCAAGCAGGAAGGCGAGCGGTACTACGCGCTGCTCAGCAACGCCGTGCGCCGCCGCTACGACGTGTCGGACACCATCAGCGAAGCCGAGCGCAAGGCGCTCCGCGCGGAGGTCGCCATCAAGCTGGGGCCGGCCGGAGAGCTGCTCGACGTCGGCCTGTCCCACGCGTCGGGCAACGAGCTGTTCGACGGCGCCGTCGTCGCCGCCGTGAAGAAGGCCGCGCCGTTCGGACCGCCGCCGGAGCACCTGCGCGAGCAGCTGCGCAAACAAGGCGTCGTCTTCGCGTTCACGCCGTAGCCACCGCCGCTTCAAGGAGCCCGATGAACCGCACCGCCGCAGTCCTGTCAGTCCTGGTGTCGAGCGCCGCGCTGGCGCAGCAGCCGGTCATCGAGATCTCCGGCGCGAACTTTCGGCCCATGCCCTTGGCCGTGGCCCCGCCCATGGCGCAGGACGACGCGGCGCGCGCGGCGGCTGTCGAGTTCGACTCGGCGCTGGTCTTCGACATGACGGCCTGCGGCCTGTTCCAGGTGTTGGATCGCAAGTCCTTCCTGGCCGACGCGAAGGAAGGTGTCACCGCGGCGAGCATCACGTTTTCGAACTGGTCGAACGTGGGCGCGGAGTCGCTGATCAAGACGCAGCTGGCCGCCGACGGGGACAACCTGCGCGCGGACCTGCGGCTGTTCAGCGTGGCGGCGGGCAAGGAAGAGCTGAAGGTCAGCGAGACGTGGACCGGGCGGGAGCCGCGGCGGCTGGCGCACAAGCTCGCGAACGCCGTCTACAAGTACTTCACCAAGGAGCCAGGCCCCTTCGAGTCGCGCATCACCTTCGTGCGGAAGGTCGCCGGCGGGAAAGACGTGTACCTGGCCGACTGGGACGGGAAGCACGCCGTGCCGGTGGCGACGGGCAACATCAACGTGCTGCCGACGGTGATGCCGGGCGGGGGCGGCGTGGCCTTCACCAGCTACCGACGGGGCAAGCCGGATCTCTACGCCCAGCGCGTAGGCGGTGAGCCGACGGTGCTGTCCGCGACGGGGCGCATGACGTCGGGCGTGGCGTACTCGCCGGACGGCAGCCGCATCGCCTACTCGGTGGCCGACGCCGAGAACGCCGAGCTGTACGTGGCCAAGGCCGACGGCAGCGGACCCGTGAAGGTCACCGACACGAAGTTCTTCCTCAACTCGAGCCCGAGCTGGTCACCGGACGGGAAGAAGCTGGCGTTCGTGTCCAACCGCGCGGGCAGCCCGCAGATCTACGTGATGAACGCCGACGGGAGCGACGTGAAGCGCCTCACGTTCCAGGGGAACTACAACACCACGCCGGCGTGGAGCCCCAAGGGCGATCTGATCGCCTTCACCGCGCGCGACGAGCGCAACGCGTTCGACCTGTTCACCGTCAACGTCACCAACGGGAAGATCACCCGGCTCACTCAGGACGCGAAGGGCAACGAAGAGCCGAGCTTCGCGCCCAACGGCCGCCTGATTCTGTTCGTGTCGACGCGCAGCGGCGGCAAGCAGCTGTTCGTCATGACGCACGAAGGGAACAACCCGGTGGCGCTGCCCATGGACAAGGGTGAGTACACGACGCCGGACTGGGGCCGCTGAAGAAGCGCGCCCTCAGGGGCACACACAGGGCGACGCAGGGGACTGGCTGTTCCGCGCGGGCGTGCTGGTGTGGGTGAGTCCAGGCTGTTGTCGTCGGCGTCCGAGCAGCCAGAACGTGTGAGCCACTGCGTGTTGACGAGCGACGCCGGTGCCTGCGCGGAGCCTTCGAAGCAGTTCGTCGTGCCGTAGCCCACGAAGTCCACCATGTCCGGGTGCGCGAGGACGTCGAGGCACCCCGCATCGGGGCCGCCGGTCAGCAACGGCAGCGGCGCCGCGGAGCTCATGAGGGCGAACTTGCCGGCGGTCCCTCCCGGCGTTATCGCTTGCTGATCGAAGTCCGGCGTCGGCAGTGCCACGCCTCCGACGCCAGACGCCGCCTGCAGCCGCAACAGGTAGAAGCCCCGCGCGGGGATCGTCCCCGTCAGCGACACCACGGACGTCAGCGCCGTCGCCAAAGACGAGCCGTAGCGCAGCGTCCACCCGGTGAGGGCGATTGGAACGTTCGTCGTGTTGCGCAGCTCGACGAAGTCGTGGCTGTACCCTGCATCGCCGGCCGCGTTGGTCGAGTTCGGGTACAGCTGGTTGATCACCACCGCCGGAGGACAGCTGCCGGAGTACCCGGAGAACGCCACGCCCGCGTCCTGCGCCGCCTGTCCGGCGAGGTCCGTCAGCGTGCCAGCCGGCCTGACGGTGTAGCTCATGCCCACCTGGGGGCCCGTGCGCAGGTCCACGAGGTTCGGCGTCGTCAGCGTGGCGCTGGTCACCGCCAGACTCGGAGTGATGGAGAACGCCGACGGCACGACCGTCGCCTGGGCCAGGCTGCGGTCGAAGCGCAGCGAGACCGACGTGCTGCCCGTCGCCGTGGCGCTGGTCAGGCGGGGCCCGGGGCAGCGGGTGCCCTGGAGCTGCTCGAGAGAGAGCGGGCTGGCCTGGGGGATGTTGTTGAATCGCCACAGTGGCGCGGCCGTCACGCGCACCGTGCAGGCCGTGCTCAGCTCGAGCGGCTGCACCAGCGTGGTGGGGAGGCGGACCTCGAGCTGCGCGCCCCCGTCGGCGCGGAAGCCAGCGTCCGTCAGCACGCCGATGCCGGTGTAGCCGCCCCCAGCGCCAGCGACTCGCACCACCGGCCCGGCAAAACTCACCAAGCGCGACTCCCACTGCTCGAGGTCCCGCAGGACGTCCACGTCGCTCACGTCGACGGTGAGCGAGGCCGGCGAGGCCGTCCCCAACACCGTCGGTGGTGTGGCGAGCACGCCCGTCACCACGCGTGTGCCGAGCATCGCGCCGACCGTCAGCGTGACGACGTCGCCCACCGAGAGCCCAGCGTCGTTGGCGGCAAGCCACCCCGCGTCGCCGAAGAGCGCTCCACTGTCCGGCGCGTTCAGAAAGAGCGCCGGACCGGCAGGAGAGCACTGCACGAAGAAGCCCTCGGCCTCGGCCGACGCGGCGTTGCGCTTGAACGCGGTCACCAGGACCCGCTCGACAGTCACAGGCAGGGCGCTCGTGGCGCCGCCGTCGACCATGGCGCGCAGAAGCGCCAGCGCCGGCCCTCCGCGCGTCGCGCAGTCCGCGAGCAGCGCAGCGCCTGCGTCCGAGGCGCCTGCGTCAGCGCCACCGGCGTCCGTCCGGCCGGCGTCGA
>JALHOS010000435.1 GCA_022842905.1 Myxococcaceae bacterium | reverse complement strand
CGCTTCGTTCGCCACGGCGACGCCCGTGCGCAGCGCGCTGCGCTGGGGCTCGACGCCGCGGGGCTGCTGCGCGCCGCTCGGGAGGTCCTGGGGTCGTGAGCACGAAGGAACGGCTCGACGTGCTCGTCGTCGAGCGCGGCCTCGCTCCGACGCGGGCGAGGGCGCAGGCGCTGGTGCTCGCGGGGCAGGTGATCGTCGGCGATCGCCGCGTGGACAAGCCCGGCACCCGCGTCGATCGGAGCGCCGAGCTGCGCCTGAAGGGTGAGGTGCTGCGCTACGTGTCTCGTGGCGGGCTCAAGCTCGAGGCGGCGCTCGACGCCTTGAAGCTGGACGTACGCGGGGCGGTGTGCGCCGACATTGGCGCGAGCACCGGGGGCTTCACCGACTGTCTGCTGCAGCGCGGCGCCCAGCGCGTCTACGCGATCGACGTCGGCACCGCGCAGCTCCACGAGAAGCTCCGCAAGGACCCGCGGGTGATCAGCCGCGAGGGCGTCAACGCGAGGCAGCTGCCCGGCGATCTCCCGCCCGAGCCCGTCGGCGTGGTGGTGATCGACGTCAGCTTCATCTCCCTGACCGCGGTGCTCCCCAGCGCGCTGGCGCGCCTGGCTGTGGGAGGCCTGCTGGTGGCGCTGGTCAAGCCGCAGTTCGAAGCGGGGCCCGAGCTGGTCGAAAAAGGGGGCGTGGTGCGCGACGACGCGGTGCGCGCGGCCTGTCTGGCGAAGGTCGTCGCGTGCGTGGAGCGCGAGGGGTTGCGGGTGATCGGGTCACTCGACTCCCCGGTCCACGGCCCGTTGGGGAACCGGGAGATCCTCTTGGTGGCCCGTCGCCCGGCTGGGTGACGCGCTTTTTTCAGAAGCAGGGCAGCCCCGACTCCAGCTCGCAGTACCGCCGCGGCGTGAGGGTCCGAACGTACGTGTCGCCGACGCGCAGAATCGCGCCGAGCTCGCCGTCGGGGGCGATCCACAGGGAGCCGGCAGGCCCGAGCCCGAGGGAGGGCAGCCGCCAGGTCGGCTGGGCGCCACGCTTGAGCATGGCGATGAGCTCCTGGCTCTGCGCTTCCACCGGCGCGCTCAGCGGCCCTTGGGCGAGCGCGTACACGCCGAAGTTCGCCGTGGCGCTCAGCGCGACGAACTCGAGCGCGCCCTCCAGCACCACCGGGGACGACAGCAGCAGCGTGCCGGACGGCAGCGACGCGGCGGTGAGCGCGCGGCGGCCGGCGAGCAGCAGACTCCCACCGTGTGGAATGACGTTGAAGTACCGGCCAGGGACTCGCCCCGTCACGAGCGACGGGGTCTGGCAGCCGGGCGAGAGCGTCGGGCAGCCGACGGCGGCCGTCTCTTCTTGGCCTGCGCTCGTGAACCAGCGGGGCAGGTACAGCTGCTCACCGGTCGTCGAGAACCCGCCGATCACCGGCTCCTTGGGATCCAGCGCGCTCGCATAGACGTACGTCGTCACCACGGTGCGGCTCAGCTGCGCGCCCGAGCTCAGCGCGTAGCGGTACGTGACGACGCTCGCCTGGGTGCTGCCGATGACCTCGTCGAAGACCGACACGAACACATCGCTGCCGCTCAGCCGCGGGTCCGCGTTGGCGCGACCGGGAGGGGCGCTCACCTGCCAGACCTGCGGCGCCGCCTGGCGCGGGTCGAGGCGCGTGAGGGTCTTCGCCGGGGCGTCGCCGCCGAAGACGACGGCCTGGCCGTCGGCCGACGTGCCCACCGCGTCGATCGTGCCCAGCCGCCAGACCAGCGTGGACAGATCGTCGGCCGCGCCCGCTTGGGACACGAAGGCGATCACGCCGTTCGGCACGCCGCCTCCACGCTGAACGAGCCAGCGCAGGCGCTTGGCCGCCGTCGAGCTGGGCGCGCTCAGCTCGGCCGTTGCGACACACGGGAACGGCGCTGGCACGGCCTTGAGGAGCGCGCCCGTCGCCGACAGGCGCACCAGCGACGCGACTCCGTCGAGCTGGGCGCAGCCGATCAGGCTGGCGGTGGACCCCGTCCCTTCGACCTCGAAGCGCTCGAGGAACACGGTGGACGCAGGGGGCACGTCCGCGACGGGGAAGAACGTGAGCGCGCGCTCGGCGCTCGTCGCGCGGCGACCAGAGCTGCACTCGACCGCCGCGAAGACCGACAGGCGAGCCGGGATCGTTCGGGCGAGCGCGTCGCGAAATGCGTCCGTCGGGGCCAAGAAGGTCCCCCCGCCGCCGACGACGTTCAGGTCGACCAGCTTGGTACCGGGCAGGGGGCCCTGCCAAAGCGCGAAGCGGGCGCCAGGACAGTTCGTCGCCGAGATCGTCCCTTCGACGCCGGTGCCGATCGCCAGCGGCGCCGAGGCCAGCGTGAAGGTGAGCGAAGGGGTGCCTCCTGCGTCGCAGCTCGCGCCCGTGCAGGGAGGAGGCCCACAGGACGCGAGCCCCACGGCGGCCAGGCTCAGCCCCAACCGAATCAGCGGCAATTCCCTCGGGACAAGAGCGCGCAGTAGGTGGACGCCGGGTGTGGCTGGACGCTGTTGAGCCCGACGCGAAGCCAAGGCTGCTTGGTGGCGTCGACCGCGACGGTGAGCGCGGACTGCGGCGTGTCGCCGGCGCCGAAGTTGAGCCGCCACAGCTCCGGCGTGCCCGCGCGATCGACGGCGATCACCTCCGTGGGGAAGTTCGCGTCCGCAGGGCCGGTGAGCAGGTAGAAGTCGTCGGTCACCCCGGGGACCAGCGACTTCATCACGTTGTTCCCGGTCGGCTGAACGGCGGTCGTGCTGCGCGGTTGGCCGGTGCTCACGTCGAGGAAGAACACGCCCGCCGCGCCGGCCACGACCACCAAGCTCTCGTGGACGTAGATCGTGTCGAAGAGCCCAGGGAGCAGCGGGCTGGTCCAGGTGCGTCCGCCCGCAGAGCAGTCGACCGCGTCGACCGTGGGGCAGGCCAGCACCGCGGTGTACGCGCTGCCCGTCGTGTTATCGACACCCACCACGTTCATGTAGATGGTGCCGCCCGTCTTGCGGAACGCCGCGGTCAGGTGCCTGGGGTTGGTGAACTCGTCGTAGCGCTGGGCGAGCACCGGCTGTGTGCGCGTCACGGCGATCGGTTCGCCCATGCTCGCCGGCCGGTCGTAGTCGATGCGCAGGACGAAGTGCGTCGCCGCGCCGCCGCTCGCGTTCATCACCGCGACCCAGATCTGCTTGCGGTCGACGTCGAACACCGGGGCGGCGATGGGAATGCCGGACACCTGCAGCGAATACCGCACGGCGCTGCCGCCACCGGGCTTGCCGAGCAGCAACTTCACGTACGGCATGAGCGCGGTGTTTTCGACGATCACTGCGTCGCCCGTCTTCGCCATGGTGATGAACTGCACCCGCCCCTGGTACTGGCTGGTGAGCACCAGGTCCGTCGTGTTCTGCCCAGGGGTCGACTGAAAGGCGAACACGCCGACCTCGGGCTGAATCGCCCAGCGGATCGGCGGGCCCTGCTGGGTCGTCGACACCTCGGTGAAGTCGAGCGCCGCGTTGCAGGGGAAGGGCAGGTTCACCACCGTCTTGAGCTCGGTGCTGTTCTTCGCCAGGCGCATCAGGCCTGCCGCCGCGCCGCCGACGCAGCCCAAGAACGTCGTCGGTTGGGTGTTCGTGCCGCCTTCGGCGATGAAGGTGTCAGGGAGCGCCTGGTTGCCTTCGAGGTCGATCACCGTCGCGGCGGGGAAGAACGAGCGGCCGAGGGGCGGCGATTCACCTTCGCGATTCACCTCTTCGCAGATCACCTTCGCCGAGAAGGACAGGTTCGCTTCGATGCCAGCCTGCGGGAAGAAGCGCTCCAGCGCCGACGTGGGAATCGACCACTCGGTGTTGTCGCCCTTGTACCCAGTGTCGAGCACGAAGGTCCCGTTCACCTGTATGCCGACCTGCTTGTACTTCTTGCAGCCGGTCGCCGTGACGCGACCCGACACCGCGCCGCCGGTGATGGGGCTGGTCGCGGGAATCACCAGCACGGCCTGCGGCTTGGCCGGCGGGACGGTCGTGCACGGCTGGCCCATGCAGAGCCCGTCTTCACACCCCGAAGCACTCGTCAGCACTGCGAGCGTGACCCCGAGCACGAGCACGCCTCTCCAGCTCCGGTGGTGCGCTCCGGAGGGACGGGACAGACGCGGGTGGGGCATGGGCTACCTCTCGGTGATGATGAACTCGACGCGACGGTTCAGCTCGCGTCCCTTCGCCGTCAGGTTCGGCGCGACCGGCCTCTGGTCGCCGTAGCCTACCGACTCGAGCCGGCTCCGGTCGATGCCCGCGCCGACCAGGTAGTCCACCACCGCCGCCGCGCGATCTTCGGACAGCTTCTGGTTGGCCGCCTTGACGCCTCGGTTGTCGGTGTGGCCTTCGATGCGCATGCGCTTGACGCCGTTCTTCACGACGACGTCCACCACCTGCGCGAGCAGCTGGAAGGAGTCGGCGAGGATCGTCGCCTTGCCGGTGGCGAAGTGAACCTGCTGGAGGATCTCGATCTTGTCGCCCTTGAGCACCACCAGCACCTTCTTCGGCGTCGGGGTCAGATCGAACACCAGCGGCATGGTCGCGCCTTCGCCCACCTGGAGATCGCGGGTCTGCGACAGGTGGCCTTCCGCCGTCACCGTCGCGGTGTACTTGCCGGCCGGCACGTTCGTCGGAACGGGCGCCGTCACGTTCGCGTCCTGGCTCACCGTGCTCGCGCTGGCGCCGGTCAGGCTCACCGTCGCGGCAATGGGCTTCTTCGCGGCGGTGACGAAGATCTCCAGCACCGACGGCTTCGTGTCCGGCTGCAGCGCGACCTCGATCTTCGTCGGCTTGCCGGGCGTGAGCGGGACGATCTGCTCCACGGGCTTGTAGCCGTCACGGCTGACGACCGCGCGCACCTGCTGAGACGTGCCCAGCTCCACCGACTGGAAGTGCCCCGTCGAGTCCGTCGCGGCCGACGCGAAGCCGGGCAGGGTGATCACCGCGTTGCCCAGCTGCTTGTTGGTCGCCGCGTCGATCACCGTGCCCTCGACGCGCCCGCTCTTCGGCGCTTCAGCGACCTTCTTCTCGATCTTCCGCTCCTTGAGCGTCTCGACGATCTTCGTCTCGCCTCGCTGGAACGGATCGATCGCGAAGGCCATGCCCAGGTTGAGGTTCCACGGCGGCGTCGCGGGGATCCCCAGGCCCACCGAGCGCGCCAGGCCCAGCTGCAGGCCCGCCAGCAGCGTCAGGTCCTTGATGGCGGTGACCTTGAAGCCGATGCCCAGCTGCGAAGGCATGACCGCGCCGACCGGCACCGTCGCACCGTCTGGTCCCGTCAGCACACCGCCGGGCACGCCGAGCGGCGCCGCCAGCGTGTACTCCACGAACGGCATCACCCAGGGCAACGGCACCTCGAGCGAGAGGCCCAGGTTGAAGCGGTTGTAGCGGTAGGTGCTCAGCGCGAACTCTTCGGACGCGTTGAGCCGCTGCGTCGTCACCAGGCTTCCGGTGCCGTCGAACGTGAAGCCCAGCGCCAGGTTCAAGATGATCGGCACGACCGCCGCGAAGTCCCGCACGTCGAGGGCGGCGATCAACGACGGCCGCACGCCGAACGCAAACCGATCGATGCTCTGGTTGCCGACGCCGGAGAACGTCAGCAGGCGAACGTCGACGCCGGCGTGGAAGCCCTTGACCCACTTGTTGCTGGCCTTGATGCCCAGGCTGAAGTCGCCGAGCGCCTGAATGAGGTTGGGCGACGTGCGGTTGTTGGTGTTCGCCGCCGCGCCGTAGGACACGAAGATCTCGCCCCAGCTGAACGGCTGAATGCTCGCCGCGAAGGTGATGCCCGAGCGAATGTTGGTGGCCCCGCGCACCGGGAAGTTGACGATGTTGAGGTACTCACCGACGAAGGACACGCGGACGACGCCCTGCGGCCCGAGTCGCGCAGACGGCACGTTGAGCGTGCCGATGCCCACCGTCCCCGTCGTCACCCGGCCGTTGCCTGGCGCGTCGAAGCCGTTGCCGACGGTGCCAGGGCTGTGCGGCTCGGTGCCTGGCAGCAGCTTCTCGTCGCGGGAGATGATCCGCACTTCGCCGTCCGTGCCCGCGTCGCTCGAAAGCGCGCGACCGACGACCAGCACACCGGCGTCCGCCCGCGCTGAAGGCTTGGCCGGCGCCGTGGGGTTCGTGGTCGTCGTCGCCGCGGCTGGCTTGGGCGAAGCGCTGGGTGTCGGCGGAGGCGCAGGAGGCGCACCTGCCGCAGGCGACGCTGGACTTGCCGCCGGCGTCGGTGGGGGCGCCGCAGGGCTC
>JALHOS010000434.1 GCA_022842905.1 Myxococcaceae bacterium | reverse complement strand
GGCCCAGGCGGGCGCGACGGCGGAGGCGGAGGCAGCGGCGCGGGCGCTTGGCCTTGAACGCGCAGGCCTTCGTTGGGCAGCGGCGGCAAAGGCAGCGGCGGCTCGCTCACGCCGGCATCCACCCCCCGAGGGCTGACCGGCGGCGGCGCCCACTCTTCGTCCACGCCCTGAGCGAGGGCGGCGAAGGCACTGCAACAGACGAGGGCGGCGACCGTGCGCATGGAAGCGGAGCGCACTGTGCCAAAGCCGGGGCCCGGGAGGGGGCCCAATCTCGAGCGCCGTGCCGCCTGTTTTATGGGAACGGCCGGTCCGCTCAGAGCGACTTGAGGTACGCGACGAGGTCGTGCTTCTCGGGCTCGCTCAAGGTCGACGTCGTGCCGTGGCGATCGCCCGCGTTGCCGAACACGCGCGCGGCCAGCGTGGCCTCGGACCCGTCGTGCAGATACGGCGCGCTGCGGCTGACGCCGAGCAGCGAGGGCACGTTGAAGCCCGACCCGACCTTGTCGCGATCGTCCACGTTGCCGCCGAAGCGGGTGCGGTCCGTCACCAGCGTGCCGACGTCGCGGTTGGTGTTGTTCGTCAGCACCTCACCTGAATGACAGGTGTCGCAGCCAGCCTTCACGAAGGCCGCGCGGCCGCGGGCCACCGCGGGCATGTCCGGCGTCATCGGCCGCTCCGGGCGCGGCGTGGTGTCCAGGTAGTGGTCGAGCTTCGCCGCGGTACTGGCGTCGAGGCCGCTGCCGCCCATGCGCTCGATGATGGTGTGCGCATTGAAGCGGTCGATGGTGGGGAACTCACCGCTCCAGTGGAACGGCGCGGTGGACAGCAGCTTGCGGCCTGCCAGCGACGGGGTCTGCCGCGGGCCGTCGGGGAACTGCCAAATGTGGCCGTCTTCCCGTCCCTCGAGGTGGCAGGTCGAGCAGGCGACGCGGGTCGTCGAGCCGCTCATGCGCGTGTCCTTGGCGTCGAAGAAGAGCTTCCGGCCCAGGGCCTGCTCCGGGCTGAGGGTCTCGGCGGCCACCACGAGCGGCTCGCCGTCCTTGCGCAAGCTGCCCTGGGCCTGAACGATGCGCGTCACCTTGTGCTCGAACTGGCTGTAGACGTACGCCCGCTGCCCGTCCCGGCTCAGCGCCACGCCGTCTGCGCCGTGGCCGATGTCTTCCACGAGCGAAATGTCCTTCGTCGACCGGCGATCCACCGGGAGCACCATCAGGTTGCGGGACTCGCGGTTGACGACGAAGAGCCAGTCGCCAGCCGGGCTGACGACGCCGACGGTGGGCCCTTGAATGCCGCTGGGGGCGGTGAACTCGCGAGAGGTGAGCGCCGTCATCGGCCGCCCGGTGGCCAGCGTGTTGTCCCGTCGGCCGGCGCAGTCGGTCAGATCGTCGACCTCCGGACGCACGCCGTCGGTGGTGTCGAGCGTCACCAGGCCCGCGGTCGCGACGGGGCCAGCGCTGCAGGGGCCGCCGTTCGAGTAGTAGCCGACGGTGGGGTTGGGTCGCGCGGCGATGGTGGTCTCACGCGCCCAGACGGTCGGCGCGAAGACGCGGTTGCCGTCCGGCGTGGCGACCAGGTCCGCCGCAGCCCGCGGGTGGTAGGTCGGCGGCGCTGCCGAGGTCACGGTGATGCTCTGTGAGCTGCGGCCGATGTTCGCCTGCTGGTAAATGTCCGACTTCGCCGTCTTCACCTTGGCGTTCACCAGGTCGACCTCGACGACCTCGCCGGCCTTGTAGAGCGAGACGAGGGCGCGCTTGCCGTTGTCGACGACGGCGATGCCGCGCGGCTCTTCGCCGACGTTCAGCTCCCACAGCGGCTTGAGCGTCTTGGTGTCGAACGCGCTGAGCACGCCGTACTCGGTCGTGTCCCGCGCCGTCGCGCTGACCACGTAGAGCACCTTGCTGTCGGGTGAGAGGGCCAGGCCAAACGGCTCGATGCCCGTCTCCAGGCGCATGGCTTCGGTCCACTCGCCGCGGCGAATCACCGACACCGAGCGCGCCCCGCGGTTCGTCACGAAGATGGTGTCGTCTTGGCTGACCACCACACGCGCCGGCGCCGCGCCGACCTTCACTTCGGCCACCTTCGCATTGGCCTTCGCGTCGATCACCACCAGCACGCCGTTGTCGGTGTCCACCGCGTAGAGCAGCTCGTCGTCCGTCGAGAGCGCCAAGGAGCCGGAGCCATACGAGGGCCGTTCCACCGAGGGCTGCGCGCAGCCGCCGCCGAAGACCAGCCCCGCCGCCATCGCCCCCACCACCACCGACCGCTTGAACCAGCCCATGTTTGTCGTCCCCTGACTTGATCCGCGTGAACCGCCGCGCCGTACCTTACTGACTTCGGCGCCCTCCACTTCACCCTGACATGCCTGCCGCGGTTGGCCTCCTCAGACGGTGCTTCGTCCTCGCAGATTCAACCGCTTCACTGTGCGCCGCGCCCTTCTGCACACACCACACCAACCCTCCGTTGCCGGCCGCGGGCATTCCGATCGCTGGGCTTTGCTATAAGCCGCGAACGCGCCAGACCCTCAAAGCCATGCCGACGCCAGAAACCATTGAATTTCTGAGCTTTCGGCGCACCTTCACGCTGCTCATTGCGTTGGTGGTGGTGCCGTCGGCGGGGCTGTCGGGCTTCGGGGTCGTGGCGATCATCAACGAGCGGGCGGCGGTGGAGAAGCGGCTCGAAGCGGCGTGGCGGGGCCGGCTCGAAGCCGTGCACACCGCGCTGCACAGTGTGCTGAACGCTGCACAGCACCAACGCACCGAAGACGGGCTCGACGTCACCGTCGCGGAGACGAAGCTCACGCTCGCCCCGTTTCGCAGCGAAGGCGGGCGAGTCACGACGGAAGACCGGCACCTGCGGCAGACGCTCGAGGCCGTGCCCCAACTGCTCGCGTCGGTGCCGGCCGAGCGAACGAGCTTCTCCGTCGCGGGCCCCGGCGGCACGTGGCTTTTGACGGCGCTGCGCGAAGGCGGGACGGTCCTGGGCGCCAGCCTCGCGCCGGACAAGCTCGGCCAGCTCGTCGCCAAGGCGGGCGACGCCGTGACTCCGCCGGGCGAGAAGGTGGCCTTCGAGTTGGCGCCGGTGAAGAAGGACCTCCCGCAGGGGGTCGCTGGCAGGCTGGCCGAGGCCCGGGAAGCGCTGGGTCCCCAGCCGCTGGCCGCGCTCGTGCTGGCCGCACCGTGGCAAGACCTGCAGCTGGTGGTGCGCGCGGACGGCGAAGATCCGGTCGCCAAGGCGTCGCTGCGCAACCGGGTCCTCTACGGCGTGCTGCTCGGGATCTTCTACGTCACGCTGGCGCTGGGCATCGCCTACACCGGCCGCACGCTGTACCGCGAAGCGAAGCTGTCACGCCTGAAGACGGACTTCGTCTCGCTGGTCAGCCACGAGCTGCGCACGCCGCTGACGTCGATCCGCATGTTCATCGAGATGCTGGCGACCAACCGCGTGCGCGACGAAGCGGAGATGCGCACCGTGCTCGAGCTGCTGTCCAAGGAGACGGCCCGGCTGTCGTCCTTGATCGAAGGCGTGCTCGATTGGGCGCGCATCGAGTCCGGGCGCAAGCAGTACGAGCAGCGCGTCGTCCCCGCGCAGCAGATCGTCGACCAGGCGCTCGAAGCGCTCCGGGCGCAGCGCGTCGGCAGCCCCGTGGAGGTCGCGGTGACGGTCGAGCCGACGCTGCGGGTGCAGGCCGACGCCCAGGCGCTGGCCGGGGCGCTGCTGAACCTGCTCCAGAACGCCTACAAGTACACCGCAGCCGACGGGCGGACGATCGCCCTGCGCGCGCAGGCCGTCGACGGCGAAGCGGTCTTCGAAGTCCAGGACAACGGCAGCGGCATTCCCCGCCGCGAGCACAAGAAGATCTTCGAGCGCTTCTACCGAGTGGACTCGCTGCTGACGCGGCAGACCGAAGGCACGGGGCTGGGCCTGTCGATCGCCCAGCGCATCGTCCAGGCGCACGGGGGCCACATGTCCGTCGACAGCGCGCCGGGAAAAGGCAGTACCTTCCGCATGCACCTGCCGTTGCCGACGACGCCATGAACGCTCCGACCCGCCCGCTGCGCATTCTCGTCGTCGAAGACGATCTGTCGATCCTCACCGGGCTGTCGATGAACCTCCGCTACGAAGGCTTCGAGGTGATCCAAGCGCAGGACGGGCGCACCGGCCTGAAGAAGGCGCTCGACGAGGCGCCGGACGCGATGGTGCTCGACGTGATGATGCCGCAGCTCAACGGCTACGAGGTGCTGCGCGAGCTGCGCGCCCGCGGCCGGCAGCTGCCCGTCGTCATGTTGTCGGCCAAGGGGCTGGACACCGACAAGATCGCCGGGCTCAACCTGGGCGCGGACGACTACGTGTCCAAGCCCTTCAGCGTGCAGGAGCTGCTCGCTCGCCTGCGCGCCGTGCTCCGCAGGCAGCTGCGCGACGAGCCGCGGGTGACCTTCGGTGACACCAGCATCGACCTGCGTTCGAAGGAAGTGCTGCGCGGCGATCAACCCGTCGAGCTGACCGCGCAGGAGCTCAAGCTGCTGCTCCACTTCGTCACCAACGCCGGCCGCACGTTCTCCCGCGAGGAGCTGCTCGCGAGCGCCTGGGGCTACGAGTACGAAGGCACGGCGCGCACGGTGGACAACTTCGTCAGCCAGCTGCGGCAAAAATTCGAACCCAACCCCGACCAACCCGCGTTCTTCCGCACCATTCGCGGGCTGGGCTACCGCTTCGACGCGTCCGGCGCGAAGTCCGAGTAGACGACCCGCAGCGCCCCGTCGGCGACGAGCGCGGCGGGGGTGATGAGCTGCGTCTCTTCGCTGATGCCTGCCTCGGCGAGCCCAGCCTCGAGTTCCTGGTCCAGCCGCAGCGACGAGAGGACCTGCGCGCGGCCCACCGTGAGCCCCGCACCTTCCTCAAACGCCTTGAAGACCAGCTCGCTGCAGTACAGCCGCTCGTCGTCCCACTGGTAGCGGTCGTCGTACGGAAACCCCAGCCGGGCCTTCGCCCACGCCACCACGCGCTCGCCCACCGCCGGGTCGACGGCCGCATGACGAAACACGGCCAGCCGCCCGCCCTCCCCCCGCGCCCGAAACGCCGCCAGCGGCACCCGCCGCACCGGCTGCACGGCTTCGATGACGAAGACCCCGTCCGCGGTCACCTCGACGAGGCCCACGTGAGAATACGGGCTGCCGGTGGCCCGTCGGATGAGGGCGCTGCGCTGGGACCGCGAGGTGTGCGCGACGATGTCTGCCGAAGCCAACGTCGGGAGTGGCCCGAGCGGCGCCGCGGGGACGCTGCGTGGCGGCTTGGCCACGGCGGCGAGGACACACAGACACGCCAGGCGGAACAGGAGGCCCATGCCCCTCGTCCAAGCAACCGTGAAGCCAAGCTCAGCGCGCCGCGGGACGTGGGCTACAGTCGCGGCCATGCGTTTGGTGGCCTTCCTCTTCGCGATCGGCCTGGCCCAGGTGGCGTCGGCCGAGGGCGCCGACTGCGCCGACGACTTCAAGGAATGCCAGGACGACTGCTCGCTCGAGTTCGGCGGCTCGGTGCGCGTCGAGACGAAGCGGCAGTTCGACAAGTGCCAGACGAAGTGCGCGAAGAAGCGCGAGCGCTGCTTCACCGTCGCCGAGGAGCTCAAGGCCAACAAGCTCGAGACCGGCGCGCTGGACAAGGAGAAGGCCGACGGCGCCGAGGACGAAGACCCCGCTGACGGAAAGCCCAAGCGCGGGAAGAAGGGCGCGGCGGCGCCAGCGAGCGACTCGGACGAGCCCGCGGCCCCCAAGCGGAGCACCAGCAAGCTCACGCCGCCCGAAGAGAAGGCCAAGCCTTCGCTCGACTCCGATCTGCGCGACGACGGCGCCCGCGTCCGCAAGCGCGTGAACGACGCCCCCCCCGAAGAGCCGTCGGTCCACCAACCGCCGAGCGAGCCGACCGACACGAGCGACGCGGCTGCGACACGCCGGCGTTCGCCGGACCCGCTGGCCAGTGACGAGGCCCCGGCGCGGAAGAAGACGGAGCCGGTCGCCGAAGAGCCGCCGCCGCGCAGGCGCGCAGCCGAGGTCGCCGCCGAGGAGCCGCCCCCGCGCAAGAAGACCGAGCCCGTCGCCGAGGAGCCGCCGTCGCGCAGGCGCGCCGCCGAGGTCGCCGCAGAGGAGCCTCCCCCGCGCAAGAAGGCCGAGCCCGTCGCCGAAGAGCCGCCCCCGCGCAGGCGCGCTGCGGAGGTCGCCGCCGAGGAGCCGCCCTCGCGCAAGAAGACGGAGCCTGTGGCCGAAGAGCCGCCGC
>JALHOS010000433.1 GCA_022842905.1 Myxococcaceae bacterium | reverse complement strand
TGCGGGGTTGCCCAGCCAGTAATACATGCCGGCGGCGCCCAGGGGCAGCACCAGGGCCAACACGGCCGAGGTGCGCCGCGCACTCCAGAAAGTGGTGACGGGGGCCGCTGCGGGGGCATCGGGTTGGCGCCGGTCTCGATCGACTCGCCCGAGCGCGGCGTGGGGTCGACCAGCTCGTCGTCCTCGTCGCCGTCGAGGTCCATGGTGCGCTCGGTGGGCATGCCCAGCTCGTGCAGCAGCAGGTCGACGCGCTCGGACCGCCCCACGCGGCTGGCCACCCCGCGCGTCAGCACCGTGGCGTCGCGCAGCACCATCGGGTTCGCGCCGGACCGGTGCAGCGTGCGCAGCCACACCATGCGCAGCAGGAACGCGCTGTCGAGATCGCCCGCCTCTTCGGCGTACTGCGCCGCCTGGCCGTAGCGCAGCGCCGCGCGGCCAAAGTCTCGGTGCCGCTCGGCCCACAGGCGCGCTCGGGCCAGCGCCGCCCGACTCGCGCGCTTGAGCGCCCCGCCCTTGAGGTGCGCCCGCGTCTCCTTCTCGAGCGACGCGTCGAGCTCTTCCCAGCGGCGGTCGCGCTCCAGCAGCACGTTGAGCACCCGCCGGGCGCGGCGATCGAACGGGTGCTCGGCCAGAATCTGCACCAACACCTCACGGGCCTTCCCCTCGGCGCCGGTCCGCCGGTACAGCCTCGCCAGCGCCCGCAGCACCACCCGTCGCTCGGCGCCTTCGGCCTCGTCCACGCCTTGCGCGAGCAGCGTCGCCGCCGGCCCCGTGGTGCCCGCTTCGAGCGCGAAGCGCGTCAAGGTCGACGCCAGCGCGGCGTTCATGGGGACTTCCCGCGTCGCCCTGACCAGCTCGGTGAAGGCGCGCGCGCGGTGCCCTTCCTGAACGAGCCGACGCGCGATCGCCCGGTGCATGTCCACCAACAGGCGCGCGTGCACCGGCACCTCGGCCTCCGCCGCGGGCATGGCGCTTTGCGTCGGCGAAGGCGTGTCCAGCGGCGCAGGCATGGGAAGGGGTCGCGGAGGCCAGTCTACACAGGGAGATCTCGGGCACACCTGCGCTCTTTGCGTGCGGTCCGCCGAAGGCTGCTACGACCCGACGCCTGCCGATGGACGCGCCGCTCATCTCCGTGCTGCTGCCCGTGCGCGACGGCGCCCAGACGGTGGAGCGCGCGGTCAAGAGCATGCTCGCCCAGCGCGACGTGCGGCTCGAGCTCATCGCCGTCGACGACGGCTCGACGGACGACACCGCGGCCGTGCTCGAGCGCCTGGCCCTGGGCGATTCACGCCTGCGCTGCGTTCACCAGCCGCCCAGCGGCATCGTCGGGGCCCTGCGGCGCGCGCTCAGTCACGCCACGGGGGACTTCGTCGCCCGCATGGACGCCGACGACGAGTCTTCCGAAGACCGGCTCGGCTTGAGCCTCGCTGCCCTCGACGCAGACCCGAGCCTGGACGGCGTCGGCACCGGCGTGGAGGTGACGCGCAGCGATCGCCCGCCCAGCCCGAACCTGGTGGCCTACGCGCAGTGGCTGTCCAGCTTGACGTCGCCGGACCTCGTCTTCCGAGACCGCTACGTCGAGTCGCCGCTCTGCCACCCCTCCGTCCTGCTCCGGCGGTCGGCGATGGAGCGCTTCGGTGCTTGGGAAGACGTGCCCTTCCCCGAAGACTGGGAGCTGTGGCTGCGCTGGCTGGAAGCCGGCGCTCGGCTGTCCGTCGTCCCGCACGTCCTCCACCGCTGGGCAGACCACGATCGCCGCCTGACTCGCACCGACGCCCGGTACGAGCGCGCCCGCCACGTCGCGCTCAAGGCGCGCTACCTCGCCAAGCGCGTCGAAGGCGTGCCGCTGACGATCTGGGGAGCCGGAGAGGTCGGCCTGAGCCTGGCGCGCGCACTGCTCGAAGAGGGCGTCCGGCCGCAGACCTTCGTCGAGCTCCACCCGCGCAAGGTCGGCCAGCGCATTCACGGCGCCCGCGTCATTCACGCCGACGCGCTCGGGCCTCCGCCAGCCGTGGGGCACCTGCTGGCGGCGGTGGGCGCCAAGGGAGCCCGCGCCGACATTCGCGCGCGGCTGGCGAGCCTGGGCTGGGTCGAGGGCACGCACTTCACGGCCGTCGCGTGACGGGCTAAGGCCCCGCCCCCATGCGCAGCCAATTGGGGTGGGGTCTGATCGCAGCACTGGCAGTGTCTTCTGCGGCCGTAGGCCAGACGTGGGTGGACGGGCCGCCGCCCAAACACCGGCTGGTGCACCGCAACCTCATCGCCGCGCGCGTCAACGCGCTGGGGCTCTTCTACGAAGGCCGCTTCATGTACCGGCTGCGCCTGTACAAGAACGAGAAGGTCGCGCTGCGCGACAACTTCTTGGGCGTCGGCATCACCCCTCAGCTCAGCCCCGCCTTCGTGCGCGTCGGCCCCTATCTCGAGTTCGCGCCGGCGACCTTCCTCACGCTGTGGGGCAGCTTCACGTTCGTGCAGTACTTCGGCAGCTTCAATCTGTTCCAGTCCTTCGCGTCGGCGCGCTCCGACTTCTCGGACACGGCGATCCGCGAGCTGCCGAAGGACCCAGCGACGAAGAACTACCTGGGCAACGGGTCGGAGCTGACGCTCGGCGCGGACGTGCAGCTCAAGGTGGCCAGCATCGTGCTGCGCAGCCGAACGCGGCTGGTGCGGGGCATGTACAACGTGCGAGAAGGCGATCGCGCGTACTACGACCAGATGTACGACAGCCTGTCGCCGAACTTCGGCTGGCTCTTCACCAACGACGTCGACGTGCTCTGGCAGGGGCTCGAGAACAAGCTGGTGCTGGGCGCGCGCTACACCGGCACCGTGCCGCTGTACGAGCCTCGGCACTTCGCCGCCGGCGAGGCGACGGACAACCCCAACGCCATGCACCGGGTCGGCCCCTTCTTTGGCTACACGTTCAAGACGAAGGACGGCACGGCCTTCAACAACCCCACCGTCTTTGCGCTGGTGCAGTGGTGGCTGATGCACCGCTTCCGCACGGGCGCGGACACGCCCACCGCGCTGCCCATGTTCGGGCTCGGCTTTCAGTTCACCGGCGATCTCTGGCACTCCAAGCCGGACTGACTTCTCGGCGCCTTTAGACGGCGCCGCCGCGCAGCAGCTCCACCGACGTGCCCGCCGCTTCCGGGGGCGTCGAGACCAGCTCGAGCTCGACCCGCCGAGCGCGCCGCCAGCCGTCGAGCACCGGCCCGTTCAGTGCCTTGGGGACCCGCGCACGGCTGAGTCCCTCGAACGGCGGGAGGGCCTCGAGAAGGGCCAGGCCGCCCTCGACACGAGCGCCGGGCAGCGGCACGAGCTCCAGCCACAAGCCCCCTTCCCGGTGCAGCAACAGCTCCCAAGTCTGGTGAGCGCTCGTCTGCTTGCGCAGGTGGTGCGCTTCGAAGGACCAACACGCCAGCGTGGGCGGCAGGCTGGCCTCGCTGCGCAGGTCGACCAGCGTCTGGAGGGACGGCAGGCCCAGAACATTGAGGCGTCGAAACCACGGCCGCTTGGGCCAGCTCGTCAGCCTGGGCCGCTGCACGTCCAGTCGCCGCAGGCTCGCCAGCCCGTCCCCGTCGAACTCGATCGGCTCGTCGTCGACCAGCTGGAGGTGGCTCAGCGCGCTCGTCGGACAGTCGCACAGCTCGTTCGCCGTCTCGGCGCGGACCGCGGCGCAGCGAAGGGCGCCCTGCGCCGCGGCAGCGACGAACTCGGCTTCGGTGCGCGCGCGGACCCGTCCCAGCGCGAAGGCGCCGTCCAGGAGGATCCGCTCGAGCGAGGCGAGCCACGGCGCGCCGATGAAGGACGTCAGCTCGCGATCGCTCCGGTGGGCGAGCTGTCCTTCGACGGGCACGCCGGCCCTGAACACGACCGTCTCCCGCGCGAGCCCCACCGGTGCCCAGGCCCGGGCGTGCTTGTTGAGCAGCGTGCGCACGCGCGCCGTCGCTGAAGGACTCGCCGTGCCGTCGGCGAGCGCCAGCTGGAGCGCGACCAGCTCACCGCGAGGATCGCCCGCCTCGCTCAGCTCGTCCGCCCAGACGCGCCGTGCTTCCTGCGGAGGGATCTTCACCGGCGCCACCGCCGAGCGCGTCGGGGCAGGGCCGACCGCGCGCTCCAGCGCCGAGACGAGCGCCAGCGTCGCCGCGTCGAGCTCCACCGTCCGCACCGCTCGCAGCGCGTCGGTCGCCGGCGTCTCGGCGCGGCGCACGAAGCGCGCCAGCCGCGTCTCGAAGGCCAGCAGCGCGTCGAGCTGCCGCACGTCGCCTTGTTCGGCGATGAACCAGGCCAGGCCTTGCCAGAACGGCTGCGCGGCCTGGGCGGTGTACGGCAGGGGCTCGAGCTGCGCGAGCCGCTGCGCAGCCTCCGCCAAGCGCGGGCTGGGCGGCAGACCGTAGAGCGCGTTCATGCGGCGCTGCGCGTCGCGCCACTGCGTTGGCCAAGGCGCCGTGAAGAGCCGCTCGGGGCGGACGACGCCCACCTTCGACAGCCACACCTCCTCGAGCTCTCCCTTGCGCTTGGGCACGGGGACGGGCTCGTCGGGCAGCTTCGCGTCCAGCGCGCCCAGCACGTCGGCCAGGGCTGGAACACGGCAGGCTCGCCACGCGTCCTCGACGGCTGACAGCGCAGGGCCGAGCGCGCCCGCTTCGAGCCGGTCGAGGGCTCGGCGCAGCAGCGCGGCCACGTCACCCGCTCCGGCCGGCCGAACGTTCGCGGGCAGCACCAGCACGCGCTCCAGCGGCGCGGCCAGCCCGTCGGCGGCTTCGGCCAGCAGCGCCGCGGCGAGGAACGTCGGCGGCAGCCCTCGACCGTCGAGGCCGGTGTCGCGCACCATGGGCTCGCGCACCGCCCGCCGGCCGTGGGCCGACCACGCCTCGAGGAGCTGCTGAAACGCGCGCAGCGGGCCGACGATGAAGTCCTGCTGGTTCTTGGGATCGAGCCCGAGCATGCGCGCCTTCGCCCTGCTTCTTAGGGACCGCCCGCGCGCCAGGCGCGCACTTCGGCGAAGGCGAGCAGATCGTCGGGCAGCGGCGCTTCGAAGGACTGGCCGTCGACCTCCAGCCGCCAGGCGTGGAGCAGGCAGCGAGGGCCCGGCGCGCCGCCGTACAGCCGGTCGCCGAGAATCGGAGCGCCCAGCGCCGTCAGGTGGGCGCGCAGCTGGTGGGTGCGCCCCGTGCGCGGCGCGAGGCGGACGAGGGACACCGCCTGCGTCTGCACCACCTCGTAGTCGGTGATGGCGCTCACGCCGTTCGCCTCGCGGCTCGCCCGCCACCGCCCCGGCCGCGACGGGTCCTTCGAGAGCGGCAGGTCCACCACGCCCGCGCCGACGAAGCTGTTCGGGACGATCGCCAGGTACGTCTTGCGCGCGGTCCCGGCGCGAAAGCAGGCGGCCAGCCGCGTGGTGGCCTCCGGGGTCTTCCCGAACACGGTGACGCCCGACGTCTCCTTATCGAGCCGGTGCACCAGCCCACCGTCGAAGCCCAGGTGCCGGCGCACCAACTCGGTGAGCGCGACCCCGGTGCCGCCGGGCGTGGGCTGAGCGACGACGCCGGCTGGCTTGTCCACGGCGAGCAGCTCGTCCGATTCGAAGAGCACGGCGAGTGGCGCGGGCTGCTGCGCGGGCGGCGCCGAGGCCCCCCGCTCCTCCAACACGACGACGATCGGCGTGCCGGCGGGGACGAGCGCACCCGCGTCGGCGGCCCGTCGACCCTTCACATACACCGCGCCCTGCGCCACCAGCGCCGCGGCCTGCGACGCCGGAACCCCCACCTCCAGCCCGACCTGCGCCGCGAGTGTGCCTTCGGTGGCCGTGAAGCTGCGGCGCTTCAAGCGCGCCCCGTCGACCGTCTGGGTTGACTGCGTGGCATGGGGCTGGCCACATAGCGGGTCGTGGCGCTCTCCATCAAATCGTTGGTCGAGGCGACCGAGCGCAGCTGGCACCGCGCCGAGACCTCCGGTGCGCGGGCCGAAGCGGGCCTCGAAGCGCCGCTGTCGGCGACCGCCCTCGCCCAGGGCTTCGACGCGCACCTGCCGGACGCGCTGAGCTTCCTTCAGGAGCTGCTCTCGAGCGTCCGCACCGAGGAGCCGCGGCGCACGCGTTTGCGCCGCCTCGAGGGACACCTTCAGCGGCGGTGGGTGCACCACGGCGCGGCCGGCGCCCTCGACGAGCTGTCGGGCAAGCGGCGCAGCGTGGCCGTGCCCTTCGGCACCGAGCGCCAGAGCCTGGACGAAGCGTGGGCGCAGGTGCCGCAGACGCCGCAGGCCGCCGAGCGCGACG
>JALHOS010000432.1 GCA_022842905.1 Myxococcaceae bacterium | reverse complement strand
CAGCGTCACGGTGACGGCGCAGTACGACGTGCGCGCCGAGGCGCGGAAGCTCACCACCGAGCTGGCCAAGCCCAAGCGCGCGCCGCTGCCGCCGGGCCTGTCGGAGGCTTGTCGCCGCCTCGACGACGAGCGCGAGACGGGCGCGGTGGAGCGGGCGTATCAACGCGACGCCGACGTGGAGCGTCTGGTCGAGGCGCTCGCCGGCTCCAGGCGCAAGAGCGTGCTCTTGGTCGGTCCGCCGCTCGTCGGGAAGACGGCGCTGGTGCACGAGCTGGTGCACCGCGCGGCCGAGGCGAAGCCTCCGGCGCTCCTCCACGGGCTCGAGGTGTACTCGACGAGCGGCTCCCGCATCGTCGCGGGCATGCGCTACCTGGGTGAGTGGCAGGATCGGGTGCGGCGCATGGTGAGCGCGCTGCGCACGCGACCGGCGGTGCTCCACTTCGACTCATTGGCCGAGCTGCTCGCGACGGGGGCGTCGGGCGCGAGCGGCTCGGGCTCCGGGCTGGACTTGCCGAACCAGCTGCTGCCGTCCCTGCAGACGGGGGAGGTGCGGCTGGTGGTGGAGGCGACCGCGGAGGACGTCGCCCGCGCTGAGCGGACCCACGGGGCCTTCCTGCGCGCGCTCGAGACGCAGCGGGTGGCGCCGCTGCCGCCGCTCGCCGCCCGGCAGGCCCTCGCCCAGGCTTCCCGCCGGGTGGGCCGACAGCGGAAGGTCGACGTCAGTGACTCGGCGCTCACCCAGGCCGTGGACCTCGTCGAGCGCTTCGGCGAAGCGGGTGGTGTGCCGGGCGCCGCGATCGACCTGCTCCGCGCAGCGGCCCGTCCAAAGCCCGAGTCGGTGGGCGGGGCCAGCAAGGTGCTCGACGGCGAGCGGGTGCTCGACGCCTTCGTCGCCCGGACGGGCTACCCGCGCGCGCTCGTCGACGCGAAGGCCACGCTCGACCCCGCCGAGGTGCTCGAGCGGCTGCAGGCCCGCGTCGTCGGCCAACACGAGGCGATGGAGCTGCTGCGCAACCTGGTGGTGACGCTGAAGACGGGGCTGACGGACCCGGCGCGGCCGCTGGGCGCCTACCTGCTCGTCGGCCCCACCGGCGTCGGCAAGACGGAGTCAGCGCTGTCGCTCGCGGCCTACCTCTTCGGCGACGAGCAGAAGCTCACGCGCTTCGACATGGCCGAGTACGCGGCGCCGGGGAGCGCGGCGCTGCTGGTCGCGTCGGGCAGCGCACACGGGGGCTCGCTGACGACGAAGGTGCGCGAGCGGCCGTTCGGCGTGGTGCTGCTCGATGAAGTCGAGAAGGCCGACGGCAGCGTGCACGACCTGCTGCTGCAGCTGCTCGGCGAGGGGCGGCTGACGGACTCGAGCGGCCGGACGGTCAGCTTCCGCAACACGGTGGTGCTGCTCACGTCCAACTTGGGCGCGGAGTCGTCCACCAAGACGTTCGGCTTCGGCGCGCAGACGCCGGAGCTGCAGCGGCACTACGTGTCCGCGGCGACGCAGTTCTTCCGGCCGGAGCTGGTGAACCGGTTGGATCAGATCGTCGCGTATCACCCGCTGACGCCGCAGGACCTCGCGCGCATCGCGAGTCGGGCGCTGGAGCAGGCGTTCGCGCGGGAAGGCCTGGTCCGACGGAACGTGCGCGTCCGCTGGGCCGCGGACGTCGTGGCCCGCGTGGCGGAGCTCGGGTTCGACCCACGGTACGGCGCGCGGCCGCTCAAGCGCGCCGTCGAGCAGCACGTCGTCGCGAAGGTGGTAGCCCTCGTCGCCGCGGAGGCTTCGCGGGCTGGCATCGTCGACGTGGCGGTCGCCCCGGACGGGAGCCTGAGCGCCGACTGGTCTCGGGCGGAGGGTTGAGCGTCTCCTCAGACCGTTCGCTTGCCGTGAAGCGCGCGGCGGCCGCTCACTGCACGTCCGTCGTGCAGACGTTCGACTGACAGAGCAGGCCGCGGCCCGAGCAGCAGTCCGTCGTCGCCGCGCACGTCTCTCCGGCGCGGCGGCAGCGCTCGGGGGGCGGCGGCGAGCAGACCGGCGCGCCTCCGTCGGCGGAGCGGCAGTCACCGCTGCAACACTCCGTCGCCACGGAGCACGCCTGGCCCTGCTGCCGGCACGCGCGGGGCGCCCAGAACGCGGCGATGTTCTGCGACGTCGTGGCCTGGCCCGGTAGCCAGTACGCCACCTCGCTGGGGTCGTTGACGCCGGCGTCCACGCGAATCGCGGCCACCCAAATCTGCTGCCGGTTGGCGCCCTTCGTACCCACCTGCGCGTTGCCGTAGTCGCGGCGGGACAGGTACGTCAGCCAGTAGTACCCGTCGGCGGTGAACGGCGAGAAGCGCGGCTGGAAGCTGTCGTTCGCGCTGGGGCCGCCGACCGCGTTGGACAGCCGCACCACGCCGCTGCCGTCGGGGTTCATGAGGTAGAGCGACGCGAGGCCCGTCTCGCTGCGCACGTTGTCCCCGTGGGAGAAGGCGAGCTTCCGCGAGTCCGGCGTCCACGTCGGGTAGCCCACCGCCGCGCCGGGCGGCGTGTTCGCGTTCCCCGTCGCGCCGCGCAGAATGACGCTCGCCGGGCCGAGCGCGTCGGGGCCAGTCACGGGCACCACGGCAATGTCGCCGCCGTCGGCGTCGCCGCCCCACTGACCCGCCGTCGTCAGGTTGGTGACGTAGGCGATGCGCGTTCCGTCGGGTGACCACGCCGGGTGTGTCGCCGGCCCGCGCGGCAGGTTCTGCACCGGGACGAACGCGCCCGTCGCCGGGTTGAGGAACGTGAGGCCCGCGTCCGGCGCGGCTTCGCCGAAGGACACCGCCAGCCGCGTCTCGTCCGGGTTGAAGGACGCGAACCACCAGCGTGAGCCCGCGTCGCTCAAGGTGAAGCGGCTGGGCGGCGGGTCTCCGCTCAGGTCGTTGGTCAGGTCGAACACCGCGCCGATGTTGTCGCCGCCACCCAAGCGGCCCACCATGTACCGGCCGCTGGGGCTCACCGCGTGGCACCCCACACAGCGGCTCGTGCCCGAACGGTCCACCGGCGGTGTCGGCATGAACTCGGTGCGCGTCGTCGTCCCGTCGTCGATGCGCACGATGCGGCCCCGGGCGATGTCCCAGTAGTAGATGGAGCCCGTCAGCGACGCGCGCGCGAAGCGAAGGCTCTGCGGCACGCCGCCGATGACGGCCTGCGTCGCCGCTTCGTACCGCAGCACCCGGAGCGTCGCCGGGGCGGTGGGGTCCGACTGCGCCAGGGCTCGCCACGCCACCTCGGGCACGACGTAGTGGTTGCTCGGGTCCCGCGCGACGGTCGCCACCACCGTCGCCGACGGCTTGACGAGGACGACTTGGAAGAGGTCCCCCGGCGCAGACCGTTCCCACTGCACGTCTGGCGGCGCGACGTTCTGGGGGAAGACGACGCCGTCGAGCGGGTAGACGACGCCCGCCGCGCGCTGCGGGTCGGTCACCACGATGGCGCTGAACTTGGGTGGCCCGTCGGCCGGCACGCCCTGGCCCACGAAGCTGAAGCGCAGCTGCACCCCGACGCTCGCAGTGCCGCGGAGCGCCCCGCGCGTCCACGCGGCGGTCACCGTCGCCGTCCCCCCCACCGAGCCCAACGCCGTGAAGACGCCGGTGTCCGAGTGCACGTCGCCAATGTCCGGTCGGTCCACCGAGAAGACGACCTCGGTCGTCGGAGCCATCGTGCCGTCGGCGTAGCGCAGGCGGGCGCTGAAGGTCGTCGTCGGCCGGCTGCCGTTGAGCGACGTCAGCGTGGCCTGCGCCGCGGACACCTCCACGCCCGTGACCGCTGGGCCTGCGTCCGGCGTGCCCGAATCTTGGACGGAGCCTCCGCCCATGCCGCCCTGGCCCGCCGCGCCTCCGGTCCCCGCATCGCGCCCCGCGTCCGTCCCGCCGATGGTGATGCGCGCACAGAAGCCCTGCACGCAGCGCTGCGTCGACGGGCAGTCGGCGGACGAGCTGCAGGGCGTGTCACACGCGCTGAGCACCTGGAGCGCGAGCAACAGCATGAACGGACGGCGGGGAAGGCGCATGGGTCGATGCTGCCACACCCCACCCGACGCGTGCAGGAAGCGTCTTTCTGCCGAGCGCAGCGCCCAAACGCCGGGGGGCTTCACTTCGCCGCAGCGCGCTCGAGCAGCAGGTCCCGACCCTGAATCAAATCCACTTCGCCGACGAAGCGGCCGAAGGCGCCGTAGTCCTTGGGCGAGACGCGGCTCTGCACCAGGAGGAACTCCTCTTCCACCGTCAGCACGTCGCCCACTTGCTTCTCGGTGCGAACGTAGCGGCCCGTCGGCACGGCGCGCTCGAGCCGGTCGAGCGGCTCCTTCACCGCCCAGCCCGCAGGCAGCTTCAGGCGCACCACCGTCCGCGAGGCCTCGGTGCCGTCGATGAAGAGGGGCGTGGTCCGCTGGGAGAGCGCCAGGTAGCGCCGCCCCGCCGAGACGGGGAACGTCAGCGGGCTCAGCACCAGCCGCTCGCCTTCCTTGCGGGCGAAGCGCGGGGCCTTGAAGCCGTAGCGCACCGTGGCCGTCGCGCCGACCTCGCGCTTGGCCTCGACGTCCAGGCTCGACAGGTCCGCCCCGCCGAAGTACCGCGAGAGCGACTGCTGCAGCGCCTGGTCACGCTGGTCCTTCGGCAAGCTCTCCAGCGCCTCCGCCAGCTGCGCCGCTTCGATGCCCTGGTACGCCTCGCTGCCCGTGCCCGTCAGCGCGCCGTCTTCGCTCAGCGTCAGCTCCAGCGTCACCACCTTCGCCGGCCGCTGAGGACGCGGCGGCGTCTTCACCGCTTCGAGCGGCTTTCCCGGCTCCGGCAGCACGTACGCCTCTCGACCGCCCAGCGCGAACTCCGGCAGTTCCCCCAGCGGTCCAAAGCGCACGGCCGCGTCGAGCCACAGCGTCTCGTCGGGCAACGTCACGCGCAGGCACACGTACGGCAGCAGCGCCTCGCTCGGGAACAGGTACGGCGCGGGGTCCGCCGTGAAGCCGCGCACCGCCACCAGCCGCACGTCCACGTCCAGCGCCTTGAGCGCCGAGTACAAGAGCCAGGTGCGACTGCCGCGGTCTTGCCGCACGCTGGCCGCCGCCGACACGCCCAAGCCCGAGTCCCGGCCGGACAGCCGCTGCATGACGGCCGCGTGCACCGCTCGCACCGCCTCGCGCCCCGTCGCCTCACCCGCCGCCTTCTTCGCGAACGCCACCACGTCGGCCGTCACCTCACCCTTGTCGAGGAACGCGTCGGCGAAGGCCTTCACCACGCCTTCCTGGCCCGTCTGCCCCGCACCGACGATGACGAAGGGCAACCACTCGTTCCCCGACGGCGGCCCCACCGGCTCGGGAATGTAGGGCGGCACGCGCTTGCGCTCGTGGCGCAGCACCTCGAGCTCACCTTCCACCGTGGGCTGCGGCGCGTCGACGTTGTGCGCGTCCACCTTGAGCCCCGTGCCCTTGGGCGCCGCGACGACGTAGGTGGACCAGTTGTTCGGCTGCCGCGCGACCTGGAAGTAGAACGCGCCCGCGGTGAAGCCCGGCTGCGTCGGCCCCCGCGCCGGGTGCGCCAACAGGTACTCGTACTCGACGCTGTCGCCCACCTGGACGCCGGACATGCTGACCGCGTCCTTCCCGTCGATGGACTCCGGCTCTTCGATGCGGCCGTCGGCCTTGAGCGTGCGCAGCGTGAGCACCTCGGCGCCTTGGGGCAGCGTGACTTCGGCGATCTCCTGCACACCGCTCTGGTCCAACGCCTTCTGAATGATGTGCACCCGGTCCACCAAGCTCCCGTCGGGGTACGCGCGAATGGCGGCCGCGTCCAAGAGGATGGCGCTGGGCACGTCTTCGACACCCGGCGCGGCTTCGTACGCCTTGAGCGCCTCGGCGGTGGAGATGGCGTACTCGTCGAGCAGCTCCTTCCCGGTGCGCGCGCGGTGCACGGCGCGGCGCAGCTTGAGGTCGGCCCCGTCGAGCAGCAGCACCGCCTCGCGTACCACCAGCGCGTCGTCCTTCTTGCCCAGGTGCTCGAGCGTGTCCGCCAGCGCCCGACCGACGCCCGCGTGCCGGGGCCAGAGCGTGCGCAGCCGGCTCAGCGTCTCCACCGCCGCCTCGCCCTTGCCCGTCGCCAGCTGCAGCGCCGCCAGCCGCTGCGTGGCGTCGAGCTGGGTGTCGTCGCCGGCCACCTGCGCGGCGAGCAGACTGAGCGCGTCGTCGAGCTGGCCCTTGCCGCGCCGGTGCTCCACCTCGGCGCTGCGCGCGCCAGGGCAGCCCCGCAGCCCCTTGAGGCGCGCTTCGGCG
>JALHOS010000431.1 GCA_022842905.1 Myxococcaceae bacterium | reverse complement strand
GGCCCTTGCCCTTGATCTTGAGCACCGCGAGATCGTTGTCGACGTCGCTGCCGAGCACCTCGGCGTCGAGCTGCCGGCCGTCCGCCAGCACGACGTGGATCTCCGACGCCCCGCGGATCACGTGCTCGTTCGTGATCACGACCCCGTCGGCGTCGATGATTACCCCGGAGCCCAGGCCTTCGACCGCCCGGCGCTCTTCCTGCGGCCCGAAGAAGAAGTCGTCGAACAGGCTGCGGGTGCGAAACCGCGTCTCGACGATCTGCACGGTGCCCACGTAGACGACCGCGGGAGACACACGTTCGACCACCTGCACGACGGGGGAACGCCGGCTGGCGAGATCGCCCGAGATCAGCGTCAAGGTCAGGGCCAGTGCCTTCAGCATGAGGGTGCCTTTCGAGGCGTCACACGTACTAGAAACGACGCCCCATGCGCACCACGTTCGCCGCGGTCCTTCTGTTCACCGCAACCTCCGCGTTCGCCCAGGACGACGCCGAGCCGAAGAAGGTCGCGGAGACGTACCTCAACGCGCTGACCGGCGCCGGCGACGAAGCTGGCAAGGACCTGCTCCTGGGCGGCGTCACCATGAACGCCCAGCTGTTCTCGTTGGACAACTGGTCCTTCAAGTCCAAGGACCCGTCGAAGAAGGAAGAGGCCGATCTCGCGCACGCCGTGCAGATGATGAGCGAGCTCGATCACTCCGGGCGCGGCGCGCTGACGAAGCTCATGGGCCTCGAGCAGGTCGGCGACGACTTGAAAATGCACGAGGTCTCCCAGGCCGACGCCGCCAAGCTGCTGGGCCCGACCCGAGACAAGGCGACCGCGTTCACCAACGCCCACCCGGTGCTCAGCTACGTGCTGCGCGTAGGCAAGGAAGTGTACTGGCACCCGAAGAACCCCATGCGCGCGGTGCTGGCCAAGGCGCAGGGGCAGGGCAAGTACACCCTCGAGGTGCACCGCTGGAACGTGCTGAGCAAAGAAGGCCCGGGCAAGACGCCTCGGGAGTGGCCGCTGCGCGTGGTCCGCTTCAAGGTGGGCAAGCTCGACACGGGCTGGAAGATCCTCCCGGCGTCCGACTGGAACGCTGAGTAGCCGTCGCCCAGAACGTTTGCCCTGCCGCGCGGGTTGGGCGTAGACACCCGCGCCATGTCCACCACACACCTCCTCGTCGTCGGCGCCGGGCAAATGGGCGCCGGCATTGCTCAGGTCGCGCTTCAGGCCGGCCTCACCGTCACGTTGGTCGACGTCGCCCAGGCCTCGCTCGACAAGGGCAAGGCCGGCATCGAAAAGGGCCTCGCCAAGTTGGTCGAGAAGGGCAAGCTGGACGAGGCGACTCGAACCGCAGCGCTCGGCCGCCTGGCGCTGAGCACCAACACGCTCGACGTGAAGAACGTCGACTTCGCCGTCGAAGCCGTGTCCGAGAACGAGGAACTCAAGAAGAAGATCTTCAAGGACCTCGACCAGGTGGTGAAGCCCGGTGGCGTGCTCGCGACCAACACCTCGTCGATTCCCATCACCCGTATCGCGGCCGTGACCAAGCGCCCCGAAGCCGTCGTGGGCATGCACTTCATGAACCCGGTGCCGCTCATGCAGCTGGTCGAGCTCATCCGCGGCGCGGCGACGAGCGACGAGACGTACCAGGCGACCAAGGCCTTGGCCGAGAAGCTCGGCAAGACGACCTGCGTGTCGAAGGACTACCCCGGCTTCATCGTGAACCGGATCCTCATTCCGATGATCAACGAGGCTTGCTTCGCGCTCATGGAAGGCGTCGCCACGGCGGAGGACATCGACACCGGCATGAAGTTGGGCACCAACCAGCCCATGGGGCCGCTGGCCTTGGCGGATCTGATCGGCCTGGACACCTGCCTGGCGATCGCCGAGGTGCTGCACAAGGGCCTGGGTGATTCGAAGTACCGCCCCTGCCCGCTGCTCCGGCAGTACGTGGAAGCGGGGTGGCTGGGCCGCAAGGCGGGCCGCGGCTTCTACAAGTACTGACCCTTCACGGACTCCTCACGGACAGGCACGGGGCACCCCATGGAATACGTACGACTCGAAAAAGAAGGATCGATCGCGACGATCACGATCGACCGGCCCAAGGCGCTCAACGCGCTCAACCTCACCACGCTCAAGGAGCTCAAGCAGGCCCTGGCCCAGGTGGTGAAGACGGCCGACGTGCGCGCGGTGATCCTCACCGGCGCGGGCGAGAAGGCCTTCGTCGCGGGCGCCGACATCGGCGAGATGGCGGGCTACTCGACGTCACAGGCCCTGTCCTTCGCGCAGGCCGGCCACCGTATCATGACGATCCTCGAAGCGCTGCCCGTGCCGACGATCGCCGCGGTGAACGGCTTCGCGCTGGGCGGCGGCTGTGAGCTCGCGCTCGCGTGTGATCTCATCTACGCGTCGGAGAAGGCCAAGCTGGGGCTGCCCGAGGTCTCGCTCGGCGTGATCCCGGGGTTCGGCGGCACGCAGCGCCTGGCCCGCTTGGTCGGTCGATCGCGCGCCAAGGAGCTCATCTTCACTGGAGACCTGATCGACGCGGCCCGAGCCAGGGAGTACGGCCTCGTGCTCGAAGTGCTGCCGCCGGACAAGCTCATGGCCCACTGCCGGGACGTGGCCAACAAGATCGCGTCGCGCGGGCCCAGCGCCGTCGCGCAGGCCAAGCGCGTCATCGAGCACGGCGCGGATCTGACCCTGGCGGCGGGCAACGAAATGGAGCGCCAGGCCTTCGCGCTGCTCTTCGGTACCCAAGACCAGAAGGAAGGCATGAAGGCCTTCGTGGAGAAGCGCCCCGCCGCTTTCACCGGGCAATGAGGGCGGTTTCCGTTGACAGGGTAGGGGGGCTTCGCCAGGCTCCCCGCCCTTCCTTTCAAGGGAGCAACGCCAATGTCTGAGCGCGGACACCTGAATCAGAAAGACTTGAAGCGGTTCAAGAAACTCCTCGAGGACAGCCGCAAGCAGATCCTCGAGAACGCGCGGAAGACGCTCGAGGAGGAGTCCAACTTCGACACCGACGATCTCCCCGACGAGATCGACCAGGCCAGCAGCGAGTACGCGCGCGCCATGAATGGGCGCATTCGCGACCGCGAGAAGTTCCTGCTCAAGAAGATCGACAAGGCGCTGGCCCGCGTCGAAGACGGCACGTTCGGCATCTGCGAGCGGTGTGAGGAGCCGATCAGCGCGAAGCGCCTCGAGGCTCGGCCGGTGACGACCCTGTGCATTCGCTGCAAGGAAGAGCAGGAGAAGAAGGAAAAGTCGTACGGCTGAGACAGGCAGCGCGCGCGGCGTGAGGGCGCGCACGCTCCAGCCGAAAGACGACGAGGCCCGCCGCGCGAGACGTTCGCGCTGGCGGGCCGTTTCGTTCCCAAGCTCGGTCCGAAGACCGCTCAGTTCATCTCGACGCGGACGAGCTGCCGGCCGATGAGGAACTGATCCCCGTTGTCCACGAAGGCCGGCGCTGCGAGGCGCAGGAACGTGCCGTTCGAAGAGCCGAGATCGCGCACGACGATGCGCTCCGGCCCGACATGCAACACCGCGTGCCGGCCGGACACGAAGCCGTCGGTCGGGAAGACGACGTCGCCGTTCTCGCGGGCGATCTGATTGTCGCCGTCGCGCAGCGGCCACGCCGGCCCACGGACGCCGCCCTCGAGCAGGCTCACCAGCCGAAACCGGTACCCCGCATCAGGAGAGCCCCAGGCCATGGCGCCGTCTTGCCCAGGTTGGAGTGCGGGGACGGCTTCGATGACCAAGCGCTGGCGGCCGACGCGCAGCTCGCCGCCGGAGGCCACCTCTCGCTCGGCGCGCAGGCGGGTGAAGACCCCGTTGCCGCCGCCCACGTCCTCGACCGCCAGGCGGGAACCGGAGAAGAACAGCCGCATCTGCGTGTCGGCGACGAACGGATCGTCGGGGATCGACAGGTCGCCGTTGCGCCCGCACAGGAGCTGATCGCCGTGGAGCGGGATCACCGACTCCGGGCCACCGTCGGCGCGCACCACCCGAACCGCCACGCGGGGCCGAATCACTTGAGCCATGGCGCGCCTGTGTAGCACAACAAGGGCTTTCTAAGCCTCGAACGAAGTGGGAAAGTCCCTGACCTCGTGGCCGCCCATGACGAACTGATCGGCAAGACCGTCGCGGGGAAGTACCGCGTGGAGAGCATGCTGGGCGAAGGCGGCATGGGGAAGGTCTACAAGGCCAACCAGCTCGCCCTCGACAAGCACGTGGTGCTCAAGGTCCTGCGGCAGGCCCTGCTCAGCGACGAGCGCACCGTCGCGCGGTTCCAGCGTGAAGCGAAGGCGGCCAGCCGCCTCAACCACCCCAACTCCATCAGCGTGCTCGACTTCGGCCAGGCCGAAGACGGGGCCATGTACATCGCCATGGAGTACGTGCACGGCAAGGACCTGCACGGGATCTTGTCGAAGGAGTGGCCGCTGCCCGAAGCGCGGGTCGTGCGGATCATGAGCCAGGTGCTCTCGGCGCTGTCCGACGCGCACTCGGCCGGCGTGATCCACCGCGATCTGAAGCCCGAGAACATCATGGTGGAGCAGCGGCGCGGTGAGGCCGACTTCGTCAAGGTGCTCGACTTCGGCATCGCCAAGATCGTCGACGGCACGAACGAAGACGGCCCCGCGCTCACCCGCGCCGGCTTCGTCTGCGGCACGCCCGAGTACATGTCGCCGGAGCAGGCCCGCGGCGCGCAGCTCGATCACCGGTCGGACCTGTACGCGGTGGGGGTGATCCTCTACCAACTCATGGCGGGCATGCTGCCGTTCGACTCCGACTCGGCCGTCGGCTTCGCGACGAAGCACCTGACCGAAGTGCCGCAACCGCCCAGCAAGCGCCGGCCCGACGCGAAGATCAGCGCCGCCATGGAGCGGCTCATTCTTCGCGCCATGGCGAAGAACCCCGACGAGCGGCCCGCCACCGCCGAGCAGTTCCGCGCCGAGCTGCTCGCGATCGACAAGGAACGCCGCGCCGGGTCGTCGAACCCCAAGCTCGGCCGCGGGGGCTCGTCCAGCGCAGCGCTCAGCCAGGTCCCGCAGCGCAAGGTGACGCCGATCGACCAGCAGGACACCCGCGTCACCGTCCCGCCGACCAACTCGAACCCCTGGGCCGCGGACGATCCGACCCGGCGCACCGATTCGGCGCAGCGACGTGCGCAGGCCATGGCCAGCGACGGCGGGCCCACGGTCGCGACGGCGATCCCGCCTGATCTCCTGCACGAGGGCGGGGGGAAGGCCGCGACCGCCTTCAAGGTCGCCACCGTCGCGCTCGTGCTCTTGGCCGTGGGCCTCGCCGGGGCGTATGGCTACCAGCTGCTCGCGCAGCCCAAGGACGTGTTTGCACCGCAGCACGACGGGCCGCTCTACGAGCTGCAGCTGACCGCCGAGCAGCGCCGTACCGGTGATTCGGTGCGCGTCTCCCAGGAGGGCGACGCCGCCTTCGCGCAGGGCAACTTGGACTTCGCGCTGGTCCGCTACGAAGAAGCCTGGAAGGCGGACCCGTCTCCGGAGCTCGCGCTCAAGCTCGGTGAGCTGCACTACCAGCTGCGGCACCTCGACCAGGCCAAGCTCTGGTGGCTTCGGTACAAGAAGGACGCGCCGGGCGGCAAGGGCCTCGCGTACATCGAGCAGGTGCTGCCGCTGCCGTGACGACGGGCCGGCCCGTCGTTCTTCGCTGACACTTAGAGCTGCTCGACCTGCAGCGTCTGCTGGCCCACGCGCAGCCGATCGCCCGGCTTGATCAGTCGCTCGCCGGTCAGTCGCACGTAGGTCCCCAGCCCGCCGGACAGGTCGCGGATCATCGCGCCAGAAGGAAGGGGCGCCAGCTCGCAGTGCCGCGGCGCCAGGCCGTCGTCACCCGGGTACGAGAAGTCACACTTGCCCTGGCCGATGGTGAAGACCGGCCCGGCGGTGATGAGCCCTCGGCCAGCGCGATCACCGAGCAACACTTCTTCGATGAGGTAGTGCACCTGACCGTTGGGCAACGGGGCGCCGTACACCTGCACGTCGACCCGGTTCCACGGGGCCTCCGGCTCGATCGGGCCGACGAAGCGGAAGAGCCGAATGCCGGTGGCGAACAGGCTGCCGTTGGGCACCGTCTCCTGCTGATGAATGCTGACGAAGACGCCAGACGTGCTGCCTTCGTCGCGCACGAAGAGCTTGCCGTCGCGAATGGCGATCGTCGCGTGCAGCGGGGAGATGAACGGATCTTCCGGGAACAGGACCACGCCCTTGCTTCGGCCGATCTGCGCGCCGTTGTTCCCCAAGCGGAAGCGCTGCCCACGCGCGGGCCCGGCGAGCACCGTCAGACCGAACTTGGGCCCGGCTGGAGCGGCCGGCTGAGGCGCAGCGGCAACGGGTGCTGGGGCGGGCGCGGCGGCCACCGGCGCAGGCG
>JALHOS010000430.1 GCA_022842905.1 Myxococcaceae bacterium | reverse complement strand
GCGTCGACACGGGCCCGCCCCGGGCTTCGGCCTTCGCCTGCAGCAGCGCGCGCACGCCCAAGCCCACCACCATGACGGCGACGGCCAACTCCAGCAGCGCCATGAGCCGCTCCGGCACAAACGCCCCCAAGACCACCAACGGCCCTGCCACCCCGCCGAGCGACAGCGTGTGGCCGACCCCCCAGGCTACGCCGAGCCACCAGCCGCGCCGCCCGTCGCCTCGCTCCGCGGCGAGCGTGGACACCGCCGCGAGGTGGTCCGGCTCGAGCGCGTGGCGCATGCCCCACAGCAGCCCCACGGCCGCGCTCATCACCGGGGTGGCCATGGCGTCAGCCCTTGCCCTGCGCGGCCGCTTCGGCGCTCGCGCGCCAGCCAAAGCCGTCGGCCAGGTCGCTTCGCCCTGAAGCCTCCGCCCGCGCCAGCCCGAGCGGCCCCTGCAGCGTCCCGTGGGGTAGCCCCTGCGCGTCCTTCAGCGCTTCGGGGTGCCCTTTGAGGAACATCTCCAGCGCCTTGAGCACGTTGCCTTCGTCGGACAGGCCGACGTCCAGCACGGCGGTGTCCACCCGCTCGAAGTCGTGCGGCGAGTTGACGACGTGCAGCGCAAAGCGCAGCGAGTCGCCGGCGCGGCCGCTCAGGTAGTCCACCAGCGGGCCCGCTCCGTCGAAGGAGATCGGCACGAAATACTTCACGAAGCGCGGCGACAGCGTGGCGCCACCCTGTCCGCCGTAGAGCGTGAAGCGGTGGGGGTACAGGTTCTCCCGCGCGCGGGGCAGCCGCACCGCCACCACGTCGTTGGCCTTCGCTTCCTGCGGCACGTACTGGCCGGGCTCGTCCAGGAACAGCGTCAGCCGCCCGTCCGTCACGAAGGCCCAGCCGCTGCCTGGCCGCACCAGCCGAAAGCTCCAGTCCCAGCCCGTCGCGCCGTGGGTCGACAGCGCCAGGTGCGCCACGAAGCCCGAGTCGCCGCTGGCCCGGTGGAGCTCCGGCGCTTCCTTCGCGCGCAGGGCGAAGCGGCGGTTGAAGAACCACTTGGTCCGCGGGTCGGGGGACGAGCTCACAGCTCCCCCCAGATGACGGAAGGCCAGTCTCCCGGCCGCGCCAACATGTCCAGCGCGTGTCGCGCGACGCCCAGCGCCCGCGCGTCGAGCACCTGCTCGTAGTGGGAAATGCCGTACACGGCGATGAGGAGCGCCGCGCCGATCCACCGCACCACGCGGTGCTGAAAGCCTTCGTCGAGCTTGAAGCCCGGCTCTCGCGACTCGGCGTAGCCCAGCAACAGCGAGCGAGACTGCTCGGCGAGCATGGGCCGGCCGAGCACTTCGGAGCGGTGCTCCGGCGCGAGCCACCCCAGCACGTAGTCGGACAACAGGCTGCCTAGGTCCCGCGCGGGGTCGCCCCAGAACGAGAGTTCCCAGTCGAGGAACACCACCGCCGCCGCCTTGCCGCGCATGACGCGCAGCAGGTTCGCCTGCCGGAGATCGCCGTGGAGCAGCGCGGCCTCGCTCTCCTTGGCCTGCTGCTCGGACAGCGCCTGGAGGCCCTGCATGGCGCCGTGGTCGTTCTGCACCGACGCGAAGAAGTCGACGCCGACCTGCGAGAGCCGCGCGTAGAAGTCCGGGCGCATGCGCAGGAAACACTCGAGCAGGTCCGACTCGTCGCGGAACGCGTCGGCCAGCGCGTACTTGCCCGGCGTCTCCCGGCTGCTGCGGTGGAGGAAGCCCAGCGCCTGCCCCACCTGGCGGGACAGCGGCCCTGGGTATTCCTGCGTGCGCCGGTGGAAGTGGTGCAGCGTTTCCCCGCCCTGAATCCATTCCAAGCCGAGCAGGCCGTGCGCCGGGTCGAACGCGTAGACGTGGGGCAGGTGCAGCGGCGAGCCCTTCACTTCGGCCAGCGGCGCGACGCGCTCGAGAATGCTGCCTTCGCGCAGCACGCCGACGTTGCCCGGGCCGTCGGCGATCTTCACCAGCACGCGCTTCTTGGCCGACTTGCACACCACCGTGCGGTTCTTCGACGGCGGCGGCGAGACGATGGACGTGTCTCGTTCCAGGCCGAGCGCGGCCAGGCGGCTGTCCAGGTCGGCGTCGGTCAGAGGCGCGCGCACGGTTCGAGGGCGTGGTTTGCCTGAAGTGCGGTTCCACTGACAAGGGAATCGACATGGACGTGGAGAAGGGTAGTTTTTCCCGGCTCGCGTACAGTGCTGCGCCGTTGTGTTGACCCACCGAGGGAGCCGAGGGGGCCCACGTGTCGAAGGAACAGGAAAGCGACAAGGATCTCGACGAAGCGGACCGCAAGGAGAACGAGCTGGCGGCCGAGGTGTCGAGCCTCTTCCAGCGCGTCATCGACGGCATGCGGACGTACCCGCCCGGGCACGTGACGGTGCGGGGGTACACGCAGTCGTTGTTCGATCGGCTGAACACGCTGACGAAGAACGACGAGCAGCAGTACGGGCTCAAAGTGACGCCGCTGGGCTTCGCCACCGACACCCGCATCGTCAACCCGGTCACCAAGCTGACCGACTCCATCACCCACCCGCTGTACCTGGACGGCGTCCACCGCCTCAGCATGGAAGACGGGCTCATCTTCGACGAGCTCATGCGCTTCATGGACGTGTGGAAGTCAGCCATCGACAACACGCTGGGCGACACGCACACCTTCAGCACGCGCGTCTGGGAAGAAGACTTCGACACCATCGTCATCACCACCGTCGACTCCTTCTCGGAAGGCGGCATCTCCCCCGAGGCCAAGCGCGCCGCCGAGCGGTACAAGGGCGTCGTCTCGCAGCTGACGGGTGAAGCGCCGATGGATGCGGGCGGCGGTGCGCTCGAGGCCAGTGGCGCCGCAGCGGGGGCCGCGGGTGGCGGCAAGGCCAAGCCTCGGCGCATGGCTCGGCTGACCAAGGAGGACCTGCGGGCGCTCAAGGTGCGCGGCGTGCCGGACCTGTCCGAGCACGAGCTCCAGCGCATGACGCAGAGCGAGCCGTCGGCCACCATGGGGCTGCAGCCGGATCAGCTCGAGTCGCTCAGCAAAGAGCTCCACGGCCAGCACGCGCACCAGGTCGAGCGCGCGTTCGACGCGTTCTTCAACGTGGGGTTGCTCGGCACGGCGCCGGAGCAGGACCGGCTGCGCACCGCAGTCGAGCTGCTGTTGCAGGCGCTGCTCGCGCGGAAGCACGTCGGCAAGGTCCGCGACTCGCTGATGAAGATGATGGAGTCCGCGCGGTCCGGCGACCCGACGGGCATGGAGGCGCGCTTTTCGTTCCTGGCGCGGTTGATGAAAGCCATCGAGATCGTCGGGGTGTTGGATCCCCTGGTGGTCGCCCTCGACGACGAGAACCACCGGGAAGCGGCGACGGTGGTGCTGCGCTTCCTGCCGCAGCAAATGGCCAACGCCTTGCTGGATCGCCTCGAGAAGCCGCAGACGCCGGCTGGCACGACGGCGTTGCTCGAGCTCATCGCCCACCTCAAGCCGGATCCGGTGGAGCTGGCCGGGCGGCTCATCAAGGCCCCGGAGCCGCTGCAGCTCGAGCTGCTCAAGCTGGGCGTGGCGCTGGGGGCCGCGGGCTGGCCGGTGCGCAAGGCGGCGCTGGGGCTCAAGTCGAAGGCGGTGCAGCTGGCCGCCATCAAGGGCTTGGACAAGGCGGAGATGCTGACGCACAAGACCGAGCTGTTGCCGCTGCTCATGTCGCCGGTGGCGGAGATTCGGCACGAGCTGTTCGGGCCCTTCGTCAGCTCGCACGACAAGGCCGTCGCGCCGGCGCTGTGCACCATGCTGCGGCGCGTGCAGCTCGACGCCACCGAGCGCAAGCGGGTGCTGGTCGCGCTCGGCACGCTCGGGGGGCCGGAGGCGATTGGCACGCTGCGCACCGAGTTCTCGTCGCTCACCGACGTCGAGCTCAAGTGCACGGTGGCCCACGCGCTGGGCGCCGCCGGTGACGAGAAGTCGCGGCCCCTGCTCGAGAAGGAGGCCGGCCGGTGGTTCGGGGGCGGGCCTTTGAAAGACGCGGCGAAGTCGGCGCTCAAGCGGCTGGACGAGCTGAAGAAGACGGGAGGCAAGGCGTGAGCACCGAACCCGAGCAGCAGATCCGCCTGGCGCATGACGACGCCGACCAGGCGATGAAGTTCGCGCGCACGCTGCTGTCGCGCACGGCCATCGCCATCAAGCTCGCGACCATGCACGACATTCAGAACGCCGCGCTGACCGGGCCGCTGCAGCAGCTGCTCGAGGCGATCCTCTGGGGCGGCAAGGAGTACGGCCAGATGCGGCTGCAGGCCGTCGGCGAAAACTTCTTTCTGAACCAGGAGATCATCAAGCTCGACTTCACCAGCTACGAGGCCGCGCAGACGCTCCGCGCGCTGCTCGGCCGCGTCGGCGCGCAGGAGATCGCCTTCCTGGGCAACCCGCAGGACGTGGGCCTGCGGCAGTTCCTGCTCGCCTACCAGCAGCACGCGCGTGGGCAGACGCCCAAGGAATTGCTGCGGGTGCGCTTTCCGCAGATCGCCCTGCGGGAAGTCACCAAGGCCGAAGAAGCGGCGCTCGCGCCCGCGGTCGAGGAGCGCCGGCAGCTGGTCAATTCGTACGCGCAGTTCGCGCTCATGCTCGAAGCACAGATCGACCTGATGAAGGCCAAGAAGCAGGCCCGCATCGCCAAGGTGCGCCGCGCCATTCACAGCGTGGCCGACGCGTCGGAAGGGCACGAGTCGCTGCTCATGGCGCTGACGCGCTACGACGCCTTCGCGGGCAAGGTGCCGTTCCACCTGGCGGCGACGACGGCGCTGACCATGCTCATGTGCCGGCGGCTGAAGATGACGCGCGCCGAGCTCGCCGAAGCCTGCATGGCCGCCGCGTTCCACGACGTCGCGCTCGACGAGCTGCCGCCGCCGCAGGACGCGACGGTCACGCCCGAAGAGCTCGACGCCATCAAGCGGGTGCCCTTGCGCACGGTGCTCCGCCTGACGGACGGCGCGCTCATGGGCGACGCGCTGGAGCGGCTGGTAGTGGCCTAGGAGCACGTCGCCAAGAAGCCGCAGATCGGCCAGGCCGGCTTCGGCCACCTCATCGCCATTCCCTGTGTCTTCGACCGGCTCACCCGGCCCAGCCCGCCGAGGCAGGGGCTCATGCCGGACCAGGCGCTGCGGCTCCTCGTCAACCAGGCGGGCACGCGCTTCGACTCGCGGCTCGTCCAGCTGTTCGCCAGCATCATGGGGCTCTACCCCGTGGGCACGACCGTGAAGCTGAACACCGGCGAGCTGGCGCTGGTGGTCGAAGTGTCGGGTCAGCCGGCGGCCTTCGCGCGGCCTCGGGTGAAGGTGTTCCGCAACGCCCAGGGCGGGCCGGTGGACTACGCGGTGGACCTGGCGCAGCCGGGTGAGAAGCGCGCCATCGTTCAGTCCGTCGACCCCGCCGAGGTGCAGCTGAACGTGCCGCAGTTCCTGCTCGCCTGAAGCCGCCCGTGCGGTTCAGCGTCCGAGGTGTGCTTCGACGGCAGTACGCTCGGGTGCGCTCAGCGCGTGGTCGAAGACGAGGACCTCGCCGAGCGCTCCGCCCGTAAACCCGACCGTCGCCGTCTCGCCGACGGACGTGAAGCCCGCGTCGGCGAAGCTCCAGACCAGGTTGTTTCCGGGCCCGCTCGGCCCGTTGCCGCCGGGCGTGCGGGTCAGCGTCCGCGCGACGCCGTCGACTGCGTAGAACAGCGCCCCGGGCAGCGACGTGCCGGGAGTGAGGTTGGAGATCGCGAAGAGGTGCGTGCGCGCCGCCGTCGACGTCGGCAGGTCCGAGTCGTAGGCGTTCGCCGTGAGGTACACGCCCACGCGGCTGCCGACGGTGTTGAAGGTGTTCTGCTCGAGCTCCAAGTACTCCCAGAGGTTGTTGCGATTTCCCTGGAGGAACGAGCCGAAGCGTCGCGTGGTGTCGGAGACCTGTGAGCGCACGGCCACGGTTCGCGGCTGCGTCGGCCCGAGGCCCAGAACGTCGGGCCGCTCGAGCCGGGTGTTGGTGGAGAACACGACGCCGGGCCGGCCGTTGATGACGGTTGGCTCGAACCGCGGGTACCCGGCGCTCGGGGGCGTGAAGTGCCGGCCGTTGCCGCTCACGTCTTCCCAGCGGCAGACCGCGCCGCCGTCGAACGTCGCGACGCCCAAGTCGGCGCGCAGCCAGAGCACCAGTCCCGGAGGAAGGCCTGCGTCGGCCGCGCTGGCGACGACCCCGCGCGGGACTGGGCAGCCGGCGTCGTCTCGGCTCGTCCCTGAGTCCGTCGCGCCGGCGTCGGTGGCTCCAGCGTCCGTCGGTCCAGCGTCCGTCGAACCGGCGTCGTTGGCGCCCGCATCCGTGGCGCCGGCGTCTGTCGAACCGGCGTCGTTGGCGCCCGCATCCGTGGCGCCGGCGTCCGTCGAACCGGCGTCGTTGGCGCCCGCATCCGT
>JALHOS010000429.1 GCA_022842905.1 Myxococcaceae bacterium | reverse complement strand
CCGCAGCGCCTCCCGTGCCAGCAGCGCCTCCAGTGCCCGCCGTGCCGCCCGCGCCCGCCGCACCGCCGGTCCCCGCCGCGCCTCCGCTGCCAGCCGTGCCACCGGTCCCGCCGTCAGCGTTGGACGCGATGCAGCTGAACGTCGACGCGAGGCACACCTGGCTCGACTTGGTGCAGTCCACACACGCGTTGCCCTGGTTGCCGCAGGTGGCGTTCGCGGTGTTGGTCGTCACGCACATGCCCTGCGCGTCGCAGCAGCCGTTGCAGTTGGCCGAGCTGCAGTTGCCCTTCGCACCGCAGCTGGGCACGACGGCCACCAGCGCACCCAACAACGCTCCCACCACCAGTGCCTGCATCTTCATGACGTGTCTGCTCCCCTTCGCCGTGCAGCCGGCCCGACGTGGGCCTAAGGCCGTGCCGAAACGGGGCGCTTGAGACTCGACGGCCGACGGAAAGTCAAGCTGGGGTCGCGCCGAGCCCAGCGCGCGCGACGATGCCGGCGACGGCTTGCCGCGCAGCGCCGGCGACTTCGGTGGGCGATTGCGCCAACGGCTTGCGACGCCACACGCGCCAGACGCCGTCGACCATGACGGACTCCACGTGGTGGCTCGACAGGCCCAGCGCCAGGTGCCGCCCGAGCGTGTCGGCGGACAGCTCGCTGGCCGGCACGTAGTCGAGCACCATGACGTCCGCCTGCGCGCCGGGCTGGAGCGGCCCCAAGGTGACGCCGAAGACCGCGCTCGCCAGCCGGTGCCCGTTGGCGAGGAAGCGGACGATGTCGATGGGCTGCTCCACGTCGCGGCCCTTGAGCCAGGCGGCCTGCGCTTCGGACAACACGTCGAGCGGCATGACGTCGGTGCCCAGGCACGCGTACACGCCGAACTTGCCGGCGGGCGCGCTGCCGACCTGCAACATCATGTTGGCGCGGGGTGAATGCGCCACGTACGCGCCGGCGGCCAGCACGCGGGACAGCTCCGGCCACGACAGGTGGACACCTTGGGTGAGCACCAGCGACGGCCCGATCAGCCCGAACTGCTCGAGGCGCTCGAGCGGCGTCTTGCCGTAGCGGCCGGTGCAGCGCTCTTCTTCTTTGCCGTCCTCGGCGACGTTGGCGAAGACATGGAGGCCTTCCGGCGCCTGCGCGGCGCGGCTGAGCCACTCGTCGTCCAGCGTGTCGAGCGACGCGAGGGCGACCCCCGCGGTCGAGCGGCTACGGACCGCGGTGCGCAGAAACGCGACCGTCTCCTCGAGACTCGCGGTGAGCACCCCGGCCCCGTGGGCGTCGACCAGCTCGTACGCCACCACGCTGCGCGCGCCCGCATCGGTCAGCCCGCGCGCGGTGTGCGTCAGCGCGCCGGGTGTGCAGTTGGGCGCGGACAGCGCGACGCAGACCGACGTGGTGCCGTGCACCAGCCCTTCGAGGCCGGCCGAGAGCGCCAGCGCCTGGAGATCGCCCGTGTCCAAGTTCAGCTCGACCTTGCCCATGAGCGCCTGGGCGGCGTGGAAGCTCATGTCCTTGAACAGCGCTCGGAGGACCAACCCGTGCACGTGGTGGTGTGCGCTCACCAGCCCGGGCAGCACCAGCCGGCCGCGAAGGTCGACCGTGTCTTCACCCTGCTGTGGCGTGAGCGAGGGCGCGCGCTCGACGATCTTCCCGCGGGCGATCCGCAGGTCGCCTACCTCCACCCTCGCCGGCTCGAACTCCACCAGCGTGGCTCCCTGCAAGAGCGTCGGCACGGCGTGGAACCGTACCGGCTTTGCCGCCGCCCGCCGCCGCTTTTCGCACCACCCCACTGTCAGCGTTCCTGACAAACGGCTGGAGCACCCACAGTCCAGCAGCGGCGGCGATCGCGCCGTGCGCGTCGCACTTGGGTGGGCTTGATCGGTTTGGCTCCCTCGGCGACACAGGGGCACGGTCGTTGCTCGCAGGCGCGACCTTTCGACGGGAGACTGCAGGCACATGCGCGGCGCAGCAGTGAGCATGGCGGTGTGCCTGATGGTGGGCTGCGGTCCTTCGGAAGTGCTCGTCTGGAAGCAAGGGCAGGCGATCGTCGGCGGTGAAGAGACGACCGGCGACCCCGCAGTGGTGGCGCTGGCGGTCTGCCGTGGCGGCTGCAACGTGTACTGCACGGGCAGCCTCATCGGCCCCAAGACGGTGTTGACGGCCGCGCACTGCATCAACGCCCAAGGGCCGTCGGCCAACTACTTCGTGCTCTTCGGCCATGACGGAGCGGCGCCGCGGCGCACCGTGGCGGTCCGCAGCCAGCTTTCGCACCCCAACTACTCGGGGCGCTCCTTCGACTTCGGGCTGCTGCAGCTCGCGGTGCCGGTGACGGACACCACGCCGATCGAACTGAACACCACGGCGTTGTCCTCCGCCGACGTGGGGCGCGTCATTCGCCACGTGGGCTTCGGGGTCACCGACGGGCTGGCGCAGTCTGGCGGCGGCCGAAAGCGCCAGGTCAGCTACGCGGTGCGCAGTGTCGAAGAGCGTTTGGTCTGGTCCGGCGCCGTCGGGCAGCAGACCTGCAGCGGAGACTCGGGCGGACCGGGCTTCATGGTGACGGCGGGGAGCTCCGAGCCGCGCCTGGCCGGCGTCGTGAGCTTCGGCGACCAGGCCTGCACGCAGACCGGCGCCGACGGGCGTGTCGACATCGTCGTCCCGTGGATTCGCCAGTCCGCGGCGCAGTGGGACGAGCCGACCTGCGCTCAAGACGGCGCCTGCAAGCCGGGCTGCGCGCCGGTGGACGCCGACTGTGCCTGCGCGCGAGACGGCCAGTGCCCGACCTCGTGCCCCGACTTCAACTTGGACCCGGACTGTCCGGTGAACTGTGGCCTCGACGCGGTGTGCGCGGTGGCCAGCTGCCCTCGGCCCGACCCGGACTGCACCGCCGACGGGCTGTTGTGCGTGCGCCGCGACGAGTGCCAAGCCCGGCTGTGCCAGACGGATCCCCAGCACCCGCAGTCGTACTGCACGCGGCGCTGCGCCAGCGCGGCCGACTGCGCCACGGGCCTCGAGTGCGCCGACGCCGTCTGCCGCTACCCGCAGAAGCCCGAGCGCCAGCTGACGCAGAGCTGCAGCCCGAGCCGAGACCACTGCGTCGACTCGGTGTGCACGGGCCCCGCAGGCGGCATCACCCGCTGTGTGCGCTCGTGCAGCGCGCAGTCGGACTGCCTGAGCGGAGAGTCCTGTCTGGGCGGCGCCGACGCGCAGCGCTTCTGCCGCCCGCCGGGGCTGAGCTTCGAGCCGCCGACGCTCCCGCTGGCCGACACCTTCACCGTCGCCGCCGCCCAGGGCTGCACCGCTGCGGCCGCGCCGCTCTTCGTTCCGCTGTTGCTGGCCTGGCTTGGCCGGCGTCGTCGTCTTGTTTAGGGAGTCATGCCATGCGTCACCTCGTCACGACCTTCTTCGCTGCGCTCGCGCTGTCCGCCTGCGGCCCGACGATGGAGCCCACGGCGCAGGACGACGTCGCGTCGAGCGAGCAGGACATCGTCGGCGGAACGATCAACCGCAACGACCCCAACGTGTTCCTGCTGATCATGCAGCAGGGCATGTCCGGCGGTATCTGCACCGCCACGTTGATCGGCCGGCGCACGCTGCTCACCGCGGCGCACTGTGTCGACGACGTCGGCGCGAGCTACTTCGCGAGCAACGCCCCGACCGACGGGGAAATCCGCTCGAACAACTACTGGCGCATCGTCGACAAGCGGATTCACCCGGGCTGGAGCGGCAACAGCGGGAGCTTCTTCGGCGACATTGCCGTGGCGAAGCTCGAAGCAGCGCCGCCGAACGTCACCCCGAAGCCCTGGAACAGCGCGAGCCTGAGCGGCATGCAAGGGCGCACAGTGCGGGCGGTCGGCTACGGCACGACAGGCAACGACATGGGCAGCGGGACCAAGCGTGAGGTGACGCTGACGCTGCGCGCGCTCCAGCAGTACAACCTCTTCATCGGCAACTTCACTGACAAGGGCATTTGCCAGGGTGATTCCGGCGGCCCCACGTTCATGACGTTCTCGGACGGCGTGGAGCGGGTGATCGGCGTGCACTCGTACACCATTGGCCAGGAGTGCACGAACGGCGCGGACAGCCGCACCGACTACTACGCCAGCACCATCAACACCTGGCTCGCGGAGTTCGAAGGGGCGACCTGCGTGGAGGACGGCCAGTGCAAGGCGGGCTGCACGCCCCCCGACATCGACTGTCTGTGCGCGCGCGACGGCACGTGCAGCGCCCAGTGCCCGGACCTGAACAAGGACCCCGACTGCCCGATGAACTGTGGAGCCGACGGCATCTGCTCGACGGGGGTCTGCCCGGTGGCGGATCGCGACTGTGTCGCCGAAGGCCAGCCGTGCTCCAACCCGAACCAGTGCAAGGGCCGCCAGTGCATCACCGACGCGCAGCACTCGACGCCCTACTGTTCGACGCGCTGCGCTTCGAGCGCGGACTGCGGTGCGGAGTATGAATGCTCGCTGGCGGCCACGAGCCCCAGCGTCTGCTGGTTCAAGCAGCGACCGGTCGCGGCGGTGGGTCAAGCCTGCGTCATGGGCGCCACGTACTGCGGCGCGCCGGTGCGGGGCTTCCCCGTCGAGTGTGCGTCGCTCTATTCGAACCAGCCGCCCACGTGCGCGGTGACGTGTGACGCCGACGCGAACTGCTCAGGCGGGTTCAAGTGCCAGCAGTCCACCGGCAGCGCGAAGGTCTGCGCGCCTCCGCCGAAGCCGCCCCTCTACCTGGGCTACGCGTCGTGGAGCTCGGACGTGGCGTCGTCGTGCGCGTCGGTCGGCGGCCTGGCGCCGTGGCTGGTGCTCGCGGCGGTGCGCTTGCGGTCCCGCCGACGTCGCTGAAGCGCCCTGGCGCCGGAGCGAAGCGTCTCGCCCTGCTCCGGCCCAGCACTCGGTGCGTGGCGGCGAGGACTCGCCCGCCATTCTCGGTCGATGCACGGTGGCCCGTGCTGCCGGCGGTCTCCAGCTCGCAGCTCGCCGCCCCGCTGCGCCGCGCTGACCTCGACGCGGCCCCGCGCGGAACGACGCCCGGTCGTTGGGAACGAAAGGGAGGGCCCCAGCTGTGAGGCCACCGCCGCGTTGCCTCATGCCCACCGCAGAGGTGAACCGGAAGACCGCGGGCCGGCGCCGACGGGTGCACGGCGCTCAGCATCGCGGACGAGGTGCTCCTCCTTCGACAGCACGCTGACCGGGACGACGTTGCCGGAGCCTCCGAGCTGCTTTGACCAGGTTCGACGCCGCGTGCGAGTCGACGAAGAAGCAGAGCCTGTTCATTCAGGTCACGCCGGTGGTGCTCGCCGCGCGAGGACGGCGTCGACTGCGAGCTGGCACTGCCGGAGGCCGTCCACCAGCCCTGGCTCGTTCGGGAAGCGGGCGCAGGCCTGAGTCCACACGTCGGCCGCGTGGAGCCGCTTGGCCAGCCCACCGTCGGCGTCCCCGGCCAGCTCGCGGACCTCGGCCAGCGCTTCGACGAGCCGGGCGAAGGTGCTCACCTTCGCTGCGCTCCCGAGCAGCGCCACCGCGCCTGCCGCGTCCAGGCACAACAACGCGCTGAGCTCCGCGCCGAGGCCGTTTCCTGCCGCACGCGCGAGCTCGGCTTCCGCTTCGGCGTGCTTGCCGGCTCGGGCGAGCCCCAGCGCCCGCGCGATGAGCTGGGCGATCTGTTGGGCCAGCCGCAGCACCCAGTCCTTTTCGGTGATCATCGGTGGCCTCCGCCCTAACGCACGACCGACCAACCGCAAGGGCTCGCGCGCGCATGCCGGCGTCACCTTCCGCAGAACGGGCACCACCGGCGCTCGAAACGCGACACGAACGTCGCAAAAAAGGCACCGCCGCCACTGACGACGGCGACCCTCGGCGGCCGCAGCCGTCGACGAACGCCTGTGCGTCGCTCGACGCGATGAACCCGAGCAAACCAGCGCGCGTCGTCCTCCCGTCGGGGTTTCTCTGGAGCCCGACGCGACAGCCGTCGAAGCTCGTGAACCCCAACGGGAGGACAGGTGATGGTGGCGGCACTTCGAAGCGACGACGGCGCGCATGTCGGCGGCGCGGATTGGAACACGCAGGACGGGTACGCGTACCGCTTCGACTGGGGGCCGGACGGCCTGCGAACGCTTGCGCCGCTCGCCGACGTGGTGGTGATCGTCGACGTCCTGCGGTTCACGTCGGCCGTGAGCGCCGTCGTCGAAGGCGGCGGCGTCGTCTTCCCGTACGGCTGGGCCGACGACGGTGCACCGGCGCACGCACGCGCGCGTGGTGCGCTGCTCGCCGGCCGCAGACAGGACGGACAGCTGTCGCTCTCGCCAACCGACCTGCTGTCGGGCGTGGGCCCTGTCCGCATCGTCCTGCCATCCCCCAACGGCTCGGCGCTCTCGTTCGCCGCTCGCGACCAGGGGGCGCGCCACGTGCTCGCCGG
>JALHOS010000428.1 GCA_022842905.1 Myxococcaceae bacterium | reverse complement strand
TGCGGCGAGGGAGGCGGTGAGGAAGACAGCAGCGGCGAATGTGCGGTGCATGGTGCCCATGTGTGAGGACTGCGGCCGCGCGGACTATACCGTGCCGCGTATACACTGCGAGTGTGTCTTCGCCGGGCTGTGTGGTGATCACGGGAGCTCGCGCCGACGCGCTGGCTTCGCAGCTTTCCGGGCGAGGCTTCCAGTGCCGCGCGGAAGCGTCGATGCGGAGCGCGGCCGCGGCGCTCGAAGGCGCTGCCGTGAATGCGGTGATCGTCCGCGTCGGCGCGCGCACGCCGGTGGCGCCACTTCGACGGCTGCACCAACACGCCATGCTGCGCGGAATCCCGCTGGTGCTCGAGGGGCGTGCGTCGGCGGCGCTGGCCAGAGAAGCAGACGGCCGGGCGAAGGGGCTGGACGAGCTGGTGCAGCAGCTGACGGCGCGGATCACCGCGCAGCAGGCCGCCGCGCGAGAGCAGCTCATGCGTCGGCGCCTGGAGGTGCTCCTCGAGCTGACGACGTCGACCACGACCGGCGTGCCCCTGTCCACGTTGGCGCAGCGCGCGACCGGCGCGCTCGAGTCGGTGCTCGGCGCTTCCCGCGCTTCTGCCGTCGTCATCGAGCTGGTCGACGGGCTGCGGCGGGCGTTCGTGTTCCGGGGCGCCGATCGTGTGCCCGTGGACTTGGCCGTCTCGCCGTGGCTGCGCTCGGCGCTCGACACGCGGCAGCTCTCGCGCCAGGACGGCGTCTACGCCCAGGCGTTCCTGTCCGAGCCGGGGGACGGTGTGGCGCTGGTGTTCGATCGATCGCTCGCGCTCGAGCAAGAGGAGCGCGACTTCGTCACGGCGCTGGGGTCCGGGCTGCTCAACGCCCTGGAGCGGTCTCACGCCGAGCAGGCCAGCACGCGTGCGCGGCAAGCGCTCGAGTCGGCCTACGTGTCGCGCTTCAAGGAACTCCAGGAGGTCAACCGGCGGCTCAAGGCCGTCGATCAGCGCAAGAACGAGCTGCTCGCCGTGCTCAGCCATGATCTGCGGGCGCCGCTCAACGTGCTGCTCGGGCACTCGCACATCTTGCTCACCGACGGCGGGCTGATCCCCGATCTCGTGCCGTCCGCGGAGGCGATCCAGCGCACCAGCCGCAAGGTCCTCGAGCTGGTCGAGAGCCTGCTCGAGAACAGCCGGGAGTCCGGCGAGCGCATCGTCCTCTTCACCAAGACCATGGACGTGGCCGAGACCGTCCAGGAGACCGTGCGCGATCTGAAGATCCTCGCGGAGAAGGACGGCGTGCGGCTGCGGGCGGAAGCGCCCATGAGCCTCCCGGCGCTCGGCGACGAGCTGAAGATCCGCCAGGTGCTGCAGAACCTGGTCACCAACGCGCTCAGCCACGCGGTGGACCTGAAGGAGATCGTCGTCCGCGCCAAGCTCTCGCAGCGCCCCGACGGCGACGCCGCGCTGGTGGAGGTGCAGGACGACGGCGTGGTGGCCGATCCCGCGCAGCTGCTGCTCTCGTTCGAGCGGTCCACCGGCTTGGGTCTGCAGATCTGCCGCGACTACGTCGAGCGGCACGGCGGCGAGATCTGGGTCGAGCCGCGGCCCGGGCGCGGCGCTTCCTTCACCTTCACGCTGCCGCTGCGCAAGGCGGTCGATCCCAAGAAGGACTCGGCGCTCGGCGCGCAGCTCCCCCTCGTGCTCGTCGCCGACGACGATCCGGTCTTCGTGCGCGCCTGTGCGCTCGCGTTCGCGGGGCACTACCGCGTGGAGATCGCCCGCGACGGGGCGGCGGTCGTCGAGCGGGTGCTCTCGCTCCAGCCAGACGTGTTGGTCATGGACGTGTTCATGCCGCGGCGAGACGGCCTGGACGTGCTGCGCGAGCTCAAGGGCCGGCCGGAGACCGCCGCGCTGCCCGTCGTGTTGATCTCCGGCTCGAACGAGCTGGCCGAGAAGCTCGAAGCGCACACCCTGGGCGCCATGACGGCGCTGTCCAAGCCCTTCCCGCTGAGCGTGCTGCTGGCGCGCATTGGTGAGGCGCTCAAGCGAAAGAACGGCAGCGGCTTCGCGGTGCCGGGGAACGACGCGCTCACCGGCGTGCTCGATCCCGTCGGCGTCGCCAACCGCCTCGATCAAGAGCTGTCGCGGAGCGTGCGCTCGGGGCGCGCGTTGACCCTGGCGCGGCTGTCGCCCCAGGACGTCCCCGACGCCGCCGGCACTCGGCGCTTCGCGGCGGTGCTCAGCCAACACCTCGTGCCGCCGGAGCTGCTCGGCCACTGGGGCCGGGGCGCCTTCGTGCTGGTGCTGCCGGAGACGCCGCGGGACGCCGGCCAGAAGATCGTCGACCGGCTCCTGGCCGCGCTCGCCGAAGCTGGCGCGAAGTACGACGCCGCGCTGCTCGAAGCCGGGCCGGACAGCCCAACGGCCGAAGGGTTGGTGGAAGCGCTGTGGCGTCTGCCCTGAGTCGAGCCGTGCTCGCGGTGGGCTTGGTGGCCGCCGTGCCGTGCGCCTGGGCCGGCCCGCCGAAGCGTCCCCAGGTCGATCTCCAGGCCATGCGCGAAGCCATGGCCAGCAGCGAGCCCGTTCGCCCGGAGTACCCCAGCGCCGCCTCGTACGCGCACTTCATGCAGGCGCGCCTCAAGCACCACGACGGCGAGCACCGCTCGGCCATGGACGAGCTGCGCCTGGCGCTCGCGAGCGACGACGAGAACCCGTACCTGATGACGCAGCTGGCAGAGCAGTACGCGCGCTCGCTCGATCTGGAACGAGCCGAAGGCCAGCTCAAGCGGGTGATCGAGAAGAACCCCGACTACCCGCCGGCGCACCTGCTCATGGGCCGGGTGCTGTTCGAAGCGCAGAAGACGACGCGGGCGCGGGGGTTTCTGCACCGCGCCATTCGGCTCCGGCCGCACCAGCCAGACGCGTACCTGGTGCTCACTCAGCTCTGGCTCGACCAAGGCCGGGTGGACGACGCGATCAAGGTGGTCGACGAAATGGGGGCGGCGATCCCCGGGGACCCGGTCGGCTACCGACGACTTGGGCTCGCGTTGGCCGAACGGAATGACGCGGCCCGCGCCGAGCCGCTGCTCCAGAAGGCCTCGGATCGGGACCCGGGCGACGTCGACGTGTGGGTCGCGCTGGCCCGCATTCACGAGAACGCGCAGCGGCCCGAGAAGGCGCTGAGCGCCTACGACCATGCGCTGGAGCGCGATCCCGAACACCGGGAAGTCCTCCTGTCCGCCGGGCGCCTCGCCTTGAGGGAGCAGGGCGTGCGCGCGGCGCGGCCGTACTTCGATCAGCTCTTGTCCTTGGGGCGCGATCCGGAGCTCGTGGTGCGCGTGGCCTTCTCGTACCTCGCCGCCAACCACGTCGACGCCGCCGCCGAGGTGCTGGACGACGCGCGCAAACGACTCGAAGAGCCGCGCCTGCACTTCTACGCCGGGCTGGTTTTCGAGCGGCTGCGCCAGTGGAGCGCCGCGGTCGACGCGTTCGAAGGGGTCCCCGGCAGCGTGGGCGAAGTCTCGGACGAAGCCCGGCTCCACCGCGCGTCGTGTCTGTCGCTGCTCAGCAAACACGGCGCGGCGCTCGACGCCTTCGCGAAGCTCTTGGCCGACCGGCCGGACTTGAGCGGCGTGCACGCGGCCTACGGGCGGGCGCTGGAGCGCGCCGGCAAGGTGAAGGACGCCGAAGCGGTGCTGCTGCGCGGCTTCCGTGCGCGTGGCGCGGCGCCCGAGCTGGTCGACGGGCTCAGCGGCTTCTACGAGCGGCAGGGCACGCTGGGCGAAGCGGTCAAGCTGTTCACCCAGGCGCTCGCCGCCTCGCCGCAGGACGAAGCGCTGACCTTCGCGCTGGCCTTCGTGCTCGAGCGCAACGGCGAGTGGCAGCGCGCAGTCGAGCTGGTCAAGGCGATCCTCGTGCGCAGCCCGTCCAACGCCGCGGCGCTCAACTTCGTCGGGTACACGTTGACCGAGCGCGGCGGCGATCTCGAGCAGGCCGAAAAAATGCTCAAGCGCGCCCTCGAGCTCAAGCCCAGCTCCGCCGCCTACCTCGATTCCCTCGGGTGGCTGTACTTCCGCAAGAAGGACTACCCGCGCGCGGTCGAGCTGCTCGGCCGCGCCGTCGAGGAAGCGCCGGATCAGATCACGCTGCTCGAGCACCTGGCCGACGCGCAGCGCGCCGCTGGGCAGGTGGAAGACGCCAAGCGGGTGCTGCTGCGCGCGGTGCAGCTGCTCAAGGAACAGCCCGATCTCGGCGATCGCAAGGGGCAGCGCGCCGAGCTCGAGCGGAAGCTGAAGTTGCTGGGAATTTGAAGCCGCGCCGATAAGGTGGCTGGCGCCCATGCCCAGCCGCGACGAAGGTACGTTCCTTTCCAAGAACGACAAGACGCAGCTCTTCTGGCAGTGGAACCGCCCCGACTCGGCGCCCAAGGCGTCGATCGCCCTCGTGCATGGCTACGGCGAGTACGGCGAGCGCAACCGGGCGACGATCGACGCGTGGACCGCCAAGGGCTTCGAGGTCATGGCCGTGGACTACCGCGGCCACGGCAAGGCGGCCGGCAAGCGCGGCGACTGCCTGCGCTGGGAGCTGTTCCTCGACGATCTCGAGACGTTCTGGGACAAGTTCCAAGCCGAAGCGCGCACGGCCAAGCGGTTCCTCGTGGCGCACAGCCACGGCGCGCTCATGGCGACACACTTCGTGCTGCGGCAGCCTCCGGGCCTGACGGGCGTGGTGTTGTCCGGCGCGTACTTCAAGCTCGCGTTCGATCCTCCGGCGCTCACCGTCGCCGGCGCCAAGGTGCTCCGGCGGATCTTCCCCGGGCTGTCGCTGTCGAACCAGCTCGCCGCCGACCAGCTGTCGCGGGACACCGCCTGGCAAGCCAAGACCAACGCCGACCCGCTGTACTTCCGCACGACGACGCCGCGCTGGTTCTTCGAAAGCTCGGCCTGGCAGGGCGCCCTCGCCGGAACCGGCCCCCGCTTTTCGGCGCCGGTGCTCATGGTCATGGGAGAAGCCGACCCCATCGCCTCGCCGGCCGCGGCCAAGGCCTACTTCGACACGATGGCTTCGACGGACAAGACCTGGAAGGGCTACCCCGGCATGCGCCACGAAGTGCTCAACGAGCTGGGCAAAGAAGAAGTCGTCGACGCAATTGCACAATGGATCTCGGCGCACTGCTGACGTACGGTGCCGACCGCTTTTTTATCCGAGGGATTTCGCCAGCATGGCCATCACCGACCACATCAACATCATCGGCAAAGGCATCACCATTCGGGGCAGCCTGACCGGCGCGGGAGACCTCGTGATCGAGGGCCGTGTCGAAGGTCAGATCGCGCTCAAGAACCACCTGACGATCGAATCGTCGGGCCAGGTCGAAGCCGACATTCGCGCGGACGAGCTGACGATCAACGGCACGGCGTCCGGCAACATCGACACGTCGACCAAGGTCTCGATCAACCAGACCGCGAAGGTGAACGGCGACATCAAGGCCGTCCGCGTCGTCATCGAAGATGGGGCCGTGTTCAACGGCAGCATCGAGATGGACGTGAAGCTCCCGGAAGACATCTGAATTCGAAGCGCTCAGTCGAGAACCGCAACCTCATTCCAACGGCAAAGGACGAAGAAGGCACATGGCCAACACGATCATTGGCAGCACCATCGTCATCGACGGCGAGATCTCGGGTGACGAAGACCTGGTGATCCAGGGGACGGTGAAGGGAAAGATCAGCCTGAAGGAGAGCCTGTTCGTCGAAGCGTCGGGCGTCGTGGAAGCCGACATCGAAGTGCAGAACGTCGACATCGCCGGGCGGGTCACGGGCAACATCGCCGCGTCGGACAAGGTCGAGCTCAAGAGCGACTGCCGCGTCGTGGGCGACATTCGCGCGCCCCGAATCCTCATTGCCGACGGCGCCAGCTTCAAGGGCAACGTCGACATGGACGTCAAGGAGCGCTGACCTTTCATGGCGACCACCAAGGAATTCGGGGCCCGTGCGGAGAGCACGGTGATCGGCCCGTCGATCCTGATCAGCGGCAAGCTGACCGGCGACGAAGACCTCACCGTGCGCGGTCGGGTCGAAGGTGAGCTCAACCTCACCAAGACGCTGATCGTCGAGCCGACGGGCATCGTGAAGGCCAACGTCGAGGTGCGCAACGCGATCGTGTCCGGCGTGGTGGTGGGCAACATCACCGCGACCGAGAGCGTCGAGCTGACGCACGAAGGCCGCATGGTGGGGGACATCAAGTCTCCTCGGGTGATCATCGTCGACGGCGCGAGCTTCCGCGGCCGCGTGGACATGGGCTCCGCCGAGCCTCGGACGCAAGACGAACGCCCTGCGACGCGGCCCGTGCAGCGTCCGACGATGACGCGCCCGACGACCAGCGTAGCGGCGCGTCCGGCCGCTCCCGCGCAGACGACGCAGCTGGCCGCCGCGCGTGCCCCGGCGCCTCCGACGAGGCCGGCCATGGCGCC
>JALHOS010000427.1 GCA_022842905.1 Myxococcaceae bacterium | reverse complement strand
CTGCTGGCAGTGCACGGCGCGGCCATCTCACACGCGCCGCCCCCCACCGCGAGCACACCCAGGACGACCCACGATCGAAGCGTTCGGTTCATGCGGCACACGCAAGCCCACCCGAGCCTTCGTTGGCCATAGGCACTTCGAGAGGCGGCCGGGCTATGTCAGCCCACCATGAGCCACCAAGACAGATACGCCGCACAGATCGCCGCGCTGCCGTGGAAGAGCCTGGCGCACCTCTTTCGCCAACGCGTGCAGGAGAGCGGGCCCAAGCCCGCCGCGCGAGGCAAGAAGAACGGCGTCTGGACGACGCTGACGTGGGAGCAGCTGGGGCGACGGGCGAAGGACCTCGCGCACGGGCTGCTCTCGCAGGGCCTCAAGCCTGGGGACCGCGTGGCGATCTTCGGCCCGACGCGGCTCGAGTGGGCACTGGCGGACCTCGCCGTCATCATCGCGGGCGGCGTCACCGTGCCGATCTACGCGTCGAACACGGTCGACGAGACAGTCTTCATCCTGGAGAACTCCGGCGCGCGCTTCGCCTTCGTCGACGGCGAGTGGGGCGAACGTGGTGCCCCCGGCCGCCTGAGCCGCATCGTCGAAGCCAAGGCACGGGTCCCGGCCGTCCAAGCGCTCTTCGTGTTCGACGAGGAGACGCTGGGCCAGCACGCCGCGCGCTCGATGACCTCGCTCGAAGAAGAAGGCCGCCAGTACGCCCCGGCGCACCCCGGCGAGCTCGACGCGCGCATCGACGCGGTGAAGCCGCTCGACCCGGCCTGCTTCATCTACACCTCTGGCACGACCGGGAACCCGAAGGGCGTGGTGCTGGCGCACGCGAGCTTCATCTTCGAGTGCGTCGCGCTCAACGAGCTCAAGCTCATGCAGCCGCACGACAGCATGCTGCTCTTCCTGCCGCTCGCGCACGTCTTCGGCAAAGGCGCGGCGGCGACGTGGATCGGCCTCGGCTTCGAAATGTCCTTCTGCGACAACATCGACAAGCTCATCGAGTACCTGGCCGAATCGAAGCCGACGGTGCTGCCCGCGGTCCCGCGGATCTTCGAGAAGGTCTACGCCGCGGTGATTCAGAAGGCGGTCAACACGCCGGGCGTCAAGGGCAGGCTCGCGCGCTGGGCGCTCGGCGAGTTCGACAAATGGGCGCAGGCGCGCATGGACGGCCGCGTGTACGAGTCCCTCGCGCTGAGCCTGGCGAAGAAGCTCGTGTTCTCGAAGATCGCCGCGACGCTCAAGGAACGGCTGGGCGGTCGCATCGCGCTGTGTGTGTCGGGCTCGGCGCCGCTGGCGCGGAAGATCGCGTACTTCTTCGAATTCAACGACCTGTTGATCCTCGAAGCGTACGGCCTGACCGAGAACTGCGCCGGCGCGACCGCGAACGTGCCGTCGAAGAACAAGATCGGCACCGTGGGCAAGGCCTTCCCGGGCACCGAGCTCAAGCTCGCCGACGACGGGGAGATCCTCCTGCGCGGCCCGCACATCATGCAGGGCTACTGGCAGAACGAAGCGGCGACGAAGGAGACGATCACCGAGGACGGCTGGCTCAAGACCGGCGACATCGGCGAGCTGGACGCCGACGGCTACCTGCGCATCACCGACCGCAAGAAGGACCTCATCAAGACGTCTGGCGGCAAGTACATCGCCCCGCAGGTGCTGGAGAACGCGCTCAAGGCCGCCACGCCGCTCATTTCGCAAGTCATGATCCACGGCGACCGGCGCAACTTCGTCACCGCGCTGGTCAGCATCAACGAAGAGGTGGGCAAGGCGCTGCTGGCCGAGAAGGGCGTCGCGTTCACCACCCACCAGGCGATGACGGAGCAGCCCTGCGTGCGCCAGGCGCTCGAGCCGGTCTTCGCCGAGCTCAACAAGACGCTGCCCAGCTACGAGACGATCAAGAACTTCGGCATCGTCCCCGCGGACTTCACGATCGAAGCCGGAGAGCTGACGCCGTCGCTCAAGGTCAAGCGCAAGGTGGTGACGCAGAAGTACCTGGCCATGCTCGACGCCTTCTACGGCGAGAAGCTGGAGTGACGGCTGTGGGCACGAGCCGCCGGTTGGATCAGCTGCTGTCGAGCCTGGGCTACGCCAGCCGCAAGGAAGCGCAGGGCCTGTGTGACGAAGGCCGCGTGACGGTCAACGGCCAGCCCTGGGACGACGCTTCGGCGCGGGTCGACCCCACCCACGTGGCGATCGACGGAGAGGCCGTCGACTTCCCGCTGGGCCTCTTCGTGCTGCTGCACAAGCCCCTGGGCCTGGTCTGCAGCCACGACGATCGCGACGGGCCCCGCGTGTACGACGTGCTCCCCAGGCGGTGGCTCTTGCGCGACCCCAAGGTCGTCACCATCGGCCGGCTCGACAAGGACACCAGCGGCGTGATCCTCCTCACCGACCAGGGGCCGCTGGTGCAGCGGCTGACGTCCCCCAAACACCACGTGGACAAGGTGTACCTGGCGACGATCGACGGGCCCGTCGGCGCGAAGGAGATCGCCGCCTTCGCCCAGGGCATTCAGCTCGAAGACGAGGCCGAGTGCTGCTTCCCCGCCACGCTCACGCCGGTCGACGACACCCACGCCCGCGTGACGTTGCGCGAAGGCAAGTACCACCAGGTCCGGCGCATGTTCGCCGCCGTCGGCCGGCACGTCTCGGCGCTGCACCGCGAGCGCTTCGGCGAGTGGACCGTCGAGGGCCTCGCTCCTGGCCAGTGGCGGCCGCTGCCGCTGCCGTGACGACACGCTGCCGTCACAAGAACGCCATATCTAGGGGCTGATCGATCCGCCGACCCACTAGGCCTTGGGCTTGCAGTGGCGCGCGGCCGCAATGAGCCCCCCGACTTTCGTGCTGCTCCTCGCCGCTGCGCTGCTCTTCGCCTGCGGCCCCGACGCTTCTCTCAGCACGCGAGAAACGGAAGGCTTCGACACGGCCGGCGGGCAGCTCGTCCGCAACAAGGGCGACGCGGGGTACGGCACCGACGAGATCCGCAACGCGCCGCTGGGGAGCACGGTCTCGAGCCAGGTGGAGCTGGGCTTCCCGTCGCCGGCGGGCCTGGGGCTGGAAGCGAACTGGCTGGTGGTCAAGCCGCAGTTCGTCCTCGCGTACGACACGACGCGGAAGGTGCCCCTGTGGGTCAGCTGGACGCTCGAGCGCCGCTGGCTGGGTGAGGTCAACCGCGCGGAGAACTTCCTGGTGGACCCGACGACGCCGCGCGATCGCCAGGCCAAGGACAGCGACTATCGGTACAGCGGCTGGTCCCGCGGGCACCTCTGCCCGGGCTCGGATCGCAACGCCACCACCGAGGACAACCGCGCCACCTTCACTTGGACCAACATCGCCCCGCAGACGAGCACGTTCAACGAAGGCACCTGGCTCGACCTGGAAATGGAGATGCGCCGCCACGCCGAGCGCAACGACGAGAAGCTCTACCTCATCGCCGGCCCGCTCTTCGAAGGCCCCACCCAGGCGATCGGCTCCGGCGTGCACGTGCCCTCGCACTACTTCAAGGTCGTCGTGTTCGCGAAGACGCTCGACTCCATCAACACGTCGACCACCGCGTTCGCCGTCATCGTGCCGAACGACCGCACGCCGCGGCGGCCCTGGCGCGACTACCTCGTCACCATCAACGAAGTGCAGCGCCGCACCGGGCTGGATTTCTTGTCCGATGTGAATGACGAGATCGAAGGCGTGTTGGAAGAGCGCCTGACCCCGCCGCCGCCCCGCCCCAACTGAAGGCGCTGGTAAGCACCTTCACATTTCAATCGTCTGGTTTCGATCAACCCGAAGGCCCGCTGGACTGCGCTTGTCCACACCACGCGTGTAGGCGGCCTTGACGATCGGAAGGCCGAGCGGGTCTGTGGCTTTCTGCTAAGCCGCCGCGCGCCATGGGACGCATTCGCAAAGTGCTGGTCGCCAACCGCGGGGAGATCGCGGTGCGGGTGATGCGCACGGCCAAGGAGCTGGGCTTCAAGACGGTGGCGGTCTACTCGGAGGCAGATCGCTCGGCCCTGCACACGCGCTTCGCCGACGAGGCGTACTGCGTGGGGCCAGCGCCTTCCCGGGAGAGCTACCTCAAGCAGGAGAACATCCTCGCGGCGGCGAAGGCGGCCGGCGCAGACGCGATTCACCCGGGCTACGGCTTCCTGTCCGAGAACGCGTCCTTCGTGCGGGCGTGTGAGGCCGCGGGCGTCACCTTCGTGGGTCCACCGGCGAGCGCCATGGAGGCCATGGGCGAGAAGACCAAGGCCCGCTCCAACATGATGAAGGCCGGCGTTCCGGTGGTGCCAGGCACGACGGAGCCGTTCAAGGCCGTGGACGAGGCTCGGGCGTTCGCGAAGACGATCGGCTACCCGGTCATGCTCAAGGCCGCGGGCGGCGGCGGCGGCAAGGGCATGCGCCGCGTGGACCGAGAAGAGGACCTCGAGTCGGCCTGGCGGACGGCACGCAGCGAGGCGTCGAGCGCGTTCGGGAACGACGCGGTGTACATGGAGAAGTTCCTGGACGAGCCGCACCACGTGGAGATCCAGGTCTTCGCCGACACGCTGGGCAACTGCATTCACCTCAACGAGCGGGAGTGCAGCGCGCAGCGGCGCAACCAGAAGGTGGTCGAAGAGACGCCGTCTCCGATTCTCACCCCGCAGATGCGGGCCGCCATGGGTGAGGTCGCGGTGCGCGCGGCCAAGGCAGTGGGCTACGTCGGCGCGGGCACGGTGGAGTTCCTCGTCGACGCCAAGCGGAACTTCTACTTCTTGGAGATGAACACCCGCCTCCAGGTGGAGCACCCGGTGACGGAGTGGGTCACGGGCCTGGACCTGGTGGCCTGGCAGTTCCACGTGGCGCAGGGCGGCGAGCTGCCGTTCACCGCGCCGATTTCCCCACGCGGCCACGCCATCGAGGTGCGGGTGTACGCGGAGGACCCCACGACCAACTTCATGCCCTCACCGGGCCGCATCGAGGCGATTCGCGTGCCTGCGGGCCCCTTCGTTCGCGACGACTCCGGCGTGTACCCCGGGTACACGGTGCCCAACACGTACGATCCCATGATCTCCAAGCTGTCGGTCTGGGCGCCGACGCGAGCCGAGGCGCTGCTGCGCATGCGCCGCGCGCTGGACGAGTACCTGGTCCAAGGCATCACCACCAACGTGCGCTACCTCAAGCGGATCATCGAGCACCCGGCCTTCGCGCGCGGGGACTACGACACCGGCTTCTTGGGGCGCGAGCACGCGACGCTGCTCGGCACGCCGAAGCCCGAGCTGACGCAGGTGGCGGTGCTGGCGGCCGCGGTGCAGGCGTTCCAGCACGACGAGGCGCTCGAAGCGAAGGTGGCGCCCACGGGCAGCACCAGCTCGGGTCCTCGGCGCTCACGCTGGGCGGAGCAGGCTCGACCACGCGCGTGGGGAAGGAGCTGAGGGCTGCGATGAAGAGCGCGAGCTACCAGATCAAGGAGCTGGGGACGAAGGACGCCACGCCGCAGAAGGTGACGGTGCAGGCGACGGGACCCAGTCGCTACGCCGTCACGGTCGAGGGTGTCACGACGGAAGTCGAAGCGCTGAAGCTGCCGCATGGCGGGCTCTCGCTGCTCGTGGGCGCCGCGTCGTACGCGGTCGATGTCGAGCACCAGGGCGAGAAGACGTTGGTGACGCTCCGTGGGCAGACCACCCAGTTCGACGTCGCCGACGAGCGCACACTCACCGCTCGTGAAGCGCACGGCGTGCAGGGCGCCGAAGGCAAGCAGGTGCTCACCGCGCCCATGCCGGGGAAGATCGTGAAGGTCTTCGTGAAGCCGGGCGACGCGGTGACCGAAGGGCAGCCGCTCGTCGTCGTCGAGGCGATGAAGATGGAGAACGAGCTGAAGAGCCCCAAGGCCGGCGTCGTGAAGGACGTCTTTGCGGTCGAAGGCACTGCCGTGGAGAACGGCGCGCGGCTCGTCATCGTCGAGTGAGGGTGCACCCGTGGATCCAAACCCCAACCCTGTCCCACCGACGTTCGGCGCGCCGCCTGGCGCAGGCCCAGGCACACCGCCGTCGCTCGGCCCGTCGACGGACGACGAGCGGAGCACCGCGGCACTGGTCCACGCGCTGACGCTGCTGAGCTTCGTCATTCCCGGCAGCGGGCTGTTGGTGCCCCTCATCATCTACCTGACGCGCAAGGACGCCCCGGGCAGCTTCGTGACGCTGCACGCGAAGGAGTCGCTGAACTTCCAGATCACGGCCTACCTGGCGCTGGCGATCTCCGCGTCCGCGTCCGTGCTGCTCATCGGCATTCCGTTTCTCTGCGCGACGATGCTGGCGCAGCTGATCCTGCCGATCCTCGCGGCGATCAAGGCGAAGGACGGCGGGTGGTACACGTACCCGCTGACGCTGCGACTGGTGAAGTGAGCCCAAACGCTGCAAGGCCTCGGCGGTGTTCGGCGCGGGGCGCGGGCGTGGCCGCGGCCGAAGCGCGGGACCGGCAGATCGGAAGAGCACACG
>JALHOS010000426.1 GCA_022842905.1 Myxococcaceae bacterium | reverse complement strand
GTCTGAAGCGACTGCGCGCTCGTCGCCACCGCGTTCGTCAGCGGCAGCGGCTGCGTCGGGGGCGCGCCGTGCAGGGTCGGCGCGCTCTGCGGCTCGGCGCCCCCGCGCTCGGTGGGATCGCGGCTCATGGCACGTTCCACTTGACGCGCAGGTGCTGCATGACCGCGTCGCGCTCGAGGTCGCTCAGGCCTCGATCGAAGTAGACGACTTCCCCCACGTACGCGCGGGAGTCGTCGAAGACGTCTGACGAGCCCAGGTAGAACGGCACGATTCCCGGGGTGATGCCGTTGCCCCCGCCGGTGGTGCTCACCAGGCCGCTGCTGCTGCGCGCCGCGAAGAAGCGCGTGCTCGTCAGCCGCGCCCCCAGCACGTAGTTGGTGCCGCTGGTGAGCGTGAGCCCGACCGACGTGTCCGACTGCGACTGGAAGTGTGTCTGGGGACCGGCCCCCTGCAGCTCAATGGACCAGTCGTCGTCCCGGCTGCCGTGGTGCGCGAGGCAGCCCGACGGCTCCGGCGTGCGCTGCTGCATGACGGCGAACACGGTGACGCCCGCGTCGAGCGGAACGGCCGGGGCCGAGAGCCTTCGGTTGGGCCCGTCGAAGTCGAGCGCGGGGAAGCCGTTGAGCAGGCTCGCCTGGTACACCGGCGACACCGCGGCGCCCGACAGCGTCAGGTCGCGGCCGTTTCCAGACAGGTCCGCCCACTTGGACACGTTGCCCACGCCGTCCTGCGTCACCGACTCCGGCGCCACGGCCGAGTAGTGCAGCGACAAGCCGTCGGTGACGGGCAGCTGGTCCTTCAAGTCCCAGCGCGCGCGCAGGTACTCGAACACCAGCTTCGACTCCGCCGGGCTCAGCGCGCGGTCGTAGTAGACGAGCTCTCCGACGAGCGCCCGCGAGTCCTCGAGCACGTCGGACGAGCCCACGTAGAGGACCTTGTTCCCGGTGATGAGCGAGGAGCCCGGGCCGGAAGCCGTGAGCTGCCCTTCTCCCCACCCGGTGATGAGCACGCGGTTGGCGAGCAGCCGACCGAAGAGCACGTAGCTCTTGCCCGGCACGAGCGGCAGCTGCGCGTTGACGTTGTCGTTCTGTGACTGGAACTGCACCTTGTCGGCGGCGGCGTTCATCTCCAGCGACCAGTCGAGGTCGCGGCTGCCGTGGTGTGCGAAGGCGCCGAACGTCTCGGGTGTGTTCGTCTGCACCACGGCAAAGACGGTGACGTTCGCCGTGAGCGGGAAGGGGGCCGTCGACAGCCGTCGGTTGGGCGCGTTGAAGTCGAGCGCGGGGTGGCCGTTGAGGCTCGCCACGCCGAACGTGGGAGCCGTCGCGCTTCCGGGCGTCAGGTGGCGGCCGTTGGGAGACAGGTCGTCCCACCGCGTCACCGTCGCCCCGCTCGTCTGCACGCTGCCGGGGCGCTGCGCGTCGTAGTGGGCGGCGAGGCCCGCCGTCACCGGCAGGCCGGGCTCGTTCCCCTGGAGCGTGAAGTAGACGAGGCGGTTGGTGAAGTGGTCCGACAAGAGGAAGTGGAGGACGTTGGCCGAGTCGAGCTCCACGTCGTGGAACACCGGCCAGGCGACGGGCTCCAAGGGGCCCAGCTGCGGGGCAATGGTGAAGACCGCCCACGCGCCGCTGACGTTGGTGGCGTAGCGCGCACGGTGCAGCGCCACGTCGTGGAACAAGACGTGCGCCTTCCCGAAGGAGTCGAGGCGCAGGTGCACCTCGCGCAGCGCGCCGGTGGTGCCCGAAGCCACCGGGCTGACGACCCAGCTGCCCGACGCGTTCGTCGCGTAGAGCAGCGTTCGCAGCGCGTCGTTGACGAAGACGAAGTGCACCTTGCCGGCGGCGTCGCGCTGAATCGACGGCCACGACGCCTGCTCGCCGACGGGCAGCGTCACCACCGGCGTCACCACCCAGCTGCCGGACTCGTCCGTCGCGTACTGCACGCGGCTCTGCGGCCCCGACCCCAGGTCGTGCTGGTTGACGATGGCGAGGTGGAAGCGCCCCGGGCTGCCTGCCACGGCGTCGAACTGCCCCGCGTTTCCTTCGGTGAAGAAGACGGTCGGAATCGACCAGCTGCCCGACACGTCGGTGGCGTAGCCCACGTCGTAGTCGACGCCGTTGAACAGCTGGACGAAGGCGTGGAGCTTGTTCCCTGGGTCGATGAGCGTCCGCATCCAGTTCCACGACGTGAAGGGCGTCGCCGTCAGCGCCCAGCTGCTGCCGTCCCACGTCCGCTGGGCGGTCGGGCTGCTCGAGACGAGCACCGGCGCGCCGCCCGTCGTCACCGCAAGCTCCATGTGCCGCGTGTTGAGCCCGTCGATGGCCAGGTAGGGCGAAGTCCAGCTCGACGCCCCGCGCTGGAGCACGTGCTGGCGACCGTTCGTCGTCTCGTACGTGGACACGACGGGGCCGCTGGGGCCGAGCACCAGGTCCACGTTGGACGAGCGGCCGAGCTGGACGATCTCAACGCTCGGCGTCAGCTGGTGACAGGTGGGCGCCGGCCCGTAGCTCGGGAAGCAGCCACACGTCACGCTGCCGGGGACGTTGGTGCAGGTCTGCGCGCAGCCGCCGTTCATCGACAGGCACTCGTCGATGTCGTCGCAGCTCGTGCCGTTGACGTTGAGCGTGTAGCCCGGCCCGCAGCCGCAGGTCCGCCCGCCGACGGTGTTGGTGCAGCTCTGCGCGCAGCCGCCGTTGCCCATGGCGCACTCGTCGACGTCGTCGCAGCTCGTCCCGTTCACGTTCAGCGCGAAGCCCGGTCCGCAGCCGCAGGTCCGCCCGCCCACCGTGTTGGTGCAGCTCTGCGCGCAGCCGCCGTTCATGCTCGCGCACTCGTCGACGTCGTCGCAGCTCGTCCCGTTCACGTTCAGCGCGAAGCCCGGTCCGCAGCCGCAGGTCCGCCCGCCGACGGTGTTGGTGCAGCTCTGCGCGCAGCCGCCGTTGCCCATGGCGCACTCGTCCACGTCGTCGCAGCTCGTGCCGTTCACGTTGAGCGTGAAGCCCGGCCCACACCCGCAGGTCCGCCCGCCGACGGTGTTGGTGCAGCTCTGGGCGCAGCCGCCGTTCATCGACAGACACTCGTCGACGTCGACGCAGGTGCTCCCGTTGAGCGCGAGCGTGAAGCCCGGCGTGCAGCCGCAGGTCCGGCCGCCCGGCGTGTTGGTGCACGTCTGTGCGCAGCCCCCGTTGGCAGACAGACACTCGTTGATGTCGTCGCAGCTCGTCCCGTCGACGTTCAGGGTGTAGCCGAGCCCGCAGCCACAGGTGCGTCCTCCCTGGGTGTTGGTGCACGTCTGCGCGCAGCCGCCGTTCAGGCTCGCGCACTCGTCGATGTCGGCGCACACGCCACCGTCTCCGCTGAAGCCCGGCCGACAGGCGCAGGAGAAGCTCCCCGGCGTGTTGGTGCAGGTGGCGTCGGGGCTGCAGCCGCCGTTGGCGACCAGACACTCGTCGATCTCCGCGCAGCCGCCGGGCCCGCCTTGGTAGCCGGTGGGGCAGGCCGTACCACTCAGCCGCTGCACACCTTCACCGCCAAAGCCGTCGCGTACCCGGACTTCGAAGGCGTACGGCCCCTGCGCGGGCGTGAAGGTCAGCACTCCAGCGTCTGCGTCGATGCTGGCGGTCGTCGGCGCGTTCGTCAGAAAGAAGTTGAGTGCGTCGCCGTCCGGGTCCACCGCCTGCACGGCGTAGGTCCACAGGACGCCGGCGACGGGCAGGGCCGTCGGCACGGACGAGGTGATGGCGGGCGGCTGGTTCGGCAACGTCGCCAGCGAAATGCTCGCGCTCGCGCTGCCGCCTTGCCCGTCGTTCACGAGGAGCCGCACGAGCGCGTTGGCGTTGGGGACCGGTGGCGCCTGCAGCGACACGGAGCTGCCCGTCCCGCTCAGCGTCCAGTCCATGGGCGCCGTCCAGGTGTACGTCAGCGGATCGCCGTCGGCATCGCTCGCCGCCACGGCCACCATCACCACCCCGCCCTTCTGGACGAGCTGCGGCGTCACCGTCACGCCGGTCACCGCCGGCAGCTGGTTGGTCACGGTCGAGACCACCACCGACGCGCGTGACGACAGGCCGCTGGGGTCCCGCACCTCGAGCTGAATGACGGCCGTCTGTCCCGCTTGGTTGGGCGCGGACACCGTCGCGCTGCCTGGCGTCCCCGCCACCACCGTCCAGCCAGCCGGCGCCGTCCACGTGTACGTCAGCGTGTCCCCGTCGGGGTCCGTGGCGTTGGCGGAGAGGGCGATGCTGCCTCCGCGAGGGACCGACGGGGGGAGCGCCGAGAGCGTGGTGATGAGCGGCCCCCGGTTGGCGGCGGTGGAGATGAGAATCGACGACGACACGCTCCCTCCGAAGCCGTCGGACACCTGCACGCTCAGCGAGCCCGCCTGCCCGGCCTGGTTCGGCGCCGTCAGCTGCACCGTCGGGCCGCTGCCGCTCAGCGTCCAGCCCTGGGGGGCCGTCCAGGTATACGTCAGCGCGTCGCCGTTGGGGTCCTGCGCTCCGACGCTGGCGCTCAGTGTTCCGCCGGGAGCCGTCTGAGGCGGCGTCGCCGTCAACGAGGTGATGGCCGGCGGCGCGTTGCCCGTCGTCGCGATGAGGACGGTGGCCCGCACTTCGGCCTGCGCCGCGTCTCTCACCAGCAGGCCGACCTGCGCGCTCTGGCCGTACGCCGTCGGGGCGCGCAGCGTGGCCGTCGCCGACGTCGCGCCGGACACGAGCGTCCAGCCGGCTGGGGCGGACCACTCGAAGCTGAGCGCGCCTCCTTCGGGGTCCATGGCCTGCGCCGCGAGCGTCACGACGCCGCCGGGCGCCACCACGGGAGGACTTGCCGTGGCCGACGACACCACCGGCGGCGCGTTCCGCGTGGTGCGCAGCGACTGGCTCCCCTCGGCGCGCCCGCCTCGCCCGTCCGTCACCGTCACGGTGATTCGCCCTTCGGCGTCGATCGCCGCGGGCGCCCTGACGAGCGCGACCCCAGCGTCCTCCGGCGTCACCTGGAAGCCACCGCTCGCGGTCCAGGCGTAGGTCAGCGGATCGCCGTCCGGGTCCGTCGCCGTTGCGGTCAGCCGAGTGCTGCTGCCGGGCTGAAGAAACGTCGCGCCGGCCGTCAACGCCGAGAGCGTCGGCGCGCCATTCGGCGAAGGCACACGCGGCAACAAGAACATCACCTGCGCCGTCTTCTTCGCTTCGACGGTGACGCGCTGCTCCTGCGGCACGTAGCCGTCTTGCGAGGCGCGCACCACGTGCTCGCCCGCACTCAGCCCGCTCACGGTCACCAGGCCGCCGTCAGCGACGACGGCGCCGAGCAGGCCCACGGTGACCACGGTCCCCGCCGGGTTCGCGCCACCTTCGAGCGCGACGCTGACGGCCACCGCGCCCTTCGTCGAAGCGCCGCCGACCACCGACACGCCGCAGGCCAGGCCGAGTGCCGAACAGACACTCAACACCAGGAGGCGAGAGGACCTGAGGTTGAACATGGGTGCTCCTTCGAGCGAGCGCCGGCCCTGACGAACGCGACGGGTTTCAAAGTGACGCGAGGTCGAAGCGTAGTCAGCGGCGCCGCCACCTCAACGCGCAATTTCGCCGGTCAGTGCCCGGCCTCGAGCCTTGCCACGGCCTGCTCGATCTTCGGCAGGTCCGTCGCCCCGGCCTTGAGCTTGGCGATGAGGCCCCGCGCCTGCTCCAACTCCAGCTCCACTTCCTCGCCCTTCTTCCGCGCCGCCTCGAGCTTCTTGACGATGCGCTCCAAGCGAGCGAGCAGCTTCCGGCTGGCCGCCTTGACGTCGGCGGGCTTCGCGATGGCTGGCTTCACGTCGGTCGGCTTCACGTCGGTCGGCTTCACGTCGGTCGGCTTCACGTCGGCGGGCTTCACGTCGGTCGGCTTCACGTCGGTGGGCTTCACGTCGGTGGGCTTCACGTCGGTGGGCTTCACGTCGGTGGGCTTCACGTCGGTCGGCTTCGCGACGGTCGGCTTCACGTCGGTGGGCTTCACGTCGGTGGGCTTCACGTCAGTGGGCTTCACGTCGGTCGGCTTCACGTCAGCCGGCTTCGCGACGGTCGGCTTCACGTCGGCGGGCTTCACGTCGGTCGGCTTCGCGACGGTCGGCTTCACGTCGGTGGGCTTCACGTCAGTGGGCTTCACATCGACGGGATCGAGCGTCGTGAACTGCGTGCCGAGCCGAACGCTGGCGTCAGCCCCGCCGCGCGTGTCCGACGCCGAACCACCGACGACCCACACCCCGAGCGCGATGACGGCCAGCGCAACCACCACGAGGCCGACGAGCACGCCCGTCTTGCCCCTCGCCGGGTCCGGCGCCGCGGCCATCGTCGGCTCCTGCGCCGCGTGGCCGGCCGTCTGCGTCACCTCCGCGGCGTCCTCAACCGGTGCAGCTTGAGTCGGCGCGGGCGCGGGTGCGGGTGCCGGGGGCGGCTGGGCCGAGAGCCCCGCGGGCACGGTGCGCGCCGCATCGAAGGAGCGGCGCC
>JALHOS010000425.1 GCA_022842905.1 Myxococcaceae bacterium | reverse complement strand
GGGTCGGAGAGTTTGGCCAGCGCGGCCTCTGTCGTGGGGTCCATGAGTGCGCGAAGTGCACCGCCTGCGCCAACGGCGGTGCTGCTGGCCGTGGAGACTGGGCGTGGGCTGCGGCACGGCGAGGCGGGCCCCGCGTGGGACGGCTCCCTCACCGACTCCAGCCTCGACCGTCGGTGGCGCGCGGCGCGAGCTCCAATCACCGCGTGGCCTGGCCGGCGCGCTGCAGCTCGTCGCCCTTGCTGACGGACAGCCGCACCAGCGCGCGGAGCACGCGGTTTCGCTTCACGTTGCCGAGCACCTCCTTGAGGTCCTCGTAGATCGTCGGGTCGTTGATGATCGCGCCCACCGAGCCTTCGCCGCTGCGGATCTTCGCGGTCAGCGCCTTGATGTCGGCGGCGGCGCTGCCCAGGTCGGCGAGCAGGCTCGACGCGTCGCCGTAGACCAGCTGGTGCACCGCGCCCTTCGGCGACGTCCGGGCGTCGTGAATGAGCGTGGACACCTCCGCCGCCGCTCTGCCCACGTCCCCCACGGCCTGCGCGAGGTCCGGGTCGTACAGCAGGCGGTGCACGGTGCCGTCACCGCGCTGCACCTGCGCCAGCACCGCGTCCACGCGTGCGGCCGCGTGGTCGAACCTGGCTGCGACCGCCACCGCCTTCGTCACCAGGGCCTTCACTTCGTCGGCGAGCGCCGCGTCGTAGATCAGCGCGTGGAGCGTCCCGCTGCCGTGCTCCAGCTCCTCAGTCACGCCGCGTGCCGTGTGGATGATCGCCGCGACGTCTTCGCGCAGCTTGGGCGCGGTGAAGGCCGCGACGCCCTCGCGGAGATCGGCGCTGATGACCGTCGCGTTCTCGAGAATCGTCGTGCCCTTCTCGAGCAAGGCGTTGAGGTCGCCAGACGGACCCGTCTTCAGCTCGCCGTCCTCGGGCACGAGCGGGAGCGACTGGCTGCCGGTGGAGATGTCGACGGCCTTGTCTCCCAGCACGCCGCGGCTGGTGACCCGCGCCACCGAGTCCTCCCGCACCCGGGCTTGGAAGCGGCTGGCCACCTCCAGCGTCACGAGAATCCGCTGGTCGTCCAGGTCGTCGCCGAACCCGACCGCGGTGACTCGGCCCACGTTCAGCCCGCCCAGGCGGACCGGTGACTCCACCTGGAGGCCTTCGACGTTCGCGAACGACGCCCGGTACGTCGTCGTCGCGCTGAAGCTGTTGCGCTCGCTGCCGATGAGGAACACGACGACGGTGGCCACCGCCAGGCCCAGGGCGGCGAAGACGCCGGAGCGCAGCACCACCCGGCGGCGTCGCTGAGCGGGGGTGAGGTCAAGGGTGGACATGGGTCAGTCCTCTCTGGCGTCGAAGAACTCGCGGACGGCCGGCTGCGACGAAGCGCGCATCTGGGCGACGGAGCCGGTGGCGACGATCCGTCGGTCCGCCAGCATGGCGATGCGGTCGGAGATGCGGAACGCGCTGTCCATGTCGTGGGTCACGACGATCTGCGTCGAGCCCTTCAGCGACACGATGAGGTCGTCGATGACGCGGGTGCTGATCGGATCCAGCCCCGTCGTCGGCTCGTCGAACAGAATGACCTCCGGCTCGAGCGCGATGGCGCGGGCCAGACCGACACGCTTCCGCATGCCTCCCGACAAGTCGCTGGGCTTCATCTTCTGCAGCCCCGGGAGGTTCACCTTGGCCAGGTTCTGGGCCACCCGCGTCTCCAGCTGCGCCTCGGTGAGCTCCGGCAGCTGCTCCCGCAGCGGGTAGGCGATGTTCTCGGCCACCGTGAGCGAGTCGAACAGCGCCGAGCTCTGGAAGACCATGGCGACCTTCTTGCGCACGTCGCGGAAGTGCCGCTCGTCCAGCCGCGCGACGTCCACGTCGTCGACGAAGATCTGCCCGGCGTCGGGGCAGAGCAGCCCGATGACACACTTGAGCAGCACGCTCTTGCCGCTCCCCGAAGCGCCGATGATCGTGAGCGTCTCTCCACGCACCACGTCGAGACACACGTCGTCGAACACTCGCTTGGCGCCGAACGCCTTCTGGACGTGCTCGAAGCGAATGATGGCGCTCATAGGGCCAGGGCCAGCTTGGTCATGAGGAAGTCCGACAGGCAGACGGCGACCGAGGTGATCGCCACGGTCTCGGTCGTCGCGCGGCCGACCCCTTCGGTGCCGCCCTCGACGGAGAGCCCCTTGTAACAACCGGCCACCGCGATGATCAGCCCGAACACGGCGCTCTTGGCCACACCTGAGCCGAAGTCGAGGAGGTCGACCGTGGTCACCGCCGAATGGAAGAAGCGCTCGTAGGGAATGCGGTACTGCTGCTTGACGACGAGCGCCCCGGCGGCGAGGCCGATGACGTCGGCCAGCACCGTGAGCACCGGCATGACCAGCGTGCAGGCGATGATCCTCGGCGTCACCAGCCGCTTGATCGGGTCGGCGCCCATCGCGCGGAGCGCGTCGAGCTGCTCGGTGACCTTCATCGAGCCCAGCTCGGCGGTGATGCCCGAGCCGATTCGCCCGCCGACGGTGAGCGCGGTGAGCACCGGCACCAGCTCGCGAAAGAGCGTCAGCGACACGACCTTGCCGACCGTGTCGGTGACGCCGAACTTGGACAGGAAGAAGGCGAACTGCAGCGAGATGACGAGGCCCGCGAAGGCCGCCGTGAGCGCGGCGATGGACAGCGAGCGAACGCCCAACGTCTCCACGTGGTAGGCGATCTCTCCGAGCTGGAGCGGTCGTTCGAAGGCGCGGCGCACTGCCTGGGCGAGCATGACCGTCATGCCGCCGAGCGACTCCGCGAAGCCGATCAGCCGGCGCGTGAGCGGCCAATCCGTCAGCGCGACCCACGGCGTCTTGGCCGGCAGGGCGCTCGTCGCCGGGGCGCTCATCGACGCCTCTGGGCGAAGCTGGCGACGAGCGCTTCGAACTGTGGGCGCTGCTCGGCAGCCCGGCCGTACGGCGCGACGTAGGCGAAGTCGTTGACGCACTCGTCCTTCTTGAGCACCACCAGCGTGAGCTCGACGCGGACGCCGTCCAGGCTTGCCGCGTGGACGGTCCGCAGCGCGTCGCGGCCGTCGAGCCAGAAGGTGTCGTGGGACACCAGCGCCTTGTCGGCGAAGCCCATGAGCAGGTGCTGCGTCAGCACGTCCAGGGAAGGGTCGCCGTGGTCGCGGCAGGTCGCGTTGAAGGCCAGGACGTGGCCGCTCTCGCGCACCCAGGCGACGTCGTTCTCGGCGAACTTCGCGCGCCTCCACTCGCGCTCGTCCGGGCCCACCAGCGCGTAGTGGTACGCGCCTTTGATCAGCTGGCCAGCCTCGAGTTGCGGGGCGCACGCCGCGAGGCTCGCCCAGATCAGCGCGACCGCCCACGCGGCGCTCCACGACGAGTGCGGGCGGCGCGGAGGACGGGCGCACGGTGCTGGAGCGAAAGACACGCCCGTCCAGCTGCAAGCGACGACCCACGCCTGCGTGCGAGGCAGTCAATCAAAGTGACTGTTCGACGGCAGGCACCCAGCGGCGGTCAGCATGACGGCACGCATGGAGGCCGACCTGCGCCGTGAGTGAGCCAGCCAACGCGCCTCACTGTGGCGCGGTGCTACGGCTGGGCGGATCAGCCCTCGGCCCGGGTCGGACCGTCGCGTGGGTTGAAGCAGGAGGCGCGCGGCTCGGTCCTGGCGTGCCGTTGCGCCGTGACCTCCGCCCAAGCGCGACCGGCGCAGGCTCCATCGGCGTCCCCCTCACGGTGGGTCGAGCAGCGCCGAGGCCACCGGCTCATTCGGCGTCGCGATGCGGGCGACGGTGACGCTGCGGTCGGACACGCCGTACACGAAGTCGTCGGCCATCACCGAGCGTCGCACCGCGGGCTGTGTCCACCGGCTCACGCAGGTCTCGAAGCCGGGGCTCCCCGTGCACGTACGGAGCTCCTCCGGCGGGTCGACCTCCAGCGTTCCCTTTTCGACGAAGCCCGCATCGGCCGACACGCCCCAGACGCGGAGGTTCGAGCGGGTGCTCTGCCCTTCGGAGCGTCGGTACGGCACGGCGACCGCGGCGCGCGCCGCGAAGTACGTGAAGGCGTGGTGGGTGAGCTGCGCCTCGCTCGACGTCGTGGAGTCGCCGAGCACCGTCAGGTGGGTGCGGCGCGGCGCGGCGAGGTCGCCGACGTCGAACTGCTGCAGCTGCACCGCCCTGCTGAAGACGGCGTTCGGGTTCACCCAGGTTCCGACGGAGAGCAGCCGCTGCCCGTCGATGGGCATGACGAAGGTGGAGAAGCCCGGAATGTGCAGCTCCCCCAGCACGGCGGGCGTCGCGGGTCGTGACAGGTCCACGGTGTACAGCGGGTCGAACAGCCCTTCGGACGGCGGCGGCCACCGGGGCGTGGGGAAGGTGACGACGTAGGCGCGCGGACCGTCGAAGCGCACCGCGGTGACCTGCTCGTTGCGACCCATTTCACCGGACGTGCCGAGCACGCGCAGCACCTCGCCCGTTCGCTCGAACGTCACCACCCGCGCGCCGCTGTCCTTCGACGCCACGACGCGCAGCACGCCAGCCGCTTCGTCCACGGCCATGGGCCCGGAGACCCAGCCGTCGAGCACTCCGTGGGCGTACTGGGGCTGGGGCCCGTCGAGCGCCACCCGAACGAGGTCGCTGCGGCCAGTCGGTGATGACTCGTGCCGCTGGGTCGCCAGGACGAAGCCGGGCTCGATTCCGGCCACGGTGCCTGGCGCGACGAGCAGGGCGTGGACGCGCGCCGGCGCCGGTGGCCCGTCGAGGTCGATGGTGGCCACGCCGGTCACGCCTCGGACCAGCGGCGTCGCCGCCAGGGCGATCGTCCCGGTCCTGCCCTGCCGTTGGTCGGAGAACGTGTGCGGCAGCGCGTAGAGCCGCTCGAGCGTCGCGTCGTCGGCGAGCGCCGCGGCCCTCGTCGCCAGGCTCCACGCGGCGCGGGCGATCTGCGCTTCGTCGAGCTTCACGTCGAAGAGCGCCGCGAGCGGGGCCGAGAGGCCGAGGTCGGGCAAGACGCGCGCGCTCGAGCGCGCCTCGAACGTGAGCCGGAGCTGTCCACCGACGCGCCGCGAGACCGCCGAGGTCCCCGAGAACACCCAGCGCCCCACGCGCGTCGGTCGAGTCGGGTCCGTCAGGAGCCACAGCTCGACGTGTGTGCTGCCCGCAGCCTCGCCCAGCACCACCAGGCGCTCGCCGGTCAGGGAGAGCCCCGACGGCGGAAAGGCGAACGTGAGTCGGCTGCGGAGCCTCAGGTCGGCCGCCGGCCACATCGTCAGCACGCTGACCGCGGAACCGGACGCGACGACGAGCAGCTGCCCGTCGCTCTTGACGACGTCGGCTTCATCGACGCCAGCGAGTTGCACGGTCGTCGTGGAGTAGTCGAAGGGACGGATCTGCGTGGGTGGCGGCGCGATCGCCCCCCCGTTCCCGCCGACGCCCGGGAGGCCACCGCCCGCACCGCCGCTCCCGCTCGGACTCAGCCGGAGCCGCCGCGCGGTGATGGCCGACACGGCTGCGAGCTGGGCTTCGTTCCTCACGCGGAGCAGGAACTGAGCGCGAAAGGCCGCGTTGGACGCCGCGCAGTCTTCGCGACAGGCGCCGAAGAGCGCGACGCCGGCGTCCGCAAGCGGCAGCACCACCACGGAGCCAGCCCGGCCGAACACGGCGAAGTCCGTGGGCACCTCGGGCACGGCCGAGCCTTCCTGCGGGAACGGTACCGGCAAGCCGCAGCCGACCCCGCCGCCGTCGAGCCCGCCGCCGTCGAGCCCGCCGCCGTCGAGCCCGCTGGGGCTGGGGCCATCGCACGCCAGGACCGCCCAGAGGATTGATCCGAACGCTGCGCGTCGCGCCTTCATGGGGAGCTCCTCTCGTGATCGCCTGCTGCTGCACTCCGACACGCGGCCGCGCGGCGGTGAGACATGCGGGCTCGACGGTTGACGTGGCGCAACCCAGGGGGACTCGAGACGGACGCACCACAGCCGTCCTCGGGTCAGTCAAGGCACGGAGTCGGCCAGCGACGCCGTCGCCCGGAGCCGCCAGGTCGCGCGGCGGTCGCCGGACAGGTGAGTGCGGTCTGCTTCGTCGACGGGGGCGCGAAGACCGTCAGGCATTGCCGCACCGCTTCACGAGGCCCGTCCGCCCAGGCTCCGCGAGGACGAATTTCCACCTGTCCACCGTGGTGTGACTTCACATGACGATCGTCGGTCGGCCGCGTGGCGCTCTATAACGCTTCGCCATGCCCCCAAGTTCACGCTGGTTCGCTGCTGTCGCTGCGGCGGCTGCACTTCTCCTGCTCGACGGCTGCGTTGCGCCGGGCTCGTGCCGAGAGTCGAGCGATTGCGAGAGCGGCAGCGTCTGCCGCGATGGTCTGTGCAGCACGGTCGATCGAGACGGCGGAAGTGCGGGCGCTGAACCGCGAACGGGATCGGGCATGGCAGTGGCTGCGGGAGAACGCGCCGGCGGGCGCCGGCGTGGCTGGATTCGCCGATCCGCTGCTGCACCTGG
>JALHOS010000424.1 GCA_022842905.1 Myxococcaceae bacterium | reverse complement strand
CACCGCGACTGCGCACCGCCGGCAGCCCCGCGCGCTCGACCGTCACGACGCCGGGCCGCACCAGGCCGACGTCTGGCCAGCGTGGGGAAGCGGCGAGCACCTCGCCGTCGTCGCGTTCCACCCGAAACCAGCCCTCCGGCGCGTCGTCACCGTCGAGCTCCAGCGCGCCGTGCTCTTCGTCGAGAGCCGCCCGCAACCGCGCAGTGCGCTCCGCCAGCCGTTGGTCCACCACGTCCAGGGTCCAGGCCTTCAGCCCCACGTCCAGCGCGAGGCCGATGCCGCCGACGGTCAGGGCAGTCACCAACATCACCACCAGGCTCACCTGCCAGCGCAAGCTCATGCCGGGCCCCTCGGCGGCTCGAAGCGGTACCCGCGCCCGCGCTGCGTGACGATGATGTCGCTGCCGTCGAGGCCCGCGGCGTCCAGCTTCTTTCGCAGGCGCGCCACGAAGACGTCGAGCACGTTGGAGTCGCGCTCCGTCGCCTCGTCGTACAGGTGCTCGGCGAGCTGCGAACGCGTCCAGGTGACGCCCGGCTTGAGGATGAAGAGCTCGAGCACCGCAGCTTCCCTCGCCGTCAGCTCGAGCGGCTGCCCCGCAACGGAGAACGTGTGGCTCGCCAAGTCCACGGTGAGCGGCCCCGCGGTGACGACGTTGCTCGGCGCGCCCGAGGCCCGCCGCACCAGCGCCCGCAGCCGCGCGAGCAGCTCTTCGAAATCGAACGGCTTGGCCAGGTAGTCGTCGGCGCCCGCATCGAGCCCCGCGACGCGGTTGGCGACGTCCCCCAGCGCGGTGAGCACCAGCACCGGCGTGCGCAGCCCGCGCGTGCGAAGTCGCCGCAGCACCTCGAGGCCCTCGAGCTTCGGCAGGAGGCGATCCAACACCAGCGCGTCGAACGGCACCTCACTGGCCAAGTGCAGCGCGCTCTCGCCGTCGCCGACGACGTCGACGGTGTAGCCCTCTTCGCGCAGGCCCTGGGCCAGGCTCTTCGCCAACGCGGGGGAGTCCTCGGCCAGGAGCAGGCGCATCAGCGGGGAATCTTCACCCAGCGCTCCCGAAAGGTCCCCTGATCTGCGTCCAGGTGACAAGCGGCGCAGTTCGACGCTCGCAGCACGGCGGGCCGAGCGAAGGTGGCGGTCGACACCTCGTCGTGCTCGTGGACCCACCACGACTGCTCGGTGATGCGCAGGCGCGTCGGACCGGGGCGAGGCCTTCCGGCGTTCGCGCGCAGGTACCCCTCGAGCTGCTGCCGGGTGGCGGCGTCGACCTCGGCGTTCACGCCAAAGTGCTGGTCCAGCGCCTGGAGCATCGCGCGCCAACTCCCTTCGGGCAGCAGCCGCGGCGGAAAGGCGAGGTGACAGCTCCCGCACTCGGCCTGGTAGGTGGCCGCCGCGCTGCCGGGCGGCGGTGGGAGAGGCTGCGTCGTTGGCCGCTGGCGCACGTCGTCCTCGTCTTCGTCGTCGTGCGCGAGGCCGGCGGCGGGCAGGACCAGCAGCGAGGCGACGAAGAGGCTTCGAGTCGTCGGCCTCATGGCGCACCCGGGGTCGTCAGCAAGAAGGTGAGCACGTCACCCGACTCTCGCGCGGTGCAGAGGCGGCCGAGCACCTGCTTGCAGTTGCGCCCCAGCCACTTCTCCACGGTGCGCGCGTCTGACAGGCGCTGGGGGTTGGCGGACGGGGCGAGCGGCAGCAGGCGCTTCCCGGCGGGTGAGCGGCCCGGCTGCGTCGGGTCCTCGGTGTGGCACGTGGCGCAGGACGTCGGCCCCGCTTCGGTGGAGAAGGTCTGCAGGTACAGGCGTCGACCGCGCGCCGCGTCGAAGCCTTGGAACGCGGAGTCCGCCTGCTGGGCCGCGACGCGGTAGGGCTCGAGCACGTCCGCGGCGGCGGAGGCTGCACGCGGTGGAAGGAGGATGAGCAAGGGCAGCGCCGTGGCTGCGGCACCACCCAGCGCCAGCACCAGCCCCAGCCCGCGTCGCCTGGGTGAGTCGAGCGGCGAAGAATCCGCCGTGCCGCGCTTCCAGCCCGTCACCATCGCCAGCGGGAGGTTCTGTCGCTCGAGCCACGACGAGAAGAGCACGCCGAGCACGTGGAGGACGACGAGCACCGGCAGCGCGGCCGCCCCCGCTTCGTGCGCGACCTTCACGGCCGCCACCACTGCGGGTGACAGCGGCAGCAGCTCCCTCCACTCGGGCCCCAGCGCCAGAAGGACGCCAGAGCCCGCGGTGACGAGCAGCATGCCGAGGAGCACCACGACCATGACGCCGCCGACGGGGTTGTGGCCGAGCGTGTGCCGACTCCTTCCCTGGAGCATGTCGCGCGCCGCCTCGAGCACGACCGTGGGGCCGCGGACGAAGTCGGCGAAGCGCGCGTGTGGGCTGCCGACGAAGCCCCACACCACCCGGAAGAGCACGACGCCCAGCAGCAGCACCCCCAGGCGCATGTGCAGCGGCAGCCAGCCGTCTTCGTCGCCCGTCAGCAGCAGCGCCGCCAGCAAGCCCGCGAGCGCCCCGTGCGTCAGCCGCACGGCCAGGTCCCACACCTTCACGCGTTGCTTCATCATGGATGCCTTCCTCTCTTCAAACAGCCCACGACGGTGAGCCTGTCGAGGACGCTACGAAGGTGAAGATGAACCAGACATGAACGGCGGCGCCCGCCCTTGACGCCCCTGCCCGGTCGGGCGACACGCTCCGTCACGCCGTGCAGCCCGCCCCTCCTCCAACACGCCGTGTGCGCACTGCGCCGTTCGGCCTCGGCTGCGTCGCGGCGCTGCTGCTGTTCACCTCGAGCCCGGCGCTGGCCCACGACGTCTCTGCGGACGTGACGGGCTCGCTGACGACGTCGAGCAGCACCAACCCGCGGGTGGGCTCGCTCGGCGCGAACGCGGCCTTCACCTACGACTTCTCCGACGCCGTGTCGGCGTGGCTGGGCCTGAGCTACTTCCGCGACCTGCCCACGCGCACCGCGCAGACGTCGAGCCCGGGCAGCAACGTCTTCCTCGTCAACGCGGGCGGGCTGTTCGTGCCCAGCGAACACTGGACGGTGCTCAGCCTCTTGAGCGTCTCCCCACCGGCGGAGCAGCTGTCCGCGACGAGCCTCTTCGTGCCGCGCCTCAACCGAAGCGCCGACGTCGTGCTGCGAAGCACCACCAACACCCAGGCCCTGACGCTGGTCGGCGGCTACGCGACGAACGGAGAGTCGAGCTTCGAACACGGCTTCGACGCCACGCTGGGCGTCGCGCGCTTCGGCACGCTGCAGGTGCTCGACGAGCGGACGGCCGGCTTCGCGGCGGTGTCTTCCCTCTGCGCGGCGGCGGAGCGGCTGTCGTTCTGCCCGTTGGTCCGCGGTGTCCCCTCGGAGCTGTGGCAGGTGAAGGTCGGCGGCGGCTACACGCTGACGATCAAGGAGCGCTTCGACGCGGCGCTGGAGGTGCTCGGCTCGCTCTATTCGAAGGACCCGACGAGCGTCGGCTACTTCTCCGTCGTCATCGCGGGGCGGACGGGCCCGGAGCTGGGCACCGGCGTCCCCGTGGCCCCGTACGCGCTGACGGTGCGGCCGAGCGTGAGCTACCGCTTCGAGAAGGTGACGCTGCGCGGCTCCTACCAGGCGGGCGTGTACGTGCAGGGGCTGGGGGTCAACCACCAGCTGACGGCGCGGGTGAGCGTGAAGGTGCACCGGCAGGTGAAGCTCGTCGGAAGCCTGACCGGCCAGGTGGACGGCGTGGGGCAAGCGCTGGAGAGCTGGGGGCTCAGCTCGTCCGTGGGCGTGCTCGTGTCGTTCTGAAGGTTGAGCCCGTCCGAAAACTCGGACATATGACGTCGCCGTCGCGCCTTGGGGCGTCGTCTAAGGGTAGGACATCAGACTTTGACTCTGAGTATCGTGGTTCGAATCCACGCGCCCCAGCTCGTAGGACCCACCCAACCGCGGTTGACGCTCGTCGGAAGAAGCGACGTTCGCCCCGCGTGAAGTTCGAGTAGGTGGGCCGTTCACCCGCAGCGCTTCGAGGGCTCTTCCACCATGGGCATGTTCGACTTCGTTTCCAAAATCGGCGCCAAGCTCGGCATCGACTACTTCGAGAAGGAAGAGGCGCTCAAGAAGCAGGACAACGAGATCGAGCGGCTCAAGCAAGAGCAGGCGCTGCGCGACCAGATGTCGGCGGAGCTGACGCAGAAGCTCGTGGCGCTGAACCTCCCAATCGACGGCGCTGCGGTGCGGGTGCGGGCGCAGGGCGTGGCCGCGGTGAAGGGCGTGGCGAAGAGCCAAGAGGCCAAGGAGAAGGCGGTCATCTTCGTGGGCAACCACGAGGGCGTCGCCAAGGTGGACGACGCGGAGCTGTCCGTCGTCGTGCCGGAGCCGCCGGGCGTGGTGCACCGCGTGGTGAAGGGCGACACGCTCAGCCTCATCGCGCAGCGGTACTACGGCATCATCATGGCGTTCGACGGCATCGCGGCGGCGAACAAGGACCTGGTGCGCGACGTCAACGCGATCGAGGTCGACTGGGCCATTCGCGTGCCGCCGCTCACGCACATCACCTACACGGTGAAGTCGGGTGACACCCTGGGCACCATCGCCAAGCAGATGTACGGCGACGCGAAGAAGTACACGACGCTCTTCGAGGCCAACAAGGGCACGCTCAAGAGCGCCGACGCGGTGGCGGTGGGCCAGGTGCTGACGGTGCCGGTGCTGCACCCGCTGCCTGCGTCCAACGCGACGCCGGTGGCCTGAACGTACGACTGAGGTTGGCGGCGGCGAGCGGGGGCTCTCACGGCCCCAAGTTGCCGCTGCCCAGGTTGAAGCCCAGCTCGCGGAACTCGTAGCGTTGCGCTCGTGCCAGCCGCGCAGCCGGGGCAACCGTCGCACCTGCGCCGCGCTATCCGTGCAAGCGAAGATGGTGACCCTTCACAAGGCCCACCAGCAAGACGTTGGCACGCGCCTTCAGTTGTAGCCGCAAGTCACCTTGAAGAACTGCTCGAGCGCGTTCAGTGAAGTGACCCGATCGGATCCGGAATACCCGCGCCCCGAGTGCGCATCACAAAGGGTGGCGGCGCTGGTGCCGGGACACGCACTGAAGGTGAGCAGCGTCGCCTTCTGCGCGCCGACCAACGTCACGAACGCTTGGCTCTGCGCGTACGGCACGGTCCCGTCGGCTTGCGAATGCTGAAGGTGGAACTTCGTGGTGAAGGCGCTGCTGTACACGCTCAGCGGAGACACCGACGCGGCGCTCGCGCCGTTGAGGTAGCTGTTCACATAAATCGGTGCGCCGGGAATCAAGTTCCCAGCGCCCAAATCCAGCGGAGGAAAGAGCGCGGCGACGCAGCCCATATTCGACGTCGAGCCGAGCAGGACCGCCAAGTGACCACCCGCGGAGAGACCGAACAACCCAACCTTGCCCGGATCGATGCCGAAGGCTGCTGCGTTCGCTTTCACCACGGAGACAGCGTCAGCCAGGTCGTTCTGCCCCGCGGGGCTGGCATTCCCGGGCACGGACGTGAGCCGGTATTCCGCGATCACGGCGACGAAGCCACGTGCAGCGAGGTGCGTCGCGTACCCGAGCAGGTCTTCCGGGAAGCCAGCTCTCCAACCACCGCCGTGCGCGAGGACAACCACCGGCCAATTCGTGCGCGACTGAAAGCTCATGGGCAAGACCACGTGCGCCAAGAGGGGATCGCCGCTGCGGTTCCACCACACGACGCGCCGGGCAACCCGAGCGCTTACGCCGTCAAAACTCTCGAGCGAGCTCGTGCTCCAGAGCGTGCTTGGACTCATTGGCGTGTCGAGTGCGTTCCGTGGGCGAATGAAGCCGGCGCCAACCAAGTCTGCGTAGCGATCGAGTGCTTCCGTCTTGCTCGCAGGGTCAGCCGTGACGCGGCGGATCAGCGACTTCAAATCCGAGACGCGACTGGTCACTTGTTGCTGTTTCGCCAACCGGACGGCGCAGTCGAGCACGTCGAGCCTGTTCTGAATCAATGTCGCGTCGGTCGAAGCGAGCGCGCCGGCTTGGATCTGTTCGACGACCAGACCTCGTGACGACGTTCCAAGGCTGTTGACCCAATAGGCTGCGCCGCTCGGATCGTCCTCGTCCGTCTTGTCGAGCATGTTGATGTAGAGCTCGTTCACGAAACCAGCGTTGCCCCAGAGCGCCGGTGGCGAGGTGGCAGCTCCCAGTGAGGCGAGAATCGCTCCCGACGCAGCCTCGACCGAGGCAGACGCCCCGGGCTGCATGAGCCAATAGGCCAAGCCAGGGAGTTCTGGTGCACGCCCCAGCACCCCGAAGTAGGCCCGAGCGATGTTTCGTTCCTGCACAGAGAGCGCTGCCGTTGCATTGCACGCGGTCAAGCCCCGACCCGCTCGAGCGCCACCGGAACCCGCAGCTCCACCAACTCCGGCTCCTCCACCAGAGCCCGCTGTGCCTCCCGCGCCCGCTGTGCCTCCCGCGCCCGCTGTGCCTCCCGCGCCCGCTGCGCCTCCCGCGCCCGCTGTGCCTCCCGCGCCCGCTGTGCCTCCCGCGCCCGCTGCG
>JALHOS010000423.1 GCA_022842905.1 Myxococcaceae bacterium | reverse complement strand
GAAGCGACGAAGCCGGTCGTCCCCGTCGTGGCCGCCCCGCAGCCGGCGACGGCCGCTGAGCCGGCAGCCGCCCCGCGCCCCTCCCGGCCGGGGATCCCGGTGCTCGCGCCTCAGCAGCCGCCCAAGCCGGCGGCGGATCCGTTCGAAGCCCTCGGCGGCGGCGTCGGCACCGACGACATTCTGCGGGGGCTCACGTCGACCTTCAGCGCGCTGGCGCAGGTGCCCACGGGGCAGAACCCCATGCCGGTGCCGGTGCTCACCCCCAGCCCCGCCGCCCCGGCGCCCGCCGCGCGCCCGTCGGACAGCGCTCGGTCCTTGGCGTCGGTGCCCGACGAGCCGTCGGCCCAGAACGAGATCCCCACCAGTCAGATGCCGCTGCCGGACGCCTTGCTGGCGGGCGTGCCCCCGGCTCCCCAGCCGCCGCGGCTGTCGGCCGACGGGCGCGTGCCGCTGCTCGCCGAGCTCCCGGAAGAAGACGCCCCCGCGGCGCCGGCCGCCGCGGCCGCCCAGCGCACCGACTTCTCCCCCCAAGCGACGGAGTCCATCGCCCGCGAGTACGAGCAGGAGCTGCGCAAGAAGCTCGAAGCCAACACGAAGGAACAGTCTTTCCTGGCGCGGCACGGGCTCAAGCTCGGCCTGGCCGCGGCGGTGCTCGTCATCGCCGGAGGGCTGGGCGGCAGCTACCTGTACACCCGCCACAAGAACCAAGGGCAGAGCCTGTCGCAGGCGTTGGCCAAGGGCGCGGCCGCCGTCGCCGCCGACACCAAAGAACAGCTCGAGCTGGCGCTCGGCAGCTACGACATCGCCCTCAACATGGACGAGCGCAGCACCGAGGCGGCCGGCATGAAGGCGCTCGCGTACGCGTACCTGTTCGCGGACCACGGCCGCCAGGCCGCGCACAAGCAGGCCGCGCAGGCGCTGCTCGAGCGGCCCAAGGTGCGCGAGGACCGCGCCAACACCACCACCCTGGTCGACTTCCTGTTGGCGGAGCCGAACGCCGCCCAGGCGCTGCGCCAGAAGCTGTTGTCCACGCCGCTCGAAGACGCCGAAGGTGGCGCGCCCCAGCCCAACCGCGCCGAGCTGCACACCGAGGCCGGCCGCATCTACCTGGCCGACAAGAAGTACGAAGACGCCTTCAAGCACCTCAAGCGCGCGGTCGATCTCAACCCGCGCTCGGTGCGGGCCATGGTCGCGCTCGGCGACTACTACTTGGCGTTCGAAAACCACGAGCAGGCGGCGGAGCTGCTCGGCGGCGCGGCGGAGCAGCTGTCCAAGTTCCACCCCGGTCGGGTCGTCGGGCTGGCCGAAGCGCGGCTGGAGCTGAACAAGGACGTCGCCCAGTCGCTCTCGGACTTCGAAGCGCTCAAGGGCAACGCCACCATCCCCGAAGCGCTGCAGGGCCGCGCCGCGCTCACCGCCGGCCGTGTCCTCTCCGCCAACGGGCGCCACGCCGAGGCGCTCGCCCAGCTGACCGAAGGCCACAAGGCCTTCCCGCTCCTCGGCTTCGAATTCACCATGGCGCTGGGTGAAGCGCAGCGCCGCGCCGGGAAGATGGACGCCGCCCAGGCCGCCTACGAAGACGCGATCAAACAAGAGCCCAACCTCGAGAGCGCGAAGGAAGGGCTGGGGCGGGTGCTGCTCGCCCGCAGCCGCGAAAAGGAGCTGCTCGAGCGGCTCAAGCCCGAACCCGACGCGCGCAAGGTGGCCTTGGTCCGCGGCATCGCGGCGGTGCACTTGGGCGACGCCAAGCGCGCACGCTCAGAGCTGCTGCGCACCAAGGTGAAGGACAAGGACGGCAAAGAACGCTTCCCGCCCGAAGCCGTCGTCTACTTGTCGCTGGCCGACGCGCAGGAAGAGTCGCCGGAGAAGGCCGTGGCCACGCTCGAGGCCTTGCTGGGGCGCACCAAGCGGCACAAGGCGGCGGTGCAGGTGGCGCTGGCCCGGGTGCTCATGCAGCGCGGCTCGCTGGACAAGGCGCGCAAGTACCTCGAAGAGGCGTCGAAGGATCCGTTCGACTACGAGGGCAACGCGGCGCTCGGCGAGCTGCTGCTCCATGCGGGCGTGTCCACCGAGCTGGCGATCGAGCCCTTGCAGCGCGCCGTCGAGCGCAACGGCAGCCACGCGCCCGCCCGCCACCTGTTGACGCGCACGCAGCTGGCGCTCGGGCGCTGGGCCGACGCGCAGAAGACGGTCGAGGCGTGGGTGGCCGACAACCCAACCTTGGAGTTGGCCTGGCGCGACGCCGCGCTCGTCGCCCTGGAGATGGGCCGCACCGCCGACGCCGACACCGCGAGCCAAAAAGCCACCAAGGACAGCGCCGACCCCGAGGCGTTCCGCATTCGCGCCCGCGCGCTGTTCGCCAAGGGTGACTCGCGCGGGGCGTTCGCGGCGCTGGAGCGCGCCAACAAGCTCAACCCGAAGGACGCCGAGACGTTCTGTGAGATCGGCAACGCCTTCGTGCGGCAAGGCAACCCGGACATGTCGGTCGAGGCGTACAAGGCCGCCGTGCGTGAAGACGCCAAGTCTCACTGCGGCCGGCTCGGTCCACACTTCGCCAAGCCGCTGCCGAAGGGCGCGGGGAAGACCACGCCGCGTGAGGAAGTGGACGAGCTGGTGAAGCAGGCGTCGACCGCCTTCGAGCGTGCGCACGCGCTGGGGGTGCACGCCCGCGTCATGCTCGAGGAGCGCGACTTCAAGCGCGCCCGCGAGGTCGCCGAGGAAGCGATTCAGACTGCCCCGACGTCCGCGACCGCGTGGTTCGCCGTGGCCGAGGTCGCCCGCCGGCAGAAGGCCGACGACAAGTACGTCGAAGCGCTGGTGAAGGCGTCACAGCTGGATCAAGGCTGGTCGACGCTCCATGCGACCCTGGCGGACCTCTACCTGCGCCAGGGCCGCGACAAGCTGCCCGACGCGCTGACGCAGTACGAGGCCGTGCTGGCCACCAGCCAGAACGACGGCGATCTGCTCCGCGCGAAGAAGGCCGCGCTCGCGCTGCGCAAGCAGCTCAGGAAGTAGCGCGCGGGCATGCACGTTCCCTTCTTCCGCATCAGCCTGGCCAACGCCACGATCCTCTCGTGTGTGTACCTGGCCGTGGGCGCCTGCGTGGAAGCGGCGCGGCGGCTCTTCAGCCCGCGCTGGGCCGACTACATGGTGGACGCCATGGAGGCGTTCCCCGCGCGCCTGCTCGACGTGGTGGGTCTGCTCGAGCCCCTGCGGCTGGCCTTCGTCCACGACCGCGTCGACGTCTGGCACGTGCGGGCGATCTACGGGTTGGTGACGGTGGGCATGATCTTCGCGATCGGCCTGTCCGTGGGCGCGCTCATGTGGGGCCTCGCCAAGCTGACCAGCCGCCGCGTGGAGCCGGACTGAAGAGCGCGGCGCGGCCTCACCCTTCCCCGCCGTCGACCGCCGCCAGGCAACGCTCCGTGTAGAGCCGCACCTGCTTGGCCAAAGGGCTGCGCCCGCGAAGCCCAATGGCCAGCGTGGGGAGAAAGGGAGCGAGGCGCTCCGCGCCCAGGACGAGCACGTCGCTCTGGTCCACGACGATCGCCGTGAAGGCCGTCTCGAGCGAGCCCACGTTGACGCCGGCGCGCGAGAGCCGGCTGAGCACCTGCTGACTGGGCTTGGGGACGGACCGGCTGGTGATGATCGCCGTCACCCGCACCCCGCGCTTGACCGCGGCCTCGAGCTCCGCCGCGACGTCCGCCAAGAAGTCGACGGAGACGCCCAGGAGCAGCGCCGAGCGCTTCGCCCGCCACAGCCACGCGCGCCGCTCTTCCAGCACCCGCTCGCCGACCACGACCTGTACCGCCTGTGTCCGCACCGCCATGGTCGCCACCTCCAAAGCCGCAGCGCTGACAGTGCAAAGCGTGACCCACGGCCACGACCGCAGATCGACAAGCGTTGGCTCTCGTTTCAGGGCGGTCAGCGTCGGCGGGGTGGGTCCACCCACGCCCAGCCAGCCCGTCGGCTCCGCTGGCTTCCGTTCAGCGGCGGCGGCGCCCGGCAGCCACCGGCACGGCTTGGGGCACGTCTCCGGCCGCGCGCGCGAGCATGCACACCTGGACCACCTGGGCCCCGAACCGTTCCCAGCGCGACTCGCCGGTGCCCTTCACCGACAGGAACTCGGCGCGGCTGCTCGGCAGCGCCGCCGCCAAGCCGTAGAGCGTGGCGTCGTTGAAGATGATGAACGGCGGCACACCCAGGTCCACGGCCAGCCCGCGGCGGAACCGCTTGAGCTCTTCGGCCGCCAGCGCGCTGTACCGCTCCGGCGACAAAGGACCCACCGGCCGCGCCGCGCGTGAGGCGGCCGGCAGCGTCGTCCGCGCGCCCGCGCACACGTCGCACGCCCCGCAGTCGGAACCGACGGCGCCGACTTCACCGAAGTAGCGCAGCACGTAGGCCCGCCGGCAGCGCTTGGCGTACGCGTAGTCCGTCATGCGCTTGAGCAGGAGCAGCTGCGTTCGCTCCTGCGCGCGCACCCGCTCGAGGTTGATGCCCAGCTCGTGAAACGGCACCTGCTTGAGCGGGGTGATGCCGCGGCCGGCGAAGGGCCGCTGCACCTCGACGACATCGGCGCGCTCGAGCAACGCCAGCGCGTGACGGGCCACGTCTTCGGACAGCCCCGCCCGCCGCGCCACCAGCGACAGCGCGGTGCTCCAGCGGACCTTGGGCGCCTGGCTCGTCACCAGCGCCGACAGCAGGGCCCGCGCCTCTGCCGAGCGCGGGTGGTAGCTGGCGCTGCCTTCCTTGAGCATGAGCGTGTAGCGCCCTTCGCCCCGCTGCCCACGGCTGAGCGCTCCCTCGCGCTCGAGGATCTTGAGCGCGGCGCTGACCTCGAACTCGCTGGAGCCCAGCTGCGCGGCGAGCGTACTCACGCCGCGATCGAAGCTTTCCACGCCGCGCAGCACCTCCCACAGGTCGCGCAGCAGAGGCTCCGCCGGGTGGTTCGACTGAATGAGGCGTTCCTGCGTGAAGACGTCGGCGTGGTTGAAGAGCAGCACCACGCGGGCGGGCTGGCCGTCGCGGCCGGCGCGGCCGATCTCCTGGTAGTACGCCTCGACCGCGCGGGGGATGCCGGCGTGCGCCACGAAGCGAATGTCCGGCTTGTCGATGCCCATGCCGAACGCGTTCGTCGCGACGGCGACCGAGCCCGCGGTGGTCATGAACGCTTCCTGCGCGCGGCGGCGTTCATCGTCGTCCAGGCCCGCGTGGTACAGAACGGCCGGTACGCGCTGCTGCTCGAGGTGCGCGTGCAGCGACTCGGCCTGCTTGCGCGTCGAGCAGTACACGACGCCGGAGCCCAACGGCGCCAGCGCTTGCACCGCGCGGCGCTTGTCGTCGTCGCCGCTGACCGACAGCACTTCCAAGAAGAGGTTCGGGCGATCGAAGCCGGCCACGTAGACGTTGGGGTCCTTGAGCAGCAGCTGCCGGGTGATGTCGTCGCGGACCTCCGGCGTGGCCGTCGCGGTGAGCGCCACGGTGCGCGGCGGCCGCAGCCGCTTGCGGACCTGCCCGAGCTGCGCGTAGTCCGGCCGAAAGTCGTGCCCCCACTGCGAAATGCAGTGCGCTTCGTCGATCGCGTACAGGGCGACCTTCGCGTCGAGCAGCGCGCTGACGAAGGCTTCACTGCGGAAGCGCTCCGGCGCGACGTAGACGAGCTTGTATTCCCCTTGGCGCAGCCGCCGCTGCCGGTCCTGCCGCTCGGCGTCGGACAACGTCGAGTTGATGAAGGTCGCGCTGATGCCCTTGGCCTGGAGCGCGTCGACCTGATCCTGCATGAGCGCGATGAGCGGCGAGACGACGACCGTCACGCCGTCGAGCAGCAGCGCCGGCAGCTGGTAGCACAGGCTCTTCCCCGCGCCCGTCGGCATCACCACCACGGTGTTGCGCCCGGACAGCACGGACTGAATGACGTCGGCCTGGCCTGGTCGGAAGGACTGAAGCCCAAAGTGGCGCCTGAGCCCGTCTTCCAGCGCTTCGTTCGTCAGCTCCACCGGCACCGCGCGCATAGATCGCACTCCCCCACGCTCGTCAACAGCCGTTCAGAGCAAGCCCAGCGCCGCCAGTGAGGAAAGCCGGCCCGCCGCGCCGATGATGACGTGGTCCAACAAGCGCACGCTGAGCAGCCGCGCCGCGTCGCGCAGCTGCAGCGTCAGCGTGACGTCCGCGTCCGAGGGGTGCGGGTCGCCCGACGGGTGGTTGTGCACGAGCACCAGCGCCGCCGCGCGGGCGGACAGCGCCGGGGCGAGCACTTCACGTGGGTCGACGACGCAGCTGTCCGTCGTTCCGGAGCCCACCAGCACCTCGCGCAGCAGCACGTTTCGCGGCGAGAAGCACAGCGCGTACATCTCCTCGCGGCGCAGCCCCGCGAGCTTGGGCGCCATGTGCTCGGCGATGGCGTGGGGCGTCGAGAGCTTGGGTCGTCGCTCCTTCCCGTGCGCCGCGCGGCGCGCCAGCTCGAAGGCCGCGAGCACCCGCGCCGCGCCCAGCCACGCCACGTCACCCCGCGTCAGCAACGCGTCGAAGGGC
>JALHOS010000422.1 GCA_022842905.1 Myxococcaceae bacterium | reverse complement strand
CGCCGCGGCGAAGTCCCCGCGCGACAGGAGCGCCTCGGCGAGGGCCCTCGCGAGCGCCGGCCGCCCCGCGCGCTGGACGGCAACGGCGAACTCCTTGCGAGTGCCCGTGGGGGCGGCGAGGACGGCGTCGATGAGGAGCTGCGGCTCCACCGTCGCCTCCGCCGCGCAGCCCAGGGCCGTCCGGCGAACCCACAGCGACGCGTCGCCGAGCGCACCGAGCACCACCGGCCAGCGCTGCGTGAGCGCGGCGACGGTGACGGCCAGGCAGCGTTCGAAGGCCTCGCTCGAGTCGGACAGCTTGCCGAGCACCGCCTCGACGTCCGCCGGCTTCGCCGACCGGGCCCAGAGCGCGACGGCCTTCGCTCGGCCACCAAACGGGAGCGCGTCCAGGGAAGCGAGCAGCTTGGCGGTGGCGAACATGTGGCGCCGCAGCCTAGTCCCCCAGGCAAATCCCCAACGAGCGCGCCGTCAGCACGGTGTCGCAGCTGGTCGTCACCACCTTGAGCCGCTCGAGCGCGACGCCGATGGGCACCGTCTTCACCGTCGGCGGCGTCAGCGCCACCATGACGTTCACTTCCCCCGCCTCGAGCGCGCGAATGGCGGCGGCGCCGAAGCGCAGACCCAGCAGGCGGTCGAAGGACGTGGGCGAACCGCCGCGCTGGAGGTGGCCGAGCACCAAGCTGCGCGTCTCCTTGCCGGTGCGCCGCGCGATCTCCGTCGCGACGAGCTGGCCGACGCCGCCGAGCAACACCTCGCGGCCGACTTCCTTGGGGCCTTGTGTGGTGAGCCCGCCGCCCACCGGCTTGGCGCCTTCGGCCACGACGACGATGGAGAAGTGTCGCCCCGCGGCCTCGCGGCGACGCACCTTGTCCGCCACCTTCTCGAGGTCGTACGGAATCTCGGGCAGCAAGATGACGTCCGCGCCGCCGGCGATGCCGGCGTTGAGCGCGATCCACCCGGCGTAGCGGCCCATCAGCTCCACCACCATGACGCGCTCGTGCGACTCGGCGGTGGAGTGCAGCCGGTCGATGGCCTCGGTGGCGGTGCTGACGGCGGTGTCGAAGCCGAAGGTGATGACGGTGCCCGACAAGTCGTTGTCGATGGTCTTGGGCACCCCGACGATGGGCATGCCCTTCTCGACGAAGCGGTGGGCGATGCGGAGCGAGCCGTCGCCGCCGATGCAGACGAGTGCGTCGAGGCCGTGGGCCCGGAAGTTCCGCAGCACCTCGTCGGACCGGTCCGTCGCCAGCACGGTGCCGTCGGGCTGCGGCACGGGGAACTCGAACGGGTTGCCCTTGTTGGCCGTGCCGAGAATGGAACCGCCGCGGTGGGTGATGCCGCGCACGGCGTCGGCGTCGAGCGGGATGAGGTCCTTCGGGTCCGCGCCGTCGAGCAGCCCGCGGTAGCCGTGGCGAATGCCGAGCACTTCCCAGCCGCGCGCCAGGGCCGCCAACGTCGCCGCGCGGATGACGGCGTTGAGGCCGGGCGCGTCGCCGCCGCCGGTGTTGATCGCGATGCGTCGAATTCGTGACACGTCGATGCGTGAGGTCATGGCGGGCGCCATGTTGCACGCTCCGCGCCGCGTGCGACATGGCCAGTGGGGTGGCGCGCGCGCAAGGCCTGCGCGACCCCCCGGAGGGCCACCGTCGGACGACGCCTGCTCCCTCTTGGCGGCGGCTGGAACGAGAGTGCATTCCTTGCTCGCTGGCTTGCAGCCCGTCAAGGACGACTTCCAGGCCACGGCCCGCGCCAGCCCCCATCGTCACTCGTGGACGTTCCCACGTCTCGTCGCAGAGTGCGGGAACTCACAGGCTGTCCGCGCCGCGCGAAGCGACGATGCTCATCGTCTGGGCCAGCCTCTCGGGCCACGCTACGAGAAGCAGCCCAGGACCGCCCCGAAACTCCCTGCGAGTAGCGTCTCGAAGACGACGCCGAGCGGCGTGGAGTCGACGGCTTCCTCATCGGCCCCACTCTGGAAATGCACCAGCCGCAAGAACGAGACGGCGAGTCGGAGCAGGACGAGCCCCGCAGCGAAGCATGCAACGGCCCACATCAGGCAAGCAAAGGCCGAGCGGGCACGCACTGCGAACGCAGCTGAGCTCAAGAGCGACCAGACGGCGAACGAGAGCGGCACGAAGATGCGACGCAGTTGGCGACGCCCGTCCGTGTCACACGCGAAGTGGCCTGGAGCCGTGAGCGGCGAGACGACGCCTCGGACGAGCCCAAGCACCGCCTCGTGGACGCTGCCCGCGCAACGGGTGCCGAGCAACCACTGCACGAACAGAATCGACGTAAGAACGAGAGGCACAAAGTACCAAGCGAACGCCGGCACGACGATGTCGCGCGCGCCGATGTACGGTAGGGCCACGTTGGCCGCGCGGCCGCCCAGCATGAGCGCCGAAATGCCCGCGAGTCCCAGACCGACGACGATGGCCAGCGTCAACCCCTGCGACACGCCAGCATCGTCAGCCGCAACGAACCTGTCGATGAGCGTGAGGTCATGCTCGATCGGCGCCAGCGCCAGCGAACCCTCGTCGCCTCTGGCGATTTCAACGGCGCGCGGTGGCACCAGCTCTGGAGCGTCCTCCGCCTGCACACGGGCCGGACTCGCGAGCTCCAGCGGCGCGTCTGCCTCGGCGGTGAACTCGATCGTGCGATAGCCGAGCGAATCCACCGAGACATCGTCCGGCGCACTTCCCGGCAGGTGCGTAAACGTCGTGGGCACGCTGCACGTGAGACAGCGCGCAGTAAAGGGAAGCGCCGGGAGCTTGGCCCGCTCGATGGTCTGGGTATTTCCACACGACGCGCACCGGAGCTGACAGAGGCTGCTTGCGCTCACTGCGAACCCCACTGGGTGACCGGGACCGCAGGGGCAGGAGCCCCAACGACCGGGGAGCGGAGCATCAACTCGCGGGCGGTCCTCAGCTGCTCTTCCGCCAACGCGATTGACCGAAGGATGTCCTCACGCGCATGGTCGCGGCGCGCTACCCAGCGTGGGACCTCCCGGTAGGCGCCATACCGGTTCGCGTCAGCAAGGTAGCCCTCCATCTCCCTGACGATCGCGCTGGCAGCGACCGCGAGCCTCAGTGCCTGCACTGCCGAGTCGAGTCGGAACCGAACTTCCCCCTCGTATCGCGCGACGAGCCTGTCGATCAGCATGAGCCTCGCGTCTCCGGCCAGCAACAGGCCGCGCTGCGCCTCCTCGATGGCCTTGCCGAACTCAGTCTGAAGCGCGCCCATGGCGGACTCCAGCGACCTCTCGAGATCTGCTCGTCGCAGCTCTTCTCGAAGAGCGGACTCTGCTGCGCGTTGTTCCGCCGCTGCTTGAGCACGCGCTCGCTTCTCCGTCTCCTCACGAGCCTTCGTGGCGTTGATCGCCGCGCTGGCTGCGCGAAGCCTGGCCACGACCGTGGTTTCCGGAACCGAATGAGGCGGCGCTGTCCAGTCATTGAGGAGCGTGACGGCCTGCAGCGGCTGCTCCCCGCGAATGTGACACTCCGCCAGGCCAAGCAAGCCAATCACTCGCATCGCCTCATCGAGCCGGTCACGCAGCGCGTCTTGAAGAACGCCGTACTCGGCATCCGTGCAAGGACCAGCGTCGGTCCACACTGCGCGCAGCGCTGCGACGCGGCGAACGTCCAAGCCAAGCGCGACCGCTTCGGCGCGCGCCTCCGCGAAGCCATTGTGATCCTCGCGCATGTAGGCGTCGACCGCAGCCTCGAACTTCCCTTTGAGGCGCTTCCCGCGCGCCACCTGGAAGCTCGAAAGGGCGAAGCCAAGCAGCAGCCCCGTGACCAGCAGCACACTCGAGGCGTGTCGTTCCCCTTTCGCCAAAACGGTCCCCCTCGAAGAGTGCTTCGGCGAGCGAGCATGGCGCGCCTCTCTCGGTGCGACAACGTGTCAGCGCGGACCCGTGGGAAGCAATGCCACCCTTCAACACACAAGCGTTGCTGGAACGTGCTTGAGAATCCCGCACCTCTTCGCAGGCGAGAGCCAGCCACCAGTGTGAGTTCCGAAAATTCTCTCCGGTCCCGTTCCGGAAATTCCCGCCGGTCGCAAGGCCGGGCGAACGCGGCAGAAGGACGGGATGCACAGCATGGCGAAGCGTCACAGCGCGAGGGTGTTGCGCGAAGCGGGTCACACGCAGCGCGACGTGAGTAAGCGGCTCGGAATCTGTGAGCGCACGCTCAGAGACATCGAAGCCGAGCCGGCGATCACGTCGCTCGATGACGCTGTAGAGCGAGGGCGTCGAGGTATCGGCCGGCCATCGAAGGTCGAGCCGTGGCGAGACAGGGTGCTCGCGATGCTTCAGGCCGAGCCGCTCGTGCAGGGGCTCGAGGTCCTGCGACGCGTGCGTCTGGACGGGTACGGAGGAGGCAAGAGCGCGCTCTACGAGCTCATCGGTGAGCTGCGGCCGAAAGACGTCAGGCCCGTGGTCCGCTTCGAGGGCGTCGCGGGCGAGTTCAGCCAGCACGACTTCGGGCAGGTGGACGTCCACTTCACCGACGAGACGGTGAAGCGCGTGCACTTCTTCGCTTCACGGCTGAAGTACTCGCGGATGATTGCCGTCACCATCGTCCCGGATGAGCGCGTCGAGTCGCTCGTCCGGGCGCTGGTGCAGCACTTCGAGTCCTTCGGGGGGGTGCCGCTCTTGTCCGTCTTCGATCGACCGAAGACGGTGGCCATCGAGTGGAAGAAGGATGGAACGGTGACGAAGTGGAACTCGACCTTCCTGCCGGTGGTGTCGGAGCTGAGCGTCGGTGTCGAGCTGTGCTGGCCCTACCAGCCGCAGCAGAAGGGCGCCGTCGAGAACCTCGTCGGCTGGGTGAAGGGCAGCTTCTTCAAGCAGCGACGCTTCGTGGACGAGCGTGACGTGCGGGAGCAGCTCGCTGCATGGCACGGCGACGTGAATGACGAGCGGCCGTCACGAGCGACGGGCGAGGTGCCGAGAGTGCGGTGGGAGCGAGACGAGCAGAAGAGGCTTCGACCGCTGCGTCTGAAGGGCGAGGGCCTCGAGCTGCGCTTCCCCGTGCACGTCGGGCCGACGGGGATGGTGACGCACGAGACGTGCCGCTACTCGATGCCACCCGAGACGATGGGCCTCCCAGGGACCATGTACCTGGGCGTCGACACCGTGCGGCTCGTCGTCGGGCGGCACAACGTCACGCACGCACGGCTGCACGAGAAGAACGGCGTCTCCATTCTCCCTGAGCACCGTGCAGCAGCCCTCGCCGCGACGAGCGGCCAGCGAGGACGAAACTACCTCAAGCGCGAACACCTCTTCGCGCTCGGGCCTGTCGCGGTCGACTACCTCACCGAGGTGGTCCACCGCCGGCCGAAGCAGTGGGTGCGCGACGTCAACGTCTTGCATGAGTTCCTCTCCCTCCACGGCGACGACGCGCTCCGGGCGGCCATCACTCAGGCGGCGGGCAGGCAGACCTACGGCTGCGAGTACGTCGCCCACGCGCTCCGCGAGGCGCGCGCTGCCTCCATGAACTTCGACACCGAGGAGGTGGTGCAATGAAGCCCTCCGTCGAGCTCGACGCCGTCTTCAAGCGGCTGCATCTGGCCAACGCCCGCCGAGCCTGGAAGGACGTCTGCACTCGGGCCGAGAAGGAGAACTGGACGTACCAGCACCTGCTCGAGGTCCTCTTCGGTGAAGAAGTCGCGCACCGCCAGCAGACGCGTCTGCGCAGGAAGACGCGCGATGCCGGCTTCCCCTTCTTGAAGACGATCGACGACTACGACTTCACCCTGCAGTCGACGCTGCGCCTGTCGATGCTGGGCTCGATGCTCTCACCGGACTTCATCACCCAGGGCCAGAACCTCGTGCTGCACGGCAAGCCTGGTCGCGGGAAGACGCACCTGGCCATCGCCATCGCCTACCGCGCCATCCAGCTCGGCTTCGAGGCGCGCTTCGTCACCGCCGCGGCGCTGATCGACGAACTCTCGAGCGCGAGCGCGGAAGGGCGACTGCGTGAGGTGCTCGCCGGCTACGTGCACCCGCATGTCCTCGTCGTCGACGAAGTCGGCTACCTCGCGTACGGAGACGACGCCGCGAACGTGCTCTTCCACGTGGTGAACGAGCGGCACCTCAAGCGGCGCTCGATGCTCTTCACGACGAACAAGCCGATGAAGCAGTGGGGCCGGGTGCTGCACGACGACGACCTCGGCGACGCCATCGTCGACCGCATCCTTGAGCGCGGTCGCGTGCTCAAACTCGATGGGCCGTCGGTGCGCAGCCGGCACGTAGACCAGGCAGATCTCGAGGGCGAACTTCAGCTACAACCACCGGCAGTAATTTCCGGAACAAACCGGCAGGAGTTTCCGGAACCCACAACCAGAAACTGACTGAGGCACGCGACATGCCTGGAGCCCCAGCGAACACCGGCTACAGTCGCGCGCTTCGATGCGGTCGACTCGTTGGATACCCGTGGTGCTCGCTGTTGGACTCGCGTCGTCGTGTGAGTTCGTCGCTCGCTGCTCGGCGGATTCCGAGTGTGGCCCCAGCGCGCGGTGCCGTTTCAACGCGTCGGAGAGCGTCGGGTTCTGCGGGTCGGTGTCGGGAGCCGACGGCTCGGCGGGAATCGGCGGTTCTGGAGGCGTCGGCGGCTCGGCGGGCGTCGGCG
>JALHOS010000421.1 GCA_022842905.1 Myxococcaceae bacterium | reverse complement strand
GCGGCGCGATGTCCTCCTCGAGCGCCGGGGGGCGGCGCAGCCGTCACCCACCGTCGCGGCGGCGCTCGCGCTCGACGCACTCGCGCAGCGGCCCCTCGAGCAGCGCGTACGGCAAGCCGGCCTCGAGCCGAAAGCTCTCTCCTTCGGCCCCGTGCACCTTCGCCAAGTCGAGCACCTGCGCCTGCGTGTCCTTCCCCTCGGCCTTGGCCTTGAGGCGGGCCACCGACAGCGCGCCGGCCAGGGCCCTGCGCAGGTCGTCGAGCTGCTGCCCGGCCCCGTCGACGTCCGCGACCATGCCCACGTCTCGGCTGACGTCCGCGTGCAGCCGCAGCGACACGTTCGAGTCCTTCAGCAGGCTGGACAGCTCCGGCGCGCCCTCGAGCATCTCCGCGAGCTGGCGGCCGCGAATGACGCCGTACACCTCGCCGTAGGCTTCGCTCGCTGGCAGCGCCGTGCCGGCCGAGCCTTTCCCGTCGAGCCGGTCCAGCGCCGCGGTGACGTGCTCGCGGTCCGAGCCGGCGACCAACACCTGCTGCCGCCAGACGCCGACGTAGTCCTCTCCCCCATCGCGCCGGTGGCTGACCGACAGCTTCGCGTTGGGCCCCCAGTCCTGCTCGGCGTCGACGGGCATGACGCGCTTCCAGTCGGCGTTGCGGAAGTCGCCCGTCAAGAGCAGCACGTCATCGGTCATGCCGACGCGATCGAAGTCACGGAAGACGTCGATGCCGGCGTCTTGCAGCGCCGACAGCCCTCGACTCGCGCGCGCGGCGAGGCAAGCGGTGAGCAACTGCCCCAGCTCGGAGTTGAGGACGGCGTTGAGCTCCACCACGACGGCCAGGTCCTTCACGTCGGCGGGCAGCGCGCGCAGGAGCGGATCCACTGCGGGCGGCGGCGGTGCGGGCAGGCCGGCATCGGTCAGCGAGACGGGCGGTGTCCAGGTCGCGCGCTCCGCGGCGCGAGTGGCCTCGAAGCCCCGCTGCTTCTTGGGGAGCGACACGTCGGAGCGAGGCGTCTTCGACTCGGGCTCCGTGCCGCGCATGAGGAAGGCGCCGAGCAGCAGGCAGACGAGGGCGAGGACGAGCCAGCCCACGCCGCGGCGACGAGCGGGAGGTGTCATGGGAGCGGGCGCGGAAGGCGTGGCACGAGCGGGGCCGAGCGTACACGCCACGTCGGCACGCGCGGATCTTGAACGGCGCGGGGGTTCCTCGGCGTTGTGGGAGGGGCGTGCGGGACGGTCAGCACACGCGGGAACACGGTTCGCACGACGCAAGACTCCGCTCGCAAACGAGCGGCTCCCGTGTCGTGGCGAGATTGGATCAACTCGCTCTGCACGAGCGACACTTCATCCGTGTGCAGCACCTCTGGGCACCAACCGTCCGCGACCACTCGGAGCCCCTCAGCGCCCCGGGCTGACTCGTCCTCGCCCCCGAGGGCTCACTGAATACACAGCACGTGGTAGCAGTAGCCGCCGTGCCCGTCGGTCGGGTTGTAACAAGCGCCCTGGGCAATGCTCGTCGCGGTGCCTCGGGTGCAGGTGATGGCGCCGCAACCCGCGCCGCAGGTGCCCACGCCGAAGCGGCCGCAGCTGCGCAGCGTCGACGAGCTGCCATTGCAGAAGCTCGACCCACCGCCCAGCACCGTGCCCGGCACGACGGTGGCGCTCGTCACCGACGCCGCGCTCAGCGTGCCCTGCACCGCCAGGTTCCGGTTCACGAACACGTCGTCATAGAGGTTGATCTTCCGCGTGCCTGGGCTCGCGACCTCGTTGCCGGCGATCATCAACGCGTCGAACGCGACGTTGTCGTTGACGATGGCGGCGCCACCGGCGCCGGGCGTGCCGCTGTTCCAGTTGGAGTACGGCAGCACGTACCGCGGCGCAGAAACCGCACCGCCCACGGTGAGCGCGCCACCAAGGTTGAGCGCGCCAGTCATCGTGACGTCGGCGGAGCCCACCGTCCCCACCTTCTGCTGCACCCAGGTGACGAGCTGGCCGAAGTTGGCGTTGACCTGACTCGCGTGCGCCGGAGCGTCCGCACAGAACGTGATGAGGGGCGCGGGCAGCGTCTGCGTGCACCCCGACTGCGCCAGGGCGGTGCGCGACGCGCCGACGACGCCGACCAAGAGCAGCGACACACCCACGACCCACGCCGCGCCTTTGCGTGAAGGAACGCTCGCCGCGTGCCGCAGCCCGTCGACGTAGGCCGCCCGCCACACCAGCACCTCCCGCTCCGTCACGCCGTGCTTCGAGGCGATCTGCGCTGCGGTGAGGCGGCCGGCCAACAGCTCGATGACGTCGATGGTGGTGGGCGAAGTCGTGGGCATAAGACCCGCTGGCTCGCACAGTCTCAGGCGGTCGTCAAAGCGCCGCCCCCTAGAAATCCAGCCGCTCGAAGCGGTACGCCGCCACCGCGAGCAGCGCCGCCACGAACAGCCCACTCCCCGCGCACAACGTCAGCGTCGCCTGCACGTCCAGCCGCTGCCCCGCCGCGTAGTCGGCCGCCGTCGTCGCGAGCGTCGCGAGCCGAGGGAACGGCACCAGCCCCCACTGCACCACCGTGCGGCCCAGCCCCTCGTCGAAGAGCTGGGCGAAGGCTTCCCGCGCGCTGGCCAGCAGCCCCAGCACCAATGTGCCCAGCGCCGCGAACGTCGCCGCCGCCGCGCTCCGCACGAAGAAGGCCGCGCACACCATGGCCGCGTACAGCACGCAGAAGCCCAGCCAGCCCAGGCCCACGCCGAGCAGCAGCTGCCAGTTCCACTCCCCCGTCTTCACGCCCAGCACCACCAGCAGCCCCACGCCGCCGTACAGGCTCCCCGCCAGCCCCAGCAGCACCACGCCGAAGTACGTGCCGAACAGGAGCTGCCAGCGCGCGACGGGCAGCGACAGGAGGTGCTCGATGCGGCCCGGCGCGAGCAGCTCCGGCGCCACGTCGGCGAGCGACGCCGCCAGGGCCAGCCCTCCCACGTACACGCTCACGTAGACGAACGCGCGGTACACGGGCGCGAGCGCGCGGTCGGTGCTGACGATGTCGTCGGACAGCAGCTTGCCGAACAGCCGCGAGCCGGCGATGGCGCCGTCCACCGCGTCGAGCTGCAGCGACACCGCCACGACGGCCAGCACCAACGTCGTGCCGCCGAAGAGCGCCAACACCCAGCGCCGGTGCAGCGTCTCGAGCCACAGGTCCACCATGACGCGGAAGAGCTGGCTCACGCGGCCGCGCCCTCCACGCTGCCGAAGAGCACCGACTCCAGGTCCACGCCGGACGGGCTCAATTCCACCAGCAGCGCCCCCGACGTGCGGGCCTGGTCGAGCGCTTGGTTGAGCGCCACCTCACTGGGCCCGTCGAAGTGGAAGTGGGCCCCTTCGGGCCGAAAGCCCAGCGCCCCGAGCGCCACCGCGTCGACCGCGCCGGAGAAGCGGACCCGCCAGGACCGCGCCTGCGCCTTGAGCGCGTTCAACGTGCCTTCGCTGCGCAGCCGCCCGTGCACCAGCACGCCGACGCGGTCGCACACCCGCTCCGTCTCCGACAAGAGGTGTGAGTTCAGCAGCAACGTCGCCCCGCGCCGGTGCTCTTCCAACAGCAGGTGCCGCACGTCCACCCGGCCCAAGGGGTCGATGCCGTCGGTCGGCTCGTCCAGCACCAACAGCTCCGGCTTGCCCAGCAGCGCCGCGGCCAAGCCCAGCCGCTGCCGCATGCCCTTCGAATACGTGCCGATGCGCTGGGTGACGCCGCCCAAGCCCACGCGCTCGAGCAGCGCTTCGAGCTCCGCCCTGGGCACGGTCAGCCGCTTGAGTGAAGCGACGGACGACAGGAACGAGCGCGCGGTGCGGGCGCTGGGCAGGTGCAGCCGCTCGGGCAGGTAGCCAATGCGGGCGCGCACCGAGACGTCTTCCGGAGAGCCGCCGAGCACCGTCAGCGTGCCCAACGTCGGCCGCGAGACGCCCAGCACCAGCTTGATGAAGCTCGTCTTCCCCGCGCCGTTGGGACCGATGAGGCCGAAGGCCGCTCCGGACGGAATCGACAACGACAGGCCGTGCAGCGCGCGCTGCGCCGGCCCACGCCAGCGCGGGTAGTCCTTCACCAACCCTTCGGCGACGACGGCGGCGGACACGGCGAGCCGCATTGTGCCTGACGGGCGCGCCGGAGGGCGAAGAAGGCGGGCACGCTCGTCGGCGGCGCCGGCCCTCAGCGCGCCACGGACACCGTGTCGAAGCGCAGCAAGATGTCGTCGATGGCGTCCAGGTCGAGCCCCACGCCACCATCGAAGCTGATGGACGACGCCGGAATGAAGAGCGCGTACCCGCCGTACAGCCCGCGCGCGGCGAGCTCCGCCGTCTGGCCGTTCATGTACTGGTCCGTCTCGAAGGTGACGCGGGGCACGTTGAAGGCCGCCTGAATGCGCGCCGGCGTGTACTGGGTGTTCGCGTCGCCGGGCAGCGCCCGCGGCGCCGAGCCCGGTTCGAAGTCCGGTTCCCGGAAGAGGTTGCGCGCCGGCCGCACGGAGGCTGCCTGGAACCGCCCTTCACCCGTCGTGACGCTGCAGGACTGACTGTAGAAGCTGTTGCTCTTGAGCAACGTGAGGTCGGCGAAGGTCTGCGGGCCCACCCACACGTTGGTCCCGTGAATGGTGGCGTTGACGCTCCAGACCCGCTCCGCGCAAGACAGCGCCGTCAACAGCGGGACGCCGTTCGTCTTGCCCAGCCGCAGTGAGCCGAGCGGCGCCACGTCGAAGGGAATGCGCTGGCCCACGTACACGCCGCTCTCGTCGCGCAGCTGGTACTGCGGCGCCTTGAGCACCGCGGCCAGGCGCTGCGCGCTGCTCAGCCGGTGGGTGCCGGGGTAGAGCTGGGCCTGGTCGGCCAGCTGCAGCACGTCGTCCCTGAAGCTCAAGACGGCCTTGAGCCCAGACGGGCTGCGGCCGTTCACCTGCCGCGACCCCACCTGGGTGAAGAGCTGCTGCAGCGCCGCGTCCAGCTCGCTGGGCGTCGTCGCGCGCAGCACCTCGCCGCGGACGACCAGCGACGCCTGCGTCTCGTATTCGACGGCGCGCGCGGCCAGGTAGAGCGAGCGGCGCGCCAGGCGGAACGCGCGGGCGTACGCGCGCACGTCGTCCTGCACCCACAGCTCGTAGCCGACCGTGGGGCGGCTGAAGGTGCCCGCGGCGACGAGGGCCGCGCGCCCTTCGTCGATGAGGGCCTGGAGGTCTTCCTTGGCCAGCTGCATCTGCGCCAGCGCGGCTTGGCTGTCCTTGACGGCCGCGTCGAAGGCCATGCCGGTGCTGCGCACGCCCACCAGGTCCACCTGCGCGTCGTTGAAGCACAGCTCGTTCGCCGTGGCCCGGTCGATGGAATCGATGACGAGCGCCGTGCTGCGCTCGAGCGTGCTGATGGCCAGGTCCGTCGCGTTGGACACGGTCTCGAGCCCCAGCTTCACCACCGCGGCGCTGCAGCCGGTCGCCGACGGGCCGCCCCACCAGTCCCCCGAGGCGGACGACGCGCAGTCGATGCCGCTCTGGGCGATGCCCGCGGCCGCGTCGACGCCGAACTTGAACACCTCGAGCGCCTGCAGCGCGGCGAGGGCCGCCGCGCCCACACCTGACGCCGCGCCGTTGCGCTCGGCGAGCAGCTTGCAGCCGTCCATGGCCAGGTCGTACGCCTCGAACTTCTCGTCGAACTGCGCCCGCGCCGTCTCCATGCTGCGCCCGAGCGCCCGCAGGCCCAGCGCCCGCTCTCCGAGCGCGCCGCGGTAGCAGGCGCCGTTGTCGAGCGCCGTCTTCGTCACCGCGTCGTAGCTGGGCAGCGTCGGGCGCGCCGCCGGGAAGCGGGCCTGGCAGGTGCGCGAGGCCACCTGGGACACCTCGGGCGTCAGCTCCTGCACGCCGGTCAGCGTGGTGAGGCTCCCGGGGCGCAGCCGGTCCGTCACCGTCTGCCCGCCGGGCGTCAGGCAGCGCACGCGGAAGCAGGTGCCGTTGGCGCCCGGCTCCGCGCACGGCTCGCTGAGGAGCGTGAGGCTCGAGCAGCCGGCCAGCGCCATCGTCTCCAGCGGCGGCGAGACGAAGCGCACCCACGGCGCCAGGCGCTTGAGCTCGCGGCCCTGGCAGAACTGCAGGTTGACGTCGTCCTGCGTGAGCGCGCGCAGGTACGCCGTTTCGTCGAAGACGCAGGCCGGCTGGTCGCTGCGCAGGTAGCAGGTGTTGACGTCGACGGGCTGCTCGAGCGCGTTCGCGGCGGTGACGCCGGGCATCGCGCCGCAGGCCGCCAGAATCTTCTCGCCGTAGGCCTGCCGCAGCTCCGCTTCTCGGTCGCTGCGGGCCACGCCCACCAAGTCCTGGGCCAGCTTCCGGTCCTGCTGCAGCCGCCACTGGTCCCGCGCCGTCGTCAGGGCCGTCGCCGCCGTGTTCACTTGGGCCGCCGCCCAGCCCCGCGCCTGGGGACTGCCGAGCAGGTAGTCGGACACCGCGCTGAAGCGGGCGCTGGGCGTCATGGCCCCGCCCAACATGTAGAGCGGGAGGTCCTGCTCTTCGATGCCCAGGGGGTTGGCGCCGTCGCGCAACGCGAGCAGCTCGGCGGCCAGCCGCCCGGCCGCGGCGTCCACCTGCGCGCGGGCCGACGTGAAGCGCCCGGCGTGGGGG
>JALHOS010000420.1 GCA_022842905.1 Myxococcaceae bacterium | reverse complement strand
CAGCGGCGCGGGCGGGCCCACGCGCAGCTCCAACAGGCGCGTCGTCCCGTCGCTGGCGCGCCACGGCACCACCGACCCCTCGCCTCGGCGCAGGCCCTCGAGCAAGGACGGCGGCGCCGTGCAGCGCAGCTCACCCGCGCGCAGCTCGAGCAGCCGCTCCGCCTGCGGGTTGGCTTCGAGGACCCACTGCAGCCCCTCGTCGAGCAGCAGCGTCGCCTCGCCCAGCACACCGAAGAACTCGGCCTGTGCGCTGGCCGGCTCGTCGACCACCACGAGCCAGCCGTCTTCGACCTGGCGGCAGCGCGCGGTGACGGGGAAGGCGCGGCGCGTCAGCGGGCTGGGCGTCAGCGTGGGGTCCAACCAGGCCAGCACCCCCGGCTCGAGCACGTCGCGGTGCAGCTCTGCTGGCAGCGCCAACGCCTCACGGCCCCGCTCGGTGGCGCTGACGACGCCGTCTGCCGAGACGTGCACCAAGGCCAGCGGCGTCCGCCTCCAGGCGCGCGGGTCGTCGCGCCGAAGGGGCTCGCTCACCAACGCTGCTTCCCACTGCGACACACCCACTCCCGTCGCGCGTGCAGGCCGAGCGAATTCCTGCAGCGCGCGCGGCAGAGCGTAGTCGCGAGCGCCAACGTTTCGCGCTGTGCGACCGAGTGCGCGCACGGAGGTTGGGTACGCGCCGCGGGCCTTGACGGGCCAGCGGGCGTCACCCGTCAGTCGTTTCCCTTGATGCAGGCCAGCGGCCGGAGCCGCGCGTCCACCCGCGCCAGCCCGGCGGCTTCGACGGCGCCGAGCACCGCGTCGAGGTCCTTGTAACAGGGCCCCGACTCGTCGAGCGGCGTCGCCCGGGAGTTGAGCACGATGCCCTTCTTCGCCATGCGCGCGTCGGTCTCGCGCTGGTCGAGCACGCGCTTGGCCTGGGTGCGTGACAGCCGCCGGCCGCTGCCATGGTTCACCGAGTAGAGCGACGCCTCGGCGCCCGCTTCGGCGAACAGAATCGCGCTGCCCGTCTCCATGGAGCCCGGAATGAGAATGGGGTGGCCGGTGGCTTCCCAGGCCGTGCCTTCGAGCGCGGGGTGCGCCTTGGGAAACGCCCGCGTCGCACCCTTGCGCGCCACGAAGCGCCCGCCTTCCTCTTGGATGAGGTTGTGCGAAATCTCGTAGTACACGCGGGCCTGGCCGCCGAAGACGAGCTCGACGGCCTCGCACACGGCGTCGCCAATGAGCAGCCGGTTGGCGATGGCGAAGTTCGCGGCCATGTTGTGGAGGTTCCAGTACGCGCGGCCCAGGCTCGAGCCCGCGTCCAGCCACACGCTGTCTTCGCTGCGCGTGGGCAGCCCCAGCGCTTCGGCGCCGCGCACGAAGAAGTCCTTGGCAATGTTCCAGCCCAGCCCGCGGCTGCCGGTGTGCAGCATCACCCAGACCTTGCCGTGCTGATCCACCTGCATCTCGCAGAAGTGGTTGCCGCCGCCCAGGCTCCCGAGCTGATCTCGCTTCTCCCAGGCCCGCTTGGGCACGTCGACGCGGTCGTCGTCCACGGGAATGCAGGCGCGCTCGGCGACGTCGTGGCCTCGGCCCAGCGCCTTGGCGCCGTGCCGCAGGACTTCGGGCAGCAGCTTGGAGCTGACCTTCTTGCCCGACGACTGACCGACCCCCACGCCGATGCGACGGACGACCTCTTCAATCCACCGGCGGCGCTTGCCGACGTCGGCCACCTGCGCCTCGGTGAGGCTCGTCTCCAGCTGCACCATGCCGCAGCCAATGTCGTAGCCGGCGGCCGTCGGGAGCAGCACCCCCTGCGTCTCGATGGCGGTGCCAATCGGCACGCCGTAGCCGACGTGGCAGTCCGGCGTCAGCACCACGCGGGTGGCGCCGGGGAAGCTGCAGGCGTTGACGACCTGGCCGAACACCGCCTCTTCGACGCCCCCTTCCTTCTCGCCGTCGCCCACGCCTTCCCCGAACAGGAGCGCTTCGGACAGGAAGAGGTGCGCTTCGCAGCGCATGGTCTTGCGCCGCGGCAGCACGTAGTGGGCTTCACCAACCTTCTCGAGGGTCTGCTTCCAGCTCATGGGGGGCCCGACGACGGCGAGGGCGGCGTGCGCTGACCGTACCGACAACGACGGCAGGTGTCCGCTCGGTGGGTCGCGCTCCCACCAGGCGCCGCGCGGCTGATCCGGTAGGACTCAGGCGCACTCCGTCGCGGGGAAAAAAGCGTTGGTCCTGGCTTGAAGCCCCGGCCTACACTTCTCTCGCACGACGCATCACGGCAGGGGGAAGACCTAAATGCCGTTTCGAGAGCTGCAGCTGGTGTCCGTCGGCGGAGTGACGGCGAACACGCTCAAGGAGCTGGAAGCGCCGCTGCAGTCGGTGCTGGGCGTCACCTGCTTCGTGGGCAAGGCGTCGATGCCGACGCCGCAGTACGCCTTCAACAAGGACCGCTCGCAGTACCACAGCAGCTCGGTGATGCGCCGGGTGCTGACGCTCAAGGAGCCCGGCGTCCCGTGGGTGCTCGGCGTCTGCGACGTGGACCTCTTCGTGCCCGACACGCCGTTCGTCTTCGGGGAAGCAGACCGCGAGTCGAAGGTGGCGCTGGTGTCGCTGTTCCGCCTGCGCGGCGAAGGTGACGTGCTCAAGCGCCGGCTCCACGGCGAGGCCACCCACCAAGCGGCGCACCTCGTCGGCCTGAGCTTCTGCGAAGACAGCCGCTGCCTCATGTACGCCGCGGCGAGCCTGCCCGAGGTGGACCGTCGGCAGCTGCACCTGTGCAACAACTGCCGCAACGAGCTGGCCAAGCAGCGGCGTATCTGACCTCCCAGCGCAGCCGGAGGCAGGCGCCCGCAAAAGCCCCAAACGAGCAGGTGGGATTGAAGTGCGCGGCGGTGTGCTACGTCGACAGGCCGTGGCGACTTCATGCAAGCGGCTCGTGGTGGCGGCGGCGCTCCTGGCGCTGGCCGGCTGTGACTTGTTCGGCTTCGGTGGTGGCGGAGGAGGAGGCGGCGGCGGTGGCGGTGGCGCCGACGCGGGCATCACCTTCACCAAGGGCTTCGTCTTCGTCCGCAAGGACGACCGCAACGTCTACGTGGTGAACGACGCGGATCCAGACACCATCGGCAAGCTGACGCTGGCGGGCGGCGCGAGCATGCCCACGCTGTCGAAGGACGGGCGCCGCGTGGTGTTCGCACGCAAAGCAGGGACGGACTCGGAGCTCGCCGTCGTGCAGGTCGCTGGCGGAGAGCCGTCGGTGGTGCTGCGCAGCACGGCGCAGGCGCGCAACTTCCGTACGCCGGTCTTCTCGCCCATGGGCGACACCATCGCCTTCACGTACGACGACGGGGTGGGCTCCTCGGTGGGCCTGGTGAACGTCGACGGCTCCGGGTTTCGCCGCGTGGTGGGCGGTGCGTCGCTGGCCTACGCGTTCCCCAGCTTCGTGTCGGACACGGAGCTGCTCGTCGCCGCTGGCGGCCTGGGCGTGGGCTACACGCAGATTGAGCGCATCAACCTGTCGACGCTCATGCCGAGCACCGTCGTCAACGGGCTGGGCGCCGAGGCCATGCGCATTGCCTCGCGGCTGCTCGTCTCGCCCGACGGCACCAAGGCCGTGTTCGACGCCGTCGTCAGCAGCGGCGTGACGCGCGTCTTCACCGTGGACCTGGTGGCCAAGACGGTCAGCCCGCGCGTCAACGAGTACATGACGGACAGCGCGACGACGAACGACAGCGCGCCGTGCTGGGTCGACACGAGCCGACTCGCCTTCTCGTCGGACAGCGGCGGCAACGACAACGTGTACCGCGTGGCGGCGAGCGGCGGCTCCCGCTCCCTCTTGGTAGCCAAGGCCGTCGAGCCGTTCTACGGGCCGTAAGGCCTTCGGACGGTTCACTGCAATTAGTCAGGCTCGACAGTGAGGCGGCCCGTTCAACGGCCGAGTCCGATGTGCTCCCGCCGGAACGGCGCTGCCGGCGGGTGGCGCGCGTCGAAAGGCCTGGCTGCGCGCCGTGCTTGGCGCGCCTCGTCGCAGTCCGAGCCCCGCGGGAATGGCTGCGCTCGCCGACGGCCGACCCCGCCCCAGTGAGCGAGCCTCACCGCTGCGGCCTTCCGCCTCGAGTCGCGAAGGCCCGTCGTCCCCCCGTCGCGGGCGAGTCACCGACGGAGCGCTCCGCCCAGCAGTCGGGCCTCGTGGGCCTGCGCGACGAACGCTGGTTGATCCTCGGCCGCGGGTTGGGTCCCGCGGGTGCCGACCTGCGGCAGCGAGCTTCCACCTCGTCGAGACGCGGCCAGGCCGAGGCCGCTCGCCCGTTGAGAGCCAAGCCACAGCGAGCGCGCCCGCGCCCTGGCGCGCCTCGTCGACAGACCCGGTCACGAGGCGATGGCTGCCTCGCGGACGGTGGACCTCGCCGCTGCAGAGCGACGTGCACGGCTTGAGGTCTCCCCGCTCGAGGGGAGCGCCCCGCTCAACTCCCCAGGAACGTCACTGCGGAGTGAAGCGCAGCCCGGACGTCGGCCCCACGCCCGCCGCCACGTTGTACGAGTGTTGCACGCCGGCATCGCCCGCGAAGTCCTCGACGCCGATGGTGGCGCTGGTGCCGCTGTTGGGCAGCACGCAGTACAGGAAGTCGATGATGCCGGTGGTGGAGTACGCGCGCACTTGGAACTGCGTGGCCGCCGCGGGGTAGTTCCATTCGAGCGTCATCACGCCGGACTGCGCGAGCGAGCGCACGCGCGCACCCGGCCGGTCGGTCGTCGGGTTGAGGTGGTCGTCCCAGAACGGCGCGACGAAGCCATTGGGCACGTTGCCCGAAGGAATGGGCTCATTGGTGTAGGCCGACGACGGCTGCGCCAGGCTGCTCCCCGAGTACAGCTGCGCCATGCCGTTCGTCTGCACCGAGAACTGTGTCATCGGCACGCCGAAGAAGTTGAAGCCGTAGGGCAGCGGGAGCTTTGGCGTCGTCACGTCGTCGGACACGAGCACGCCCGCGTCTCCGCCGATGAGGTCGACGGCCAGGCTCATGTCGACGCACGCGGCCGAAGAGCCGCTCAGGAAGCTCTTCGAGTAGCTGGGCGCGCCCGGAGAGCTGACGGAGAACGACAGCCCGAAGGTCCCGGGCGACGTGGCGACGTAGTTCGCCGCCACCACGTACACGGTGCGCGCCGTCGACGGGTTCACGTAGGTCAGCGTCTCGCTGCCCGTGGTGCCGGAGTTGTCCGCGCTGGCCAAGCAGGTGGCCGACGAGCCGCAGCTCACGGGGAAGCTCGACGCTTCGACGGCGTTGAGCACCAAGTCCGTCGTCGTGCCGCTCGTCCCCGTCACCGTCAACGTCCCGCCCGTAGGCACGGTGATGGCGAACACCCGCTCCGGCCCCGTGTAGTTCTGGCAGCCGCCGGCGGCGGCGAACGGGTGGTTGATGGCGACGCCCGAGAAGCTCTCGGACACCGGGGTGCTCGCGCTGACGGGCAGCGGGTTGGCGCAGGACTCGCCCACGACGCCCGCGTCCACCGGGCCACCTGCCGGACCGACCGCCACGGTGAAGGCCCCCGCAGACGTGCCGTACCCGTCCACGATGACGAAGTACTGCTGCGCGAAGGCCGAGCTGTTGGTGAAGGTGGTGCTCTCGGCGCTCAGGCTGCTGGCGAAGGCGTCCGCCGAGGCGACGCACACCATGCCCGTCGTCCCGGTGCCGCAGTTGGTGGCGCCTTGGGCGACGTTGACCACCGCGTCCCAGCCGATGCTGACCGGCGTCACCGTCACGCGCGCCTGCTGTCCTGCGGGGACCGTGACGGAATACACGAGGTCTCGTCCGCCCCCCGACGTGCTGGCGCAGCCCGCCGTGGCGCTGCCGACGTAGTGGTCCGTCGCCGCCAGCGTCGTCCCAGCCTGCGAGGCGCCCCCGTAGGTCAGCGCGAAGGGGCTGGCGCAGGTCTCTCCTTGGGCGGCGCCGCCGGTGCCTCCCGTGCCTCCGGCTCCACCACCTCCGCCGACCCCACCCGTGCCTCCGCCCGCCCCGCCGATGCCCTGCGCCGTCGCCGACAGCGTGAACTCACCAGCGCCGGTGCCGTAGCTGTCCACCACCAGCAGGTACTGCTGCTGGCTGCCCGACGTGTTGTTGAACGTGACGACTTCCGGCGTCGACGACGAGCCCTGCGAATCGGCGCCGCCGACGCAGACCATGGAGCTGCCGGAGCCGCAGTTGCCCGCGCCCTGCGTCACGTTCAGCACCGCGTCCCACACCGGCGTCATGGGCGTCAGCGTGACCGTCACCTGCTGCTGGTTGGGGACGTTCACCGAATAGACGACGTCGCGGCTACCCGTGAGGCTGGACTGGCAGGACGCCGTGTCCGACGTGTAGCGGTAGTCGTCCGCGGCCGTGGCGTTGCTGCCGACGACGCTGCTGCCCAGCGCCAAGGTGAGCGCCGTCGCGCAGGTCTCGCCCGGAGCGCCGGAGCCGCCGGTCCCTCCCGCGCCGCCACCCCCGCCAGTGCCGCCCGTGCCGCTGACACAAGCCTGCCCCGCGCCACAGCGCTGCGCCGTCAGGCCACAGTTGATGCAGACGATGCCCGCCGAGCCGCACTCGACGTCGGAGGTGCCGGTCCGACACTGGCCGCCTTGGCAGCAGCCCGAGGCGCAGGTGGTGAAGCCGCAC
>JALHOS010000419.1 GCA_022842905.1 Myxococcaceae bacterium | reverse complement strand
AGCACGCGCTCGGCACGCAGCGCAGCGTCGACTCGTTGCACACGCCGCTGGCGCAGTCTCCGTTGCCCGTGCAGCGCCGGTTCACCGCGCAGCGCTTGGCCGCGTTCGCCGCGCCGCAGCTGCCACCGCAGTCCACGTCCGTCTCGCTGCCGGCGGTCAGCACCCCGTCGTCGCAGGGCCCGCCCACGCAGCGCAGCGTCGCGAGGTTGCACAGCCCCGACACGCAGTCCGTCCCCGCGGCACAAGCCTTGCCCGCCTCGCAGCGCGCGGTGCAGGTGGGCCCGCCGCAGTCGACGTCGGACTCGGCGCCGTCGCGCACGCGGTCCTGGCAGAGGTCCGACACGCAGCGCCCCGCCACGCACAGGCCGGAAGCACAGTCGCCATTTCCACCGCAGCTCGCCGCCGCGCCGCACAGCCGCCCGCAGGCCAGGCCACAGTCCACGTCGGCCTCGGCGGTGTCCTTCACCCCGTTCTCACAGGGCCCGCTGACGCAGCGGCCGTTGAAGCACTGGTCGCTGACGCAGTCGCGATTCTGCAAGCATGCCTTGGCCAGCGCACACTTCGCGCAGGTGGGCCCGCCGCAGTCGGTGGCCGTCTCCTGGCCGTTCTGCACGGCGTCGTCGCAGCCCGGCTGCACGCAGCGTCGCCCGCGGCCGTGGCACAGCAGGCCGGTCAGGCAGTCGGCGTCGGCGGCGCAGGCTTCACCCACCGGACACTTGGTGCTGCACACGCCGCTGCAGTCCAGGCCCACCTCACCGGGTGACTGCCGGCCGTCCTCACACGTCGAGGCGGCGCAGCGGCCGCTTGCCGAGCAGACGCCGCTCGCACAGTCGCCGGCCGAGCGGCACCCAGCCCCGTTGGCGCAGCGCGCGGCACACGAGCCGCCGCAGTCGACGCCGCCCTCGGTGCCGTTCTGCACGCCGTCGAAGCAGGCGTCGGGCACACACTGGAAGTTCTGCGCGTGGCAGGCGCCGCTGGTGCAGTCCGCGCCGGTGTTGCAGTTCTGCCCGTTGGGACACAGCCGCGTGCAGCCCTCCACCGCGCCGCAGTCCACCGCGGGCTCGCCGCCGCTCCGGCGCCCGTCGCGACAGAGGTTGGTGGTGCAGACGCGGGGCTGGACGCCGTCGGCGCTGCAAAAGGAGCCTTCGCCGCAGTCCCGGTCCGAGCCGCACTCCGGCGCGCGGAAGCCGCCCATGCCGTCGGGGATGCTGAGGGGGCACGCTGGGCACGTCGGCCCGCCGCAGTCCACGTCGGCTTCCTGCTGGCCCTTGACGCCGTCTTCACACAGCGACGCCGCGCACCGGCCCGCGCCACCGCAGACGCCGGACAGGCAGTCGCCCGGAGCGGTGCAGGTCTGCATGGCCAGGCACTTCGCGCAGCTCGGACCGCCGCAGTCGACGTCCGTCTCCGCGCCGTTCTTCTGCTGGTCGTCACACTGCACCTGGCACCACACGCCCGCGTCGGGCCGCCCGAAGCCGGCGTTCGGCCGCGTCACCGTGTGCGACCAGAAGTCTCGCCACTCGCGCACCGTCCGCTCGGCGCAGGTCATGGGGAAGACGCAGGCCGGGTTGTAGGTGGGGTTGGGCACCACGACGTCGTTGAAGCGCTTGCTCCACACTTCATAGGGGCCCACCGCGAACTCGATGGCGCCTTCGAACAGCGACAGCTCCGCGCCCACCGACGCCTCGAGCACCGAGCTGACGCCCACCTTGAGGTTCTGGTCCCCGCGGTGGTCCTTCGGCGCCAGGTCCGGCGACGGACACGTCTCGGAGTAGGTCGCTGCGCCAATGACCGCGCCGCGCACCTGGGCGTACGGCCCCGCGGCGCCCGCCACCTTCATGTCCACCCGCAGGCTCAGGCCACACTCAGCCTCGAGAGAGCCTTCGTCGGCGCGCAGCACCGAGCCGCTGGCGGTGGGGGTCGGCAGCGTCGTGGTGACGAGCTTGGAGACCTTGGGGCTCTTGTCCTTGTCGTACTTGAGCCCGAAGCGCGGCTCCCACGACGCGGTCAGCTCACCCGTCACGTGCGCGCCGCCGGAGAAGCGCGCCTCGCAGTCGGCGTAGATGCCCAGCTCCATCACCACCGGCACCGGGCCGATGGAGCCGGTCTTGTATTTGACGAACAGCGGGCGGTCGTAGACCGTCTTGAAGCGGACCGGGCGCGCGCGCAGCGTAACGAGGCCGGCCTTGGCGAGCTCCTGCTGCCCCGGGTTGCTGGCGACGGTGAAGTTGGCCTCCACGCGGCCGCCGAGCCGCACGTCGCCGCCCACCGAGAACTCAGCGGTCCGCAGGCCCGACAGCAAGCTGGCGCTGAAGTCGATGGTGACGCGCGGGCGAATCGACGCGACCGGCGACAGCTTCACCGTGCCGTTCATGGTGACGCCCAGCGCTTGGTAGCCGTAGGGCCCGGTGGGGCCGTTCGAGTAGCTCAGCGCGGTGATGGGCGTGGACGGCACCGAGTACGTGCCGTCGCTCAGCTCCAAGGCCTGCGTCGCGCGGCGAATGACCTGCTGTTCCCCCACTTCGGTCAGCGGCTGCTGCAGCACGCCACCGTCGTCGTCCGGGAACTGGCGGCCGTCCGGCAAGACGAAGGGCCGGCGGAACGGGTCGAGGTCCGTGCCCGCGGGCACGTCGAGGTCCTGCCACGACGACAGGTCGAACTCGCGGTGGAGGTCGCCCGTCACCGCGTCGGCCAGCGACGCTTGCTCGGTGTCCACCACGACGGTGTCACCTTCGACGCGCACCGCCTTCACCTTGCGCAGGAAGCCGAAGGGGTTGGCCGCGCGCGCGGCGGCGTCTTGGGCGGGCTGGCCGAGCACCACCTTGCCTGCGGGCCAGTCGGTCATCACCTGGCTAGCCATGCTGGCCGGGAAGGTGAGCGTGGTGGGCGTCACCTTCGCCGCGTTGCTGACGGCCGCGGGCACCGACAGCACGCCGGCCTTCACCGCGAGGGTGTCGACCTCGGGCTTGCCGTTGGGCCACTCCGGGCGAGCGCGGTTCGAACAGCCGGCCGCGGCCACGCCGAGCGAGAACAACACCAGCCCGGCGCCGCGTCGGCGGAGCACCAGTTCCATGAACGACCCCTTTGAGTTCCACACCCCGTTGCGCTGGAGGAGGAAACTTGTGTGCTGTGTGTAACAAGCCGGCGCGCCGCTGTCTGTGTAGGTCCAGGGACGTCATCATTCCCAGAAGTGACGGGAACACACGGCCCTGGCGCGAGAGGTCGCTGCTACGGTGAAGCATGCGCGTCTTCAGCCTCGTGGGAGTGTGCCTGCTGGCGGCGTGCAACGAACGACCGCCCAAGCCGCTCGACCCGCAGCCGCCGTACGTCATGGAGAACGGCGTGACGGTGCAGGTGCTGCGGCCCGGTGACGGCAAGGCGGTGAAGAAGGGCGGGAAGGTGTCGGTGCACTTCGTGGGTACGCTGCTCGACGGCGGCGTCTTCGACAGCTCGCGCGCGCGCAATCGACCGTTCGACTTCTGGGTGGGGGAAGGACAGGTCGTCGAAGGGCTCGACCAAGCGCTGCTCGGCGCGCGGGAAGGTGAGCTGCGCCGCATCAGCGTGCCGGCGGCGCTGGGCTACGGGCGCGCCTCGAAGCCGACCATTCCCGCGAACTCGCCGCTGGTGTTCGAGGTGGAGCTGCTCGACGTGCGGTAGCGGTCGACGTGCACGCGCCTTCTCTCCAGGGCGCGCCGGGCCGACCTTCACGGAATGGTGAAGTCGAAGACCCTGCGCCCTGCGACGGTGTTGAAGGTCCCCTGGGTAATCCAGTCAGCGTCCGTCGGCACGAAGACGCCGCACAGCCCGGTGACTTGGTTGCCTCGACGGACCTCCACTTCGTACGGCACCCACGTCACCGTGCTGCGGCACACCGAGTAGTGATTGACGAGCACCTGGTAGCGACCGGCCAGAGGTACGTCCGTCGGGAGGAAGATGATGTTCTCGACCGGCGTCGCCGTCGCGCCGCGGCGGCACTCATTGCTGTTGGCGTCGAGGTCGAGCGAACCCATGGTGCAGCGCGGGAAGCTGCCGGGCGGCAGAGGTGAGCTGGGAATACCGGCGTCCAACACCGGCATCGGCCCGGGGCCACCGTCCGTCATGGGCGGTGGCGGCGGAGGCAGCGGTGGCCGGCCGCCGTCCAGACCGGGCAGCGGAGGGAGCCCGCCATCGAACGAAGGCAGCGGCGGGCGGCCACCGTCGAAGCCAGGAATCACGCCTGCATCGAGCGTGGGGACGACGCCGAGCCAGTCGATGAGGCAGCTGCCACCGTCGGGGAGCGGCGCGAGCAGCGAGAGGTCCAGGTCCTGCACCGTGTTCCAACGAAGCGTGACCTGCAGCGAGCCGCTCGAGCCGTTGAGCTGGCAGACGCCGCCGACGCAGCCGTAGCCCTTCTCGCAGCCGGCTCCGCAGGCGCGCTCCACCGCACGCGGAACGCAGGCCCCCGCGTCCCACCCGCCGTCGTCCACCGGTGGCGTTCCAGCGTCCGGCGTCCCCTGCCCGGCGTCGGCGTCGCCCTGCTCCACCACGACACAGGTGCGCCTGCTCGCCTCGCAGACGCTCCCGGCCCGGCAGTCGCCGTCGCCGCGACAGGCGACACAGCGGTTCACACCTTCCACGGGCAAGCAGAACGGCGCGCCGACCTGCGAGCAGTCCGCGCTGCCCAGGCAGTCGACGCAGCGCCCCACACCTCCGAGCGCGGCGGTGTCGCAGACCAGGCCTGCACACCCTTGTGTGGCCGTGCACCGCACACACTGCCCAGTGGCCTCGTGGCAGATCGGCCGCTCACCGCCGCAGGGCGACGCACACGCGCTGGCCCCCGGCGTGAACGAGGCGCCCGCGTCGGCTGCCGAGACCTCCTCTGGCGGCGTCAGACCGCAGGCGGCGCACAGCGAGATGACGGCGATCCACCACTGCGACTTCGGCATGGCGAGCTCCAGGGCCAACGAGGGTGTTCTGACGTCCTGACTGAACTGCGCTTGGCGCGACGGCCCCGGCGGAGATCTGCAAGGGCCGGCGGCACGGCCGCTCACCTGCTCTTGAAGCCGGGCGCCAGATTCCAGCCCTTGGGGCGCTCGGTCGCCGGCTGCTCCTGCGGCGGCCGGCGACGGCGGATCGTCTGTTCGAAGGGCTTGGTCCTCTTCGCGGCCGGCTTCTCGCTCGGCTCGGCGCCGGAGGTGGGGCTCGAAGTCGGCTTGGGCGAGGACATGGGGCGAAGACCGAAGGGACCGTTGACTGACATGGTTGGCTCTCGTGGGGGTGAGGGTTGAACGACGACCCGACGCAGAGCAGCCCGTGTGCCAGCCGCCAAGTGGGCGGACCGCCGAGCGCGCTGTTGGGTTGCGACAACGGTCGACGGCCTCGTCGGTCGCAGGTGCTGTCGTCGCGAGCCAACAGGCTGAACGCAGTGGCGGCGGCGGTAGGGTTTCGACACAGTCTGCCGACCCATGCTGCACGCCCTCACGCATCGCTACAGCGCGGTCGAGCTGATTGCTGCGGGCGGAATGGGCCAGGTGTTCGCGGCCACCAAGGTCGACGGCGGGCGGGTGGTGGTCAAGCAGCTCCACGAGCAGCTCGCCTTCGACACCGACGCCCGGGAGCTCTTCCTTCACGAAGCGCGCATTGCGATGCGGTTGGACCACCCGAACGTCGTCCGAGTGCTGGACGTGTTCGAAGTCGACGGGCTGTTGACCCTGGAGCTGCCGCTCATCGAAGGGCTCGACGTTCGGGGCCTGTGCGCGCGCGTCGGTGCGCTGTCGCCGTCGATGGCGACGCTGGTGCTGGACGACGTGCTGGCGGCGCTGGGCTACGTGCACGCGCTCTGCGACGAGCGCGGGCGCCCGCTGCACCTGGTGCACCGCGACGTCAGCGGGGGCAACGTCCTGCTGGGCCTCGATGGGCGCGCGCTGCTGACCGACTTCGGCATCGCGCGCTCGGCGGACCGCATTCGGCGAACCCAAGGCGTCTTTCGCGGAACGCTGGCGGTGGTGTCTCCGGAGCAGGCGGTCGCCGCGCCGACCGACGCACGCAGCGACCTCTTCAGCGCCGGCGCGCTGCTCTTCGTCATGCTCCACGGCCGCGGTCCCTTCGAAGGGGCGACGCTCGCGGAGACGACGGAGCGCTTGAAGCGCGGCCAGCTCGAGCGCCTGGCGGACGACCACCCGCTGCGCGGCTTCTTCGAGCGCGCGCTGGCGAAGGCGCCGGAGGACCGCTTCGCCTCTGCCGCGGAAATGGCGGCCGAGCTCCAGGCGCTGCGCCGGAAGAACCAGTGGAGCGACGGGCCGGCGGAGCTGGCGCGGCTGGTGCGCCAGGCGCTCGAGCAACGGCCTCCGCCCATGGCTCGCGCGCTCGCGGCGCTGCCGACGGGTGAAGGGCCGGTCGCGGCCGCCGCCGGGGCGCTCCCCCAGCGCACCGCAGGTGTCCCCGCGCAGAACGCCGACGTTCGGCCTGGAACCGTCGCGCTCGGCGAGCGTCCGCCGGCGCTTCCTCGCCCGAGCGCTCCCCGTAAGCCCCGGCGACGGAGGCGGACGTGGTTGACGGCGGGCGCAGCGTTCTTGGGCGCGACGCTGGCGCTGGCGACGTTGTGGATCGCGAGCGCCCGCCGGCCGAGCGCCGACGCTGCGGCGAGCGCCTCGGCAGCGCTCCCACCG
>JALHOS010000418.1 GCA_022842905.1 Myxococcaceae bacterium | reverse complement strand
CGCCGCGTCGTCCTCCGTCACGTCGTCCTCCGTCACGGCCTGCCACAGCGCGCGCGCCTCGTCGGACAGCGCGAGCTCGAGCTGGTCCGGTGGGCGCGGAGGTGCCCCCGCCGCGTCGACCTTGGGCACCTGCGCCAGCGACAGGTACTCGGCGAAGCGCCGCGCTGAGAGCCCTTCGTCCGCGCAGGCGAGGAGGGCCAGGAACGCGCGGCCCGAGGCGTGCGGGCGACGCAAGGACAGCTCGAAGTGGGCGGGGATCTGCGCGCGGCGCAGCGCTTCGGCGATCGCGTCGCGGTACGTCTCGGGGCTGCGCAGGAGCACCGCCATGCGCTCGTAGGGCACGCCCCGGGCGGCGTGCGCCTGGAGCCTTCGGGCCACCTCGACGGCTTCCCGCGTCTCGCCGGGCGCGGACAGGAAGTCCACCGAGTCGTCGAGTGGGGCCGTGGCGTCCAGCCTGCCGAACAGCTGCCGCTGGAGGCGACCGAGCGCCTGCGGCGCGTCGACGGGCTGGTGTTCGGGCTCGACGCCGAGGAGGTGTCGCCAGGCAGCGAGGGAGCGCGAGTCGGCCGAGGGCGCCGTCGCGAGGACCGCGTCCGCCCGGTGCACCAGCGCCTCGACGAGCCGCAGCTCGAGCCCGTCGTGCAGGGGGACGTCGACGAACACGAGTCGGGGCGGAGAGGTGGCTGCCGCGCCAGCCGCGCGGAGCAGATCCGCGCGGTCGGCCAGCGCGGCGTCGGCCAAGAGCTGGCGGTAGGCGCGCCACAGCGTGCCCAGCTCGTCCTCGAGCTGCGCCTCGGTGGCGCCGGCGGTGGCCAGCTGCTCCACCGCCTCGCGGACGGCGCGCACTAAGCCCGGGCGATCGGCGATAGGGGCCAGCCGCCCGAGCTGTCCTTGTGCGTCGGCTTCGAAGACGACGCGGGTCCACACGGCTTCCAGGCCGAGCGACGTGGCGGCGGTCAGGCCGGCGCGGGCGAGGGGCTCGCGCGCGCAGTGGGCGGCGTGCTGGTGCAGGCTGCGGGCGGCCCAGCCGAACGTCGCCTTCGCCGCCCGACGAAGGACGCGCTGCGCCGCCAAGAACGAAGGAGCGATGACGAGCACAGGCTCGCCACCGCTCCACGTTCCAAGCTCACTGTCGAGCGCCCGAAGCCGCGCGTGGGCGGCCGGAGCGACGATGAGGCGGCGGGTCGGCACGGGGTGGGTTTAGCACCCCGGGCTGACAGGGTCGGTCAGTTGCCGCCGAGGCCGCCGTTGTCGGTGTACAGCGCGGTGCCGTTCTGACCAACGACCCAGAGCCGCCCTGCCACGGTCGAAGTCGTGATGCCCAAGAGGGTCTCGCTCACGTTGGTGAACAGTGCGGACCAGGTGAGCCCTTCATCCGTGGACCGCACCACGGTGCCCCCGGTGCCGGTCGCGTACCACAGGCCGGTCGTCGCTCTGGACCGCTGCACGCTGTACATCGTGGCGCCTCCGCCCACGGGCCCGACCGACGTCCAGCTCGCTCCGTGGTCGGTTGACCGGTACGCGACGCCGCTGGACCCGACCGCGACCGCGACTGGCGCGGCGATCGCGCTCACGGACCGCAGCGTGGGGCTCCCGGCGAGCGTCACCGGAGTCGAAGACGTGAAGCTGCTGAAGTTCGCGCCGTTCCAGGTCAGCAGCTGCACCCGCCCATTGTTCCCGACGACGATCGCCCGCGAGTTCGCGCCGTCGGCGTAGCTCACGATGCTGTTCCAGATAGCGGACGGAACCGTCGCCTGGAACTCGTTCCAGGTGCTGCCGTTCCAGGCCACGAGCACTTCGCCGGTGCCCACCGCGACGCAGCCGCTGACGCTGCGGCAGGACACGCCGTTGAGCGTCTGACTGGTGTTGCTGGTCTGAACCGTCCAGTTCGTGCCGCCGTTCGTCGTGCGCACGATCGCGCCGCCGTTACCGACGGCCCAGAGGTTCGACGTGTCCAACCCCGTGACCGCGTTGAGCGTCTGAGTCGTGCCGCTGGTCTGCGGCGCCCAGTTCGGCGTCGTGCCAGAGCTCGTGGAGTGGAGGATCACGCCGGTGCCTCCGACGGCCCACGCGCTGTTGGACACCGGCACCGCGACGGCGTTCAAGGTGTCGTAGGTGGCCGTGTCCTCACGCGCGAACGTGGTCCCGTCGGTCGTCCGGTAGATCCGGCCGAAGGAACCCACGACCGCCGCCGACGTCGCGGACGTGGCCGCAATGCCGGGGTAGGAGACGCTTGCGAGCCCCGCGCCAGCCGTCCGCGTCCCGGTCGCAGTGAAGCGTCCGACGTTGCCTGCCGATCCTGCGTAGTAGATGGTGTTCGTGTCGACGCGAGCCAGCGCGAAGATCGAGACGTTGGTGAGCACCGGGGACAGCGTCAGCGTCGCCCAGGTCAACCCGCCGTCCGTCGACCGTAGAACCGGAGACTGAGCGGAGATGGCAGAGGTGCCGATGAACAGGTCCGCGGTCGTCGAGTCGTAGACCACGTCATAGAACGTGGCTGCGGCATACGCGGCCGGCGCGGTCGGCTTGGTCCAGGTGGTGCCTTCGTCGGTCGAGCGCAGGATCGTCCCGTTCGCGCCCACGGCGATGACGGCACCGGTCGCGCCGCACACCGCGGCAGAGGTGCAGTTGGTGACCCCGAGTAGCGACGCGGTCGTGAGTGCAGACACGTTCAACGTCGTGGCCGCGGCCGGCGCTTCGAGGGGGTAGCCCGCGATGCTCTCGGCGTAGCGAAGCACGAGGCCCGTATTGCCGACTGCGATCCACACGAAGTCGCTGCCTGACGAGCCAATGTAGGTGATGTCCTGCACGTCACGCTTCGGCACGACGTCGTTGCTGGCGACGGCGAAGAACGACTGTCCGTTGTCCTGGCTCCGGGCGATGTGTCCCGAGGCGCCAAGGGCGAAGGTGAGACCGCTGACGTACCCCGCCTGGTACAGGGTTCCGTCGAAGAGCGCGTCACGCCGAGCGAAGGTCACGTAGTCGTCCGTCGTGATGATCGTTCCGTTCGCCCCGACCGCGAACGCACGCGTCGCAGGGAAGCCCACGCCTGCACCCGTCAGGGCGTTGACCGTGGGGCGCTGCCACGACTCCTCGAACGGGAAGCGGGGCGTCGCGGACACTTGCGCGGTGAACGCCCCGAGGTTCCCGGCGTTGTCGCGGGCACGGAGCACGAGGTAGTGCGTGGACTCGTTCGACAGCGTGAGCGCCGCGGTCGTCGCAGGAGCGTTCACGGTCGCCACGAGGTTGACGTAGGGACCGCCAGAGATCGTCGACGAGTAGACTTGGAACGAGCCCACGCCAGCGCCGCCGGTGTCGCTGGCGGCGGTCCAGCTGACGTTGACCGTGCGGTTGCCGAGCGAGACGACATTGAAGCCCGTCGGCGTCGCGGGCGCCGTCTGATCCCAGATGATGGCGTCGCTGAACGGGCCACCGACGTTGCCAGCGCCGTCGCGGATCCACACGTCCACGGTCCGATCACCCTGGCCCAGCGAGGTGAGGTCCTGCGCGACGGGCGTCGCGAAGGGCACCCAGCACGCGGCGTCTGGCGGAGTTTGCGCGCCACCCGTCACCCGGCGGCGCACGCACATCTCCGCCGCGGTCGAGCCAGCCTCGCTCGGCGAGATGGTCACCGACACCATGGCCGACTGCGTGAAGGCCGCCGCGGTGTTGATGCTGATCGTCCCGCCCGGAGGCGTCTGATCCAACGTCACGGCGTCGGTGCGAATCGGCGTCGACGTGTTCCCCGCGACGTCGGTGACCCGCCCATAGACGGTCTTGGCTCCGTCACCGGCGACGAGCGTGTGCCCGTTGAGCGTGTTGGACACCGGGTACGCCGCGTTGAGGGTGGTCGTCGAGAAGTTGTCATTCGACGTCTGCGCGTTCGCCAGGCCGGAGGCACCAGTGCCCGTGTCAGCCGCGGTGTTGAAGGTCACGCTGATCGACGTCTGGTTGGTGTACGGCAGGCCGCTCGCCGCGCTGATACTCGCCAGCGTCGGGGGCGTCTGGTCCAGGCCGATCGTGTCGTTGAGAATGGTGGACAGGTTCCCCGCGTTGTCGCTGACGCGGAAGAACCAAGTCTTCGGGCCATCACCGGCCGCGAGCGTGACCGGGTGGCTCGCGCTGTACGTGATGCAGCCGGTCGGCGGGCTCGTGGTGCTGATGCAACTCTGCGCCAACCCCGACCCCGTCTCGGTGACGGTGTTGTTGAAGAACGCTGCGGTGGAGTTGGTGAAGCCCAGGTCGGTCGGCGCGCCCGCAGTGCGCCCGAGGAACGCGGCCGTGATGACCGGCGCCGTCTGGTCCAACGTGATCGCATCGGACACCGGCGCGGTCGACACGTTGTTCACCGCGTCGCGGTACCAGACGAACACCGTCTTCAGGCCGTCGCCCGTCGGAAGCGTGACGCTCGTCGTCGACGTCGGCAGGAAGCACGGGTCGGTGGGGCCCGTAGGCGGCGTGGGCGGCGTCGTCCCGCTGACCGGCTTCGAGCAGGCGTGCGTGACGCCCGTCGCGTCCGACGTCGTGAACGCCACCGTCGCCGCGGTCGCGTTGGTGAACGCCGCGCCCGAGTTGACCAACACCGAGCCCGTGGGCGGCGTCGTGTCGAGGACGATGGTGTCGCTGCCGATGCTGGAGTTGTTGCCGGCCGCGTCGCGGACGCGGACCTCGACCGTGCGGGTGCCGTCGAGGTTGGTCAGCCCGAAGTTGATCGGCGTGAGGTAGCTCGACGTCGAGAAGGCTCCGCCCGCGTTGCGCAGGTCGATGAAGGACAGCCCCGAGCCGCCCCCGTTGTCGCTCGCCGTCGTCGCGACCGACACCGTCAGCGACGCCGTGTTCGCCGCGCCCGAGTTGATCAGCACCGCCGAGAGCGTGGGCGCCGTCGTATCGACGCTGACGCCGCCGTTGAACGGGCTCGACGTGTTGTTCGCGTTGTCGCGCACCGTCACCAGAATGGTCTTCGCGCCCTGACCAGCCGACAGGGTGATGGTGACCGTGCCCGTCCCGAAGGCCTGGCAGCTGTTAGCCAGCACGCCGGACCCTGACACGCAGATCTCCGCGTTCCCCGAGCCCGTGCCGTCCGACGCGACCACGGCCAAGCTGGTCGTGGCGCTGTTGGTCCACATCGCGCCGCCGTTGACCGTCACCGAGGTGATGTTCGGCGCCGTCGCGTCGAGCGTGATGCCGTCGGTCAGGTTCGTCGTGTTGCCGGCCGCGTCCTGCACGCGCACGGTCACGGTCTTGGCTCCGTCGCCGCTCGAGAGCACCCAAGGGGCGGGCGAGCCGGTGACGGTCGTGAAGTTGGTGCCGTCGTTCGACAGGCGCTGCAGGGCGAGGCCGGACAGCGCGTCGCTCGCGGTGTACGTCACCGTCACGTTGGCATTGTTCGTCGCCGCCGCGCCCGCGTTCACGCTGACGCCGGTGAGCGTCGGAGGCGTCGTGTCGAGGATGATGGTGTCCGAGAAGATCGCGGTGGTCATCTGCGAGTCGCGCACCCGCAGGTAGACCGTCTTGTTCCCTTCGCCCGACGCGAGGGTCCACATCTTGGTGGTGACGGGCCCGCTGCAGTCGGCGGGGGCGAAGGTCACGCCATCATTCGAGAAGCACATCTCGGTGACGGTGGCCGGGGGCGTCGCCGAGCCGGTGACGGTCAGCGTCACGCTGCCGGTGTTGATGGCCGCCGCGCCCGCCGCAATGACGATGGAGCCGGACACCGGCCCTGCCGAGATCGTGAACGCCGCGTTGCCCATGTTGAACGGCGTCCAGGCGCTGGCGTTGCCCTGCGCGTCGACGGCGCGCAGCTGCCACTTGTAGGTGGCCGGGGCGAGGGAGCCGAGCACCAGGTCGAGCTGGCCTTCGGGAGCGTTCGCGCCGCTGTGGGTCGGCGAGTTGCTGAACGTGCCAGAAGACAGCACCACCTCCGCCTCGAGGCGAACCGCCGCGTTCTCTGGGTCGTCCACGGTGGTGCGCAGCTTCGGCGCGGCCATGACGGTGGCGCCGGCGGTGATCGCCATGTTCGTCACGGCGTCGAGCTGCGCGGGCGCAACGGTCAGCGTGGGCGGCTGGTTGGCCGGCGCGTTGACGGTCAGCGTGAAGGACTCGGCGTCGGTCAGCATGCCGGGGTCGGTCGCAGTGATGGTGATGACGCGCGTCTCGACGACCGCAGCGCCGGGGCTGATCGTGAGCGTCGCGCCGGTGAGCGTCGCGTAGGTCGGCAAGTTCGTCCCGGTGAACGTGACCGTGTCCATGTCGGGATCCGTCGCGCTCAGCGAGACCATCTGCGTCTGGCCCGCAGTCATCGTGACGTTGGAGATCGGCATGAGCGCCGGCGGACGATTCACGTTGGACACCGTCACCTGGAAGCTGCCGTTGACGGCCGGGTTCACCCCGTCGCTCACGGTGAAGTTGATGGTGACCATGCCCGAGTCGGTGAAGCCGGGCGCCAGGGTCACGGTCGTGCCCATCAGGGTCGCCCAAGACGGCGGCGAGACCAGCGCGAACGTCAGCATGTCCATGTCGGCGTCCGTCGCGGTGAGCGTCACGGTCTGCGTGGCGCCTTCGTTGACGGTGACAGCGGCGATCGTCCCCGGCACCGGCGCTGCGTTGCCACCCGTGCCGGCCGTGCCACCCGCGCCGGCCGTGCCACCCGCGCCAGCTGTGCCACCCGC
>JALHOS010000417.1 GCA_022842905.1 Myxococcaceae bacterium | reverse complement strand
GCCGAGGAGGCGAAGAAGAACAGGTCGAAGAAGTAGCTGCACGACGGGCTCGTCGGCCGCGGCTCAACTCACCGCGGTCGACGGTCCAGATTTCTGCGGATCTGTGCGACCGCCTACAGCCTAGCAGCCCGTTGAAGTATCGCTCCCGTCGCGCACAGCGCCGATCCGCGTCGCGCTGACGTCGTCAGAAGCCCTTGAAAGGCCAACGAGCCTTGCTGCGGGCTTCTTCCTCGCATCGCTTGCGGCTCTGCGCTTGCGTCTCGGTCCGGATACTTCAACGGGCTGCTGGCAGGGTGGGCGCAGGCGCTCGGCGTTCCGGCGACGGGAGTGCATTGCCCGACACGCGGCTCGAAGTGCGGTCGTCGGCTCAAGTCTCGTCGCGCAGCGCCCAACCTGAGGGCGTCACGCCTTCGTCGCGGCGCGGTGGCCGACGCCCAGTCAAGGAGCCGCCGCTTGCCTGACGTCGAGCGCCGTCCCGCGACGCTGCGGCAGGCCCGCCGCCAACCCTCACCCCCCGCGCGCTTCTTCAGTTCAGCGCGTTGGGCAACGTGAGCGCGAACTCGGCGATCGGCGCTTCGAAGCGGCTGCCGTCCGTGCGCTCCATGAAGTACGCGCCGCGCATGGAGCCGAACGGCGTGCGGAGCATGGCCCAGCTCTGGTACTCGAAGGACTCCCCCGGCTGGAGGTGCGGCTGCTTGCCGACGACGCCGTCACCGCGCATCTCTTCGACGCGGCCGTTGGCGTCGGTGATGCGCCAGTAACGGCTGCGCAGCGTCGCCGGCCGCGTGCCCTGGTTGGTGATGCGCACGGTGTACGTGAAGGCCCACTGGCTGACGTCCGGCGTGCTGCGCTCGGGCCAGTATTCGGGCTGAACGGTGATGTCGATGCGGTCTTCGGCCATAAGGACGCGTCGCTTCCTAGTCCCTCGTCGAGGACTAATCGATCACCGTGTCTTGCGCGGTGGGCAAGCGTTCGAACAAACGGCGGGCTGCCGCGACAGGCTCCTCAACAAGGGACGGAGTGTGCAGGAGGTCGCGGACGGACTTGGCACCTTCCAGCGTGTGATTCGACGGGTCAGGGATGGGTACTTGTCATCGGGCGCCTCGTCGGGGCACTGGAGGATGCGCCCAAGAGCAATCGGCTAAAGCCAAGGTTGGACGACGGGCATGCCGCACTGAGCCTCGAGACGCCTACGGGCGGAAGGTGTTCTCGAAGCAGACGTGAGCAGCGGCGGTCCCGACCCGGACCACGTGGCCGCCGCGCTTTGTTGGCGTCAAGCTCAGGTGTATCAGGCACTTAGGCGGCGCCAGGGCCTCGCGACAAAACTGGGTCTGAAAGGGTGCGTTTCCGCTAAGGGCGCACGACAATTGGGCGGAGGATCCCGGGATGGCTACCGCTGAGCAGGTCAAAGCCCTCATCCGCAGCCACGCGGAGGGAGATGAAGAGCGCTTCTACGCGATCGCGATGCAGGTCGCCGCCAGCGCTGCCCGCAGCGGGCACGGGAACTTCGCGATCGAACTCCGGACGCTGGTCGACAAGGCGAAGGTCGGCCGTGGCGTCACTCCGCTCAAGCGCGCCGCCCGCCCAACACCTGTCGTTCAGCCGACTGGGGAACTCGGGGGCCTGCTCGGTGCTTCGTTCCCGAAGACGCGTTTGACGCACATGGTGCTCGAGGCGCCAATTCGTTCCAGGCTTGACCGAGTCTTGGTGGAGCAGCGCGAGCGCGAACGGCTCACGAGCCACGGCTACTCGCCACTGCGAAAGCTGCTCCTCATTGGGCCGCCGGGCACCGGCAAGACGATGACCGCTTCGGCGCTTGCAGGGGAGCTGGGGCTTCCGCTGTTCACGATCCTCCTCGATGGCCTCATCACCAAGTACATGGGTGAGACCGCCGCGAAGCTCCGCCTGGTCTTCGACGCGGTTGCCGACACCCGAGGCGTCTACTTCTTCGACGAGTTCGACGCGCTCGGCAGCGACCGAGGCGCGAAGAACGACGTCGGCGAGGTCCGCAGGGTCCTGAACTCGTTCCTACAGTTCCTGGAGCAGGATGAGTCGGACAGCATCATCATCGGAGCGACCAATCATCCCGCGCTCCTCGATCACGCGCTATTCCGGCGCTTCGATGACGTGCTCGAGTATGGGCAACCGTCCGAGCAACTCGCCCTTGAAATCATCCGAAACCGGACCACGCTTCTTTCGACGGCTGAGCTTGATTGGGCAGCCGTGGCGAGCGCCGCGAGGTCGCTCAGCCACGCAGAGCTAACGAAGGCCTGCGACCAGGCAGCCAAGGACACCATCCTTGTGAACTCGACGGTTCTCGCGACGAGCGTGTTGGTCACCGCGTTGAATGAGCGCAGGGCGGCGGCGGGGAAGCGCGGGGGCGCACGTGAAGCGGGACCGTAAGCACTTCATCCTGCCGGACGCCAAAGCGGAGAAATACGTCCCACATCAACGGGTGATTCGACCCAAGCGAGTGCCGGCGCCTGCCGATCCTGTTGCCCATGCGCAGAGGCTGCGGAAGGCGCTGACCGACGCCCAGTTGGCGATCCTGGCGATAAAGGGACGCGCTCCGGCCGTCATGGTCGAGGCGTCCGCCGAGGGGATGTACCTCGAGTTCGACGGGTTTCCCGTCCATGACCTCAAGCTCGAGAGCCTCGAGGCCAAGCGTTCTGGGATCGAGCTTCTCTCTGTCACGCGCGACGCGAAGAACGTGGAGCACGCAACGGTCTTCGTGCCGGAGAAGAAGCTCTCGCACTTTCTGAAGCGCGTCGAAGCCTACGAGAACGAGAAGACCAAGGGTGGTGCGCGCAAGAACGCACCAATGGTCGAGGCGGTCAGCGACCTTCGACTCGCGACCCTGCGAGCGCTCTGGACCGACGAGCAGTCCAGCTACCCCGAGAAGGGCACCGGAGTTTGGTGGGAGTTGTGGCTGCGTCGCGATGACGAGGGGCAGGAGGTAGCGCGCATCACGGCATTCGCGAACGCCGCCAACATGCCGATAGAGAAGTCCCGCCTCACCTTCGCGGACCGGACCGTTGTCGCGATCTTCGGGACCGAGGACCAGTTGAGTTCATCGCTGGCGGTTCTGGGAGACATCGCCGAAGTCCGGCGGGCGATTCGTCCGTCCGGGTTCGACAGGCTCGTTGCGCTCGACCAGCGCGAGTGGTCCGCCAACCTCCTCGAGCGCCTGAAGCGGGCGGCCAAGAACAGCCCTGCGGTTTGCATCTTGGATACGGGCATTGCGTCGGCGCACCCGCTGATAGCCGGCTCACTGCCGGCGACTGACCTCCATTCCTACGACCCGACCTGGGGCAAGGGCGACGACACCGGCCACGGCACCGAAATGGCGGGGCTCGCGCTCTTCGGCGACCTCGACGCCGCGATGAGCGGCAATGACCCGATTCGCCTGCGCCACGCACTGGAGTCGGTGAAGATCCTGCCACCAGACGGCAGTAACCCTCCGCACCTCTATGGGGCGGTCATGGCCGAGTCGGTCGCGCGAGTCGAAACGACGGCCCCGAAGCGGCCTCGCGTGTTCTCAATGTCTGTCGCCAGCGACGAGGGCCATCGCCGCGGCCAGCCGACATCGTGGTCTGCTGCAGTGGACGCGTTGAGTGCGGGTCGATCGTTCGATCCAAAGGAAGGTGGCCTTGAGTACTTGGACGACGCAGGAGAACGACGACTCTTCATCGTGTGCGCCGGCAACGTCGAGTCCACCGACATCAAGCATCTCGATCGCAGCGACACCGAGCCCATCCATGATCCAGGACAGGCTTGGAATGCGCTCACCGTCGGGGCAACAACTGCCCTGCACCTGCTCCGGGCGGAAGAGAAGCACCTGACGCCAGTCTCGGCTCCAGGTGACCTGGCGCCGACAAGTTCCACGTCGGTTCCGTTCGAGCCGCGGTGGCCTCTCAAGCCTGAGGTGGTGTTCGAGGGAGGCAACAAGGCACACGACGGCAACGATGCGCTGACCACCGAATCGCTCATGCTGCTCACGACGCACCACAAGCCGCAGAGGGCCCTGCTGACGACGACCGACGGGACGAGCGCGGCGACGGCTCAGGTCGCCAGAATTGCCGCCGAGCTGCGCGCCGAGTTCCCCGAGCTCCACGCCGAGACGATTCGAGGCCTGATCGTCCACTCCGCAGAGTGGACCGACCGCATGAAGACTCACGCCGACTGGCGTAACCGATCTGACTTCGAAAAGAAGGTGCTTCGGCGATTTGGGCACGGTGTTCCCGATATCGAACGAGCGCGAAGGAGCGCTCGGAACGCCGCGACACTCATTGTTCAGGGCGTCATCAAGCCCTACGGCGAAAAGAAGCTGCGAGAGCTCAAGGTGCATCCGCTGCCGTGGCCGAAGACGGTCCTTGAAGGCCTCGGGGAGATCCAGGTGCGCATGCGCGTAACGCTCTCGTACTTCGTCGAGCCCAATCCGGCGCGTCGCGGTTGGCGGTCTCGCTACCGTTACGCGTCGCACCTGCTGCGCTTCGACGTGATGCGAGCAACGGAAAGTCTCAAGGACTTCAAGAAGCGCCTGAATCTGGACGCGCTCGAGGAGGAGGATGGTGGCAGCGCGCCGAGCTCCCAACCCGATGGTGCGCAGTGGGTGCTGGGCACCAGGCAACGCCACCGAGGGTCGATCCACTCCGATATTTGGATGGGCCCGGCAGCGGAGTTGGCGCGGCGCTCTGCCGTCGGCATCTTCCCGATTTCGGGCTGGTGGAAGGAAACGCCCAAGGAGGATCGGAGCGATCGCGGGTTGCCGTATGCGCTTCTCGTGTCGATCGAGACGCCGAGCGAGGACGTCTGGACGGAGATCGCGCAGCAGGTCGCCAGCACGGTGACGATTTCCTGAGCCGGTTGAGCCCTGTTCGATTTCGGATTTCAGCGTTTTTCGCGATTCCCCGAAAAAGGTCCCCAACCGAAAATCGATGTGCGGTGTTTCGCTGCCTGGGAGCGCCGGCCTTCATCCTACGCGTGAGGCACGCATGGGAAGCAGCTTGGGGTGGGGAACCCATTCACGAATGGACGGCGCGAATTCGAAGTTCCGTCCACACTCGGCGCTCGCAACCCGCTGATTCGCGGTGGTGACGCCGGCTTGCAGCGCACTCCGAAGGGTGCCGCCCGGTGGACGCCGTCGTTGTTGGCCGAGGAAGCCGTACGACGAGGAATCGCTCCGATGGTCTCGCGCGACAACGTGCAGAGGTTTTTGAAGCGCCACGACCTGAAGCCGTGGCGGGAAAAATGTGGTGCGTACCGAAGTTAGACGCCGAGTACGTGGCCCGGATGGAAGGAGTGTTGAACTTTTACTCGGCACCGTCGAGGAGCGCGTACCCTCTCCTCTGCCTCGATGAGCGCCCGGTCCAACTCCACGACGAAGTGCGAGCGCTTCAACTCGCTCGACCGGGCCGACCCGCGACGACGCTCAGCGCCCAGCCCACGCCTCTTCCGCCGGCAGCACGACGCGGACCAGCGTCACCAGCCAGGGGTCTGCGCCGTGCCGGAGCACGCCGTACGACTGGCCGCGTGGCACCAAGGCCTCCGCCGCCGCGCGCTGCGCTGCGGAGACTTCGTGGGCGAAGCAGCCGTCGAGCGCGCTCATGGGCCGGCCGGTCGCCGGCGCGGGCCAAGCTTTGGGCCACCGCGTGGCCCCCGGGCTGGCTTTGGTTCGACAGGCGCGCAGCAGCAGGCGCTGGGGCGCGTACGGCTCGAGCTTGGGGTGTTCGAAGCGGCTGAGCGCGTCCAGCACCTCCAGCAAGGCCGGCGGCGCCTTGGCGCGGTGTTCGGGCGTGCTCAGCGAACCGAAGAAGCGCACCGTCTTGCGGCCGGCGGCGCTCCACCGCGTCACCAGGTGCACCGGCGGGTGCATCTCCCGCGTGCCCTCGAGGCTGTCCGGCAAGGCCTCGAAGCGCTCGCCGCCCACGGCCGTCAGCTGCGCTTGCTCTGCCGCGCTCAGCGTCACCGACAGCGCCGGGCCGCCAGGTGTCGTCTTCACCAGCAGCCCGTCGTCGTAGAGGACGAGGCGTGGGAGCTCCACCGTCTCGGACCACGGCTGGGACAGCGCAGGCGCCACGTCGTGGTGCGACACCCAGTACGCCAGCACGGGCGTGCGGCCTTGGCCCCACGCGTTGACGGCGCCGAGCGCCACCAGGCAGGTCAGCAGTGAGAGGGATGAGGGCGTGAAGCTTCCCGGGCGTCTCGAGCGTCCGCGCTGGGCCGCCGCCCCGTCACCCACCGGCGCCCGGCGTTCTCGCCAGGTGTCGACGGCTCCGAACGCCACCAGGGATGTCAGCAGTGAGCCGGATGAGGGCATGAAGCCTCCGCGGAATCTCGAGCGTCGGCGCTGGACCGCCGCCCCGTCACCCTCTGGCGTCCGGCGTTCTCGCCGGGTGTCGACGGCGCCGAACGTCACCAGGGATGTCAGCAGGGAGAGTGATGACGGCATGAAGCCTCCAGAACCTCGAACGACCACGCCTTTTCGCGCGCCCGTCACCCACGAGCGCCCGGCCTTGGCCCCACGCGTCGACGGCGCCGAGCGCTACCAAGTAGGTCGGCAGGGAGCTCGACGCGGACACGAAGCCTCCGGGGCGTCTCGAGCGTCCGCCGTGGACCGACTGCCCGTTACGCACCGGCATGCTCCTTCGGCGCGCGCGGCGCGGCCGCCTTGGCGAG
>JALHOS010000416.1 GCA_022842905.1 Myxococcaceae bacterium | reverse complement strand
CTCTTTCCTCGTGCGGTGCGCCGTAGGGCCGCGTGCGCGCGTTCGGGCTCGTCAGTCCCCGTTGGCGCGGCGCGAGGCGCGGCCGCACGGCTTGGCTCTTTCCTCGTGCGGTGCGCCGTAGGGCCGCGTGCGCGCGTTCGGGCTCGTCAGTCCCCGTTGGCGCGGCGCGAGGCGCGGCCGCACGGCTTGGCCCTTTCCCCGTGCGGTGCGCCGTGGGGCCGCGTGCGCGCGTTCGGGCTCGCCTATCCCCGTTGGCGCGGCGCGAGGTGCGTACGCGCGGTTCGGCTCCTCCTCCGTGCGGTGCGCCGCGGGGCCGCTTGCGCGCGTTCCGGCTCACCCTGGCTCCCCGGTCAGCGCTAAGGAGCGCTCCTGGTGCGTCGCCGGGCGCTCGGCCCGTCGCCACCGCGGAGGGATGACCCGTGGACGTCGCCAAGCGCCTCACCGAGTTGCTGTCTGCCAAGGAGCCCCGCGCGCGCTTCGCCGCCGCCTTCGTCGCCGGAGAGCTGGGGCTCAAGGACGCGGCGCTGATCGCCGGCCTCAGCCAGCTCGCCAAGGGCGTGGGCGACGACGAGGCGGCCGTCGCCGTCGAGGCGCTGGGCAAGCTCAAGGTCGCCAAGGCGCTCCCACTCTTCTTGGACGCGCTCTCGCGCAGTCGCGAGGTGCAGGCCGCGGCCATGGGGGCGCTGTCCGCGCTCGGTGAAGAGGCGCTGCCGGCGCTGCGCGAGAAGCTCGAGCAGGCCACGCCCGAGGCCCGGGCGATCCTCTCGCAGCTGCTGCCCAAGGTCGGCAGCCGCCAGTCCTTCGAGCTGACGCTCGACGGACTCAAGGACCAGCCGTGGGACGCCATCAACAAGGTGGCCCTGGCCGTGCGCCAGGAGCTTCGCGAAGCGTCCGAAGCCGAGCGCCGCGTCATGAAGACGCAGGTCGAGAAGGTGCTCGCCAAGAAGCGCACCGCCGAGGACGAGCTGCAGCTGCGCGGGCTGCTCAAGATCCTCGGCTACACGGAGCTGCCCGAGGCCGCCGACGAGCTGCTCGGCTACCTGTCCGCCAAGCAGCCGACCGCGGTCCGCGTCGAGGCCGCCACGGCGTTGCGCTTCGCCATGTCGCGGGCACCTTCGAAGAAGGGGCTGGGCAAGCTGATCGAAGCGCTGGGCGACGCGGACGCGCTGGTGTCCCGCGCTGCGCGCGACTCGCTGACCGTGCTGAAGATCGGCCCGCAGTTCGCCGACGAGCTGGCCGAGCTGTGCACCGCGAAGGACGCGGACATCGCCCTGTGGGCGATTGGTCACGTGGGCGCCTTCACCGGGCAGGACAAGCTGATCGCCAAGACGCTGTCCCCCGTGGCGCGGTCGGCGGAGCGGGCCCGCGCTGAAGCCGCGGCCAAGGCGCTGGCGGCGCTGCCGAGCGGGCCTTCACTGCTCGTCGACGCGCTGGCCGAGGCCACCGACGAGACCGGCGCGCAGGTGCTGGCCGAAGCGCTCGCGCCCTTGCACGACAAGCTGACGAAGAAGGACGCGAAGAAGCTGCTCGACGCCGCGAAGGAGACGCTCGGTGAGCAGCTCGCCGTGGCCAAGCGGCAGCTCGAGCCGGTGCGCGCGGTCGACGCCGAGGCGTGGGCGGAGCTGCTGCGCGAGAAGTCCAAGGCGCTGGCGAAGAAGGACCCAGCGCGCGCGGAGGCCGTGGGGCAGCTGCTCGGCCGCTCGACGGTCGCCACAGCGGAGGACCGCATCGGGCTCGCGGTCAGCCAGCTGTTGCACTCGTCGTACGACCCACACCCCAAGGCGCGGCAGCGAGACCCGGCGCTCGCCGAGCTCGAGCGGCTCCACGCCGAAGGGGTGGCGATTCAGTCGGCGCTCGCCAAGGACAAGAAGCTGTCCGACGAAGCGCGGTACTACGTGGGCGTGCACTTCGCCGAGAAGCCCACGTTCGAGCTGAAGAACGTGGGCGCCGAAATCCTCGAAGGGGTCGCCGACGGGAAGGGCAAGTTCGCCAAGGCCGCCAAGAACAAGCTCAAGCTGCTCGAGCTCGTCTGAAGCGGCGCTTGGGTCACTTGAAGTTCGCGGACGCGAAGTCCCAGTTGGCCAACTTGTCGAGGAACGTGTCGACGTACTTCGCGCGCAGGTTGCGGAAGTCGATGTAGTACGCGTGCTCCCACACGTCGCAGGTCAAGAGGCAGGTCATGCCCTTGGTGAGCGGCGTCTCCGCGTTGCCGGTGGTGACGATCTCCAGCTTGCCCTGGTTCTTCACCAGCCAGGCCCAGCCCGAGCCGAACTGCGCCAGCGACGCGGCGTGAAACTTGGTGCGGAACTCCGCGAAGCTGCCGAAGTCCTTCTTGATGGCGTCGGCCAGCGTGCTGGTGGGCTCACCGCCGCCGTTCGGCTTCATCGACTTCCAGTAGAAGTCGTGGTTCCACACCTGCGCGGCGTTGTTGAACAGGCCACCGGAGGACGACTTGACGATGTCCTCCAGGCTCTTCTCGGCCTCCGGCTTGCCTTCGAGGAGCTTCTTCAGGTTGGTCATGTACGTCTGGTGGTGCTTGTCGTAGTGGAACGACAGCGTCTCCTCGGTCAGGTGCGGAGCCAGCGCGTTCTTCGCGTACGGCAGAGCTTCCAGTTCGAACTTCATGGTTCGTTCCTTTCGTCTGGTGTCGACGGGGTGGGACGCGCTGCTTAACGACCTGCCGCCGCCCTTGGCAATGAAAGCCTCGGTGGCTCCTCGTGAAGTCCGGATGCGCCTTGCCGCGCGGGGGCGACCTGATTTAACGACGGCCCGCATGGCGACCGACGTGGTGATGGAGCAAGTGGGGACTCTGGCGGGCCGGCTCAACGGCCTTCGGGGGTCACTTTGACGTCGACCGGAAGAAGAGCCGCATCGCGCTGATCGAGCGCGACGCGACGCTGCCGGACTTCTGGAACGACAACGTCAAGGCGCAGGGGCTGCTCAAGGAGAAGACGCAGCTCGAGAAGCAGCTGGCGCAGTACGAGAAGGCGCAGCGCGCGCTGGACGACGCGAAGGCCTTGCTCGAGCTGGCGGCGGAAGCGCAGGACGACGGCACTCGGCAGGAAGCGGTGGCCATGCTGCCGGCGGTCGAAGTCCAGGTCGCCGAGCTCGAGCTGGCGAAGATGCTGTCGGGCCCGAACGATCGGCTCAACTGCTTCATGGACATCAACGCGGGGGCGGGCGGCACCGAGTCCATGGACTGGGCCAGCATGCTCATGCGCATGTACACGCGCTACTGCGAGCGGCGGGGCTGGAAGGTCGAGATCAACGACTACAACGCGGGTGAAGAGGCCGGCATCAAGAACGCGTCGCTCCGCATCGAGGGGGACTTCGCCTACGGCTACCTCAAGGCGGAGATCGGCGTGCACCGGCTGGTGCGGATCAGCCCCTTCGACGCCAACGCGCGGAGGCACACGTCCTTCGTCTCCATCGACGTGTACCCGGAGGTCGACGACGACATCAAAATCGACATTCCGGAGAAGGACATCGACCTCAAGTTCATTCGCGGCGGCGGCGCCGGCGGACAGAAGGTGAACAAGACGTCGTCCACCGCGCAGCTGCGGCACTTGCCGACGGGCATCATCATCACCTGTCAGACCGAGCGCTCGCAGTCCGCGAACAAGGACATGGCGTTCAAGATCCTGCGGGCGCGGCTGTTCGACCTCGAGCTGAAGAAGCGCGAAGCCGAGACGCAGGCGCGCGAAAGCCAGAAGATGGACATCACCTTCGGCTCGCAGATCCGCAGCTACGTGCTCGCGCCGTACCGCCTGGTGAAGGACCTGCGCACGGGGGTCGACTCCGGCCAGCCGGACAAGGTCCTCGACGGCGAGCTGGACCAGTTCATCACCGCGCAGCTCATGGGCGTGAAGAACCCGGCGAAGGCGATCCCCGAGTGATCCGCCCGTCCCGGGGAACGCCGCGCGCGCCCGCCGCGTCCTAACGCGCGCACGATGCGGCTCTTCTTCGCGATCCTCCTCCTCGTCTCGACGGTGAGCGCCGCGCAGCCGCGGGTGGACGACGCTCGGCAGCGCCGGACCGCAGACGTGCGCGCGCTCGTCGAGAAGGCGGGCCTGACGTACCCCGCAGCGCAGCTCTACCTGCGCGCCTTCAAGGCCGAGAAGGAGCTCGAGGTCTGGGCCGGCGCCGGGCGCGGAGCGCCGCTGAAGCTCCTCAAGACGTACCCGTTCTGTGCCGCGTCGGGGGAGCTGGGCCCCAAGCGAAAGGAAGGCGACCTGCAGGTGCCTGAAGGCCTGTACGTGGTCAGCCAGTTCAACCCCACGTCGAACTTCCACCTGTCGATGAAGGTGAGCTACCCGAACGCGTCCGACCTGGTCCGCAGCGACGCGAAGCGGCCGGGTGGGCTCATCTACCTCCACGGCGGCTGCGCCAGCATCGGCTGCATCGCCATCGGGGACGAGGCGATCGAAGAGGTGTACCTGCTGGGCCTGTCTGCGCAGAAGGCGTTTCCCTTCGACATCTTCCCCATGCGGCTGACGGACGACGCGCTCGCGGCGCAGCAGGAGAGTCCCCACGTGGCGCTGTGGCGTGAGCTCAAGCCCTTCTTCGACGCCTTCGAGAAGACCCGCCGCCCGCTGCGCCCCGTCATCGGCCGGTCTGGCGAGTACCGCCTCCCCACCCGCAACCCCCAGAAATGACGCCCTGGTTGGGCTGCGAGCGGTCGGCGCAGATCGACCCGGGAACCTGGCCGTTCGACGCGCTGTCAGGCAGTCCCACAGTAGGCTGCGCAGCCAGGGTCGATGGCGCGAGATCGGGAGGAACCAGTGTCGAGCGAGGTGCTCGAGCTTCCGGCGGGCATGGTGGACGCGGCGGCGCCCACGGTGGACCCCCAGGTCTCGTCCGAGCGGGTGCTCCTGGCGAAGCTTCGGCGGCGCGACCCGTCGGCCTTCGAGCAGCTGGTCCGCCAGCACCAGGACCGGGTCTACGACTTCTGCGTGCGCATGGTGTCGGACCGCGAAGAGGCGTTCGATCTCACCCAGGAGATCTTCATCAGCATTCACCAGCACGTCGAGCGGTTCCGCGCCGACGCGAAGCTGTCGACCTGGGTCTTCCGCATCGCACGCAACCACTGCCTGAACCGCCTGAAGTACCTCAAGCGGCGCGGGCGCGGGCGCAGTGAGGACTACGGCGAAGCGAACGAGCTGGCGATCACCGAGTCCTTGGGCGGGGCGGCGGGGCCAGAGCAGCAGCTGACCGTCAAGCGGGAGCGCGATCTGGTGCACCGCGCCATCGAGACGCTCGAAGAGGACCAGCGGTCCCTCGTCATTCTGCGGGACGTCGAGGGCCTGTCGTACGAAGAGATCATGGAGATCACCGAGCTGCCTGAAGGCACGGTGAAGAGCCGCCTGCACCGGGCGCGGGAAAAGCTTGGCCACGTGCTGGCGAAGCTTGAGTCCGACCTGGCGAGCGGGGGAGACTGAGGACGCCGTGCGCCGCGAACTGAACAAAGCCGAAGTCGAGCAGCTCTTCCTGTCGGCCGTGGACGGCGAAGCGCTGTCGTCGGGGCAAGCCCGAGCGCTCGACGAAGACCCCGAGCTCAAGACGAACCTGGACCGGTATCTCAAGGCGGTGCGCACGCTGAAAGACGCGCCCCGCGAGAAGGCTCCCGACGCGCTGGCCAGCGTGGTGCTCCGCCGCGTGCGCCGTCGCCGCGGGCTCATGCGCCGGGTGCAGTGGAACGCCGACTACCGCTTCCCGGTGGAGGTGATCGTCCCCATCTTCCTCGCGTCGCTGGTCGCGCTGTTCCTGATGATCGTATCCTGACGCCTCACGTCCGCTCGTGTGGGGGGGACGGGGCTCACAGGAGCGGGTCATGCCGATCGAGACGACGGTCGTTCGAACGAAGGCCGGGCATCCGGTGTTGCGTGCGGTGTACCAAGGGGGCCTGACCGTCGCCGACGCGGAGCGCTACGTCGCGGACTCGGTGCCGGGAGGGCGCTTCGAACACCACGGCCACCTGGTGCTCGGCAAGATCGCCGACGTCCCGCGCGACGTGCAGAAAGCCTTGTCCGCCGCCAAGCCGGACCCGGCGAACCCACCGCCCGTCGCGCTGGTCATCGAGTCGGCCTTGGTTCGAATGATCACGGGGCTCGTCATGCGCTTGTCGCAGAACGCCAACACCGAGTTCTTCAAGTCCGAAGCCGAGGCGCTGGCTTGGCTCGACGGCGCGATGACGACGTACGCGGCGAAGCGGAACAAGCCGCCGCGCTGAGCCGGGTCAGGTGGCGCCCGGCTGCCGACCTGGCCTATGCAGCCGCGCCATGACGAACCGACTCGTGCTGCTGGGCCTTTCCCTCGCCACTGCTTCGATTGCTGCGTGCGGAACGACGACCCCGACCTGCACGCCGTCGAAGTGCCCGTCCGGCTGCTGTGACACCAGCGGGGTCTGCCAGCTCGGGCAGTCCGACCTCGCCTGCGGGACCGGCGCGCAAGCGTGCGTGGCCTGTGGCGCCGGAAGGTTCTGTCAGCTGGGCACCTGCGTGCCGTTCTCGGGCTTCGGTGGGTCTGGAGGTTCGGCCGGCGTCGGCGGGAGCGCGGGCGTCGGCGGGAGTGCGGGTGTCGGCGGGAGTGCGGGTGTCGGCGGGAGTGCGGGTGTCGGCGGAAGCGCGGGTGCCGGCGGGAGCGCGGGCGTCGGCGGCAGCGCCGGCGCGGGAGGCACCGGCGGCTGTAGCGCGGCGAC
>JALHOS010000415.1 GCA_022842905.1 Myxococcaceae bacterium | reverse complement strand
GACGCTGGAGGTGCGGGCTGCGCGGCGACCTTCGGCAGCGTTCCGGCGACGCCCTGCGCCGCCATGCCGTCGAGCGCCTGAGCCGCCGCCGCCGCGCCTTCACGCCAGCCGACCTGGTTCGACAGCTCCACCGCCCGGTTCAAGTGCCGCGTCGCTTCGTCGAGCCGCGCCGCCGACAAGTAGAGCCGCCCCAAGTTGTACTCGATGCGCGCCACGTCGACGCGATCGCCGTCCTTCGTGGCCAGCTCCTTGGCTTGCTGCAGCAGCTGCTCCGCCCGGCCCGAGTTCCCCACGCTGCCGAACGCGCTCGCCAGGTTGGTCATGGCTTTGACTTCCCCGACGGTGCTCTGCGCGCGCTTGGCCTGCGCCTGCGCGTTCTCGAAGAACTCCCGCGACCGTTCCGCCTGCCCAATGCGCAGGTGAATGCGCCCGAGCTGGTTGAGCGAGCGCCACATCAGGTCCTTGTCCGTCAGCTTGCGCGCGGCGATGCGCTTGAGCGCCTCGAGCAGCAGCTGCGTCGCGCCCGCGTAGTCCCCCAACGCTTCTCGCGCGCTGGCCAGGTCGACCTCGAGCTGCGCCTTGAGCTCGAAGTTGGCGTCGGGGCCCCACAGGCGAACGGCCTCGCCCAGCGTGGCGGCGGCCTCGGTGGCCTTGCCCAGCTTGAGCTCCAGCACCCCGCGCTGGTGCAGCGCGTGCGCCTTGGTCGGCGCGTCGAGCGTGCGCGGCGCTTGGGCCAACATGGTGGACAACGTCTTGAGCGCTTCGGCGGGCGCCAACAGGCTCTGCACCGGCGCCGCCTTGCAAGCCAGCGTGATGACCTGCCGCCACGCGTCGGGCTGGGCGTTCTGCGTGCGCGTCAGCTCGTCGTACGTCAGCTGCACCGCCTTGGTGTACGCGTCGACCGCCGGCAGGAAGGCGCTGCGCGCGGCCAGCCGCTCGGCGGACACCGAGAAGTACGTCGCCGCCTTCCTCGTGCGCCCGGCGGCCAGGAAGTGCCGCGCCATGGCGTCGGCCGGGTGCCCGTCGCCGGACGACAGGCCCAGCTCCAGCGCGTCACCCAGCCGGCTGTGAATGTGGCGCAGGTCCGCCTCGGCGATGCTCTTGAGCACCGTCTGGTGCACGAGCTCCTGGCGGAACTGCATGCAGCCTTGCGGCTGGTCGACGTGCACCAGGAAGCCGCGGTTTCGGCACTCGCCCATGGACTGCTGCACGTCCACCTGGGTGCCTTCCATGGCCTGCGCCACCAGCTCCATGGGGAACGTGCGCCCGTGCACCGCGCCGTAGCGCATGAACTGCCGCGCGCCCGGCGACACCGCGTCGAGCCGAGCGGCGATCAGCTGCCCGACCGACTCCGGCAGCGTGATGCTGTGCATGGTGGTGGACGTGGCCCACTGCCCACCGCGCAGCTCGAGCGCCGACGCGTCGATCAACGTGCGGATGATCTCCCTGGCCACGAACGGGTTGCCTTCGCTGCGCTGCAAGAGCGTCGAGGCGACGGACTCCGGCAGGTGCCCGCCGTCGAGCTGGTTCTTGGCGACCTGCAGCACGTCTGCGCCGTCCATGCTGCGCAGCTCGTGCCGCGGCATGCGCCGCAGCAGCTTGTCCGACTCGCCGGGCCGCGCGGTGGCGATGAGCCCCAGCGGCACCCCGGCGGCCCGCGAGACGAGCTCGTCGAAGTACTCGAGCGACGACTTGTCGCCCAGGTGGGCGTCGTCGACGAGCAGCAAGAGCCCGCGGGACACCTTCGCCGCCGTCAGCAGCGTCTGCGTCACCGTCGCCATGTCCAGCCGCCGCGCGTCTTCTTTTTCGTAGCCCGGCAGCGGCGGCGCGCTGCCGAACAGGTGCTTGAGGCGCTGCAGGTCACCGAAGCCCACGCCGAGCTGGCTGAGCCCGTCCAGCCGCCCGTCCGCCTCGCGCTCGCTCGGTGGCAGCCCGCCGACCAGCCCGAAGACCGCCTCGCGCAGCAGCTCGAGCTCACCCGACGACACCATGCGCCGCGCCCGCGCCAGGCTCACCTTGAGGCCGGCCTCTTCGCCCAAGCGCCGCGCTTCTTCGAGCAGCCGCGTCTTGCCCAGGCCCGGCTCGCCCAGAATCAGCACGCCGCCAGGCTTGCCGCTGCGGATCTGCCGCACCAGCCCGTCGAGCTTCGACAGCTCGTCTCGCCGCCCGACGAAGGGCTCGAGCGCCGTCTTGCCCACCTGCAGCCCTTCGACTTCGAAGACCGCCAGCGGCTCGGCGACGCCGCGCACCGGCATGGGCGGCAGCTGCCGAAACTTCACGGCGCGATCCGTCAGCCGGCGCACCGACGCGTTGACCAGAATCTTCCCGTACTGGGCGTGCTCCTGAAGCCGCTGCGCCGTCGTCACCGCGTCGCCGACCACGGTGAAGTCCATGCGCCGACCGCCACCGCCGCCGGTCACCACCTGCCCCGAGCAGATGCCCACGCGCATCTTGAGCGGCTGGGCGATCGTCTTGTTCACCTCGCCCAGGTAGTGCTGCATGTCCAAAGCACAGCGCACCGCGCGCTCCGGGTCGTCCTCGTGCGCCTTGGGCACGCCGAAGAGCACCATCATCGCCTCGCCCAGGAACTTGTCGACGGTGCCGTCGTAGCGCGCCACGGCTTCAGCCAGCCCGTCGAAGCAGCGGTTCATGAGCTGCCGCACGGCCTCGGGGGACTGCTTCTCGGACAGCGCGGTGAAGCCTTCGATGTCCGCGAAGATGATGGTGGCGTTCTTCCGTTCGGCCTCCACCGCCGTCGGGAGGCTCGCGACCGAGTCCACCAGCGAGGCGGGCAGCACGCTCTTGAGCGCGTCGAGCTGCGGGTCCGTCACGCCCAACGGCCCGCCACATTGCCCGCAGAACTTCTGGCTCTCGGGGTTCTGGGCTTGGCACTTGGCGCAGGTCTTCAGCCCGAAGGCCGTCAGCGCCTTCGACGAGGTGAGCCGGCCGGACGGGCGCAGCAGCTCCACCGCGCGCTTGAAGTCCAGCGCGCTGGTCATGCGCAGGTCCTTCTCGCGGGCCACGGCGTGCAGCAGCAGGTGGTCCGCCTCGGCAGGCATGGGGATCGGCACCAGCTTGGACGGCGGCGGCGGGTCCTGCGTGAGCGTCGCCCGCATCAGCTCGGGCAGCGACGGCGCGTCGAACGGGCGCTTCCCGGTCAACAGCTCGTAGAAGATGATGCCGGCGGCGTACACGTCGGTGCGCTGGTCCAGCTGCTCGCCGGCGATCTGCTCCGGCGACATGTAGCCCGGCGTTCCGCACACCAGCCCCGTGCCGGTGAGGTTCTTGGCCTGTTGCTGCTGCTGCTCGTCCATCAACTTGGCGATGCCGAAGTCGACGACCTTCACCAGTTCGCTGCCGTCTCGCAGGGAAGCGAGCAGCGCGTTCTCGGGCTTGAGGTCTCGGTGGACGATGCCCGCCGAGTGCGCTTCTTCGAGCGCGGAGAGGATCTGCAACATCACGCTGCAAGCGCGCTCGAGCGGCACCGGGGCGTTCGCGTCGATGAAGCTGCGCAGGCTGCCACCGTCGACCAGCTCCATGACGATGTAGAGGTTCTGCCCGGCTTTCCCGAAGTCGATGACCTGGGCGATGTTGGGGTGCTTGAGCGCGCTGACCGCCTTCGCTTCTCGTTCGAAGCGCGCGACGATGGTGGGGTCGCCCAAGAGCTCGGGCTTGAGCGTCTTGATGCAGACCTTGCGGCCCAGGTTGGTCTGCTCGCCGATGTACACCTGGCCCATGCCGCCGGCGGCCAGCGCGCGAATGATGCGGTAGTTGCCCAGCACGGCGCCGACCAGCGGATCGCCGGACTGGGCTGGAGCAGGCGCTCCGCAGCTCGGACAGAACTTGGCGGTCGGCACCAGCGGCTGGCCACAGCCAGGGCAGTTGGCGGACATGAGTGGTACGAAGTCTACGCGAGCGCTCCCTTCGGCCAACACCAAGTACAGGTAGGTCCGCGTGCGACGTTTCCCAAGTCAACGCGTTGACGCCGCGGCGCGCCCTTTCTTGTGCTGCGCTGCGCTGCGCCTTTGGCACCATGCGCGCGATGGAGGCCGCGCTCTTCGGCGTCGTGCTGGTGCTGGCGCTGCGCGTGTTGTGGGACGCGGCGCGGCTGGGCATTGGCCCTGTGCCGACGGTGCGCTCCGTCCGCGCGGCGCTGTTGACGGTGCTCCCAGCGGACGCGTCAGGCGACTGGCACGAGCTCGGCGCCGGCTTCGGGGGCCTGGCGGTGGCGATCGCGCGCGCGCGGCCGTCGCTGAGGCTGGTCGCTTGGGAAGCGGCGCTCGTGCCCTGGCTGGTGCTTCGTGCGCGCGTGGCGTTGCGAGGGCCCACGAATCTCAGTGTGCGCCGAGGTGACTTCTTCGAGGGTGACCTGCGCGGCGCCAGCGGCGTCGTCTGCTACCTCTTCACCGGGGCCATGCAGCGGCTGGGCCCCAAGCTGCGCGCCGAGCTTGGTCCCGGCGCCGTCGTGCTCAGCCACACCTTCGCGCTGCCGGACTGGAAGCCGGAGCGCACGGTGCACGCGGCGGACCTCTACCGAACGCCGGTGTACCGCTACGTCGTCGGGGCGCCCGAAGTGGGTGGGTAGGGAAGGGGCCGAGCGACCTCTTCGGACGGCCGCGGCGACGATGTGGTCGCTCACGTTCGCTTCCCCGAACCGAGAGGTGATGGAGCGGCGATCGCGAGCGCTGCCCGCCCGCGCGGCTGGGACGCCACCGCTCGAGCCCAAAGACTCGGCGCACCTACTCCGCGAGGAAGTTGAAGTCCGACGCCGCGGTCGGCTGTGGCTTCACCGTTTCCTGCACGGGCGCGGGAGCCTCCACGGACGCGGCGTCGGCGCTCTTCTGCGCTGGCGCGGACGGCACGTTGGGCCCAGCGGCGCGCGGCGCCTTCTTCACGGGCGCAGGCAACGGCGCCACCTCGTCTTCGACGGCGCTGGGCGGCTCCACCGGCGCGGGCGCCTCGAGCGTCACCGCGGGCGTCTGCGGGGCCGGCGCTTCGACCGGCGCGCTCACCGTGGGCGTCGCCACCGGCGGTGCGCTCGTCGCCAGCACCACCGCCGCCGACAGCAACGTGATGATGCCGAAGCCCAGCCCGCCGATGAGCACGTAGGGCAGCTTGGCGGGGCCCGTCGCCTTCGCAGGCTTCTCGGCGGAGGACTTCACCGCGCCCGGCGTGCCCGTCTGCACCGTCGCCTTGAGCGCCAGGTCGGCGTGCACCGAGATGGTGTCCGTCAGCTGCACCGTCGGCTTGCCGATCTCCAGCGTCGGCAGCTTGACGACCTGGCTTTCGCTCACCTCGGGGATTTCAGCCTGCGCGAGCTGCTCGTTCTGCTGCTTGGCCTGCGCTTCGGCCGCCGCCAGCACCTCCGCAGGCAGCTGCAGCGCTTGGAGCTCGGGCACCGTCGGCAGGCCCACCGTCGGCTCGTGGGAGAACGCCGTCGCCGCTTCCTTCGCCGTCGGCCGCAGGCTCGGGTCCGCCTGCAGCATGCGCTCGAGCATGCCGCACCACGGCTCGGGCACGAACAGCGGCACCTTCGGCGCCCACAGGCCCGTCGCCACCTGGTGCACGACGCCCAACGTCGACGTCTGGCTCGGAAGCGGCGCACCCGCGGCGACGCAGAGGATCGCCCCCAGCGAATAGACGTCGCTCTCCTTGCTCGCCCCACCGCCGCGCGCCCGCTCCGGCGCCAGGTACGGGCCCATGCGCCCCAAGTTGTGCATGAGCCGGCTCTCACCGCGGCGGTCCGTCAGCCGGTTGGCGATGACCAGCGGCATGTCCCAGAGGTACGCCTTGCCTTCAGCCAGCAGCACCGACTCGCCGCCCAGCTCGCCGTGCACCACGTTCTGCTCGTGCACACAGGCCAGCGCGTCGGCGAGCTGCCGGGCGAACTGAATCACCTCGTGCAGCGCCAGCCGCTCTCCCAGCCGCGCCGACAGCAGCTGCCCTTCGGGAAAATCCAACGCGACGAAGGCCTTGCCGTCCTGCGTGCCCGTCTGGCGAATCTTCGGCAGCGTCGGGTGCGCAGGCAGCCGCTCACACGCCTTCATCGCCTGCTCGCCGTTGGCGTCGAGCGGGAGCCAACGCACGGCCAGCCGCGCGCCGGCGGGGTCCTCGGCGCAGTCGAGCCGGCCAATGCCGTCGCAGCGCAGCGGTGCACGAACACGAAAGCTGGTCGCCGTCATGAGCGCTCCTTCGGGGGTGGGGGCGCGGGGCTCCTACCACAGGTGCGCCCACGTTGGCACCGGTGTCGCACACTGTGTGTTTCCTTGGAATTCAAGGTTTTACGGCGGTTGAACGCCAGCATCGAGTGGGCGGCACACGCTCGCTCGGCAGGCGAAGCCCAGCGGGCAGACGCCGCCGGGATCGCACGCGTAACCATCTGGATCGAAAGGAGGACTGCCCTGGCAGCTCCACAGCCCGACCCCGAGCGCCGCGAGCGCGGCGGCCAGCCACCTCACGGCTTGCTCCCGGTCAGCGCGGAGATGAGGAGGACAGCGAGTCCTCCGGCCGACAGCGCGCCCCCGCCCACGAGGCCGAGGTTGGCGAGCAGCGCCCGCTCGTTGGAGCTGGTCCACAGCGCGAAGGCGTCGGACACGGTGAGCCGGCGGTCGCGCGCCGCGGCCACGTCGGACTCGGACAGCACGCCGAAGGTGATGCCGCCGGCGAGCAGCGCCACGCCGACGCCGGCGAGGATGAGACCGAGCAC
>JALHOS010000414.1 GCA_022842905.1 Myxococcaceae bacterium | reverse complement strand
AGGCGCAGACGGCGGCGCAGCAGGCGCGGACGGCGGCGTCGCGAGCGTGGGTGGCCCGGCGGCTCCGGGTGGCAAGTGCCAGTCCGAAGTGAGCCGTACGTGGAAGCTGAGCCGACCCAAGATGCAGCTGTGCGACGGCTGCCACGACATGGCAGCCGAGACGCCCATGCACCCGCCGATCAAGATCATCGGCTGCTCGGCCTGCCACCTGCCGCACGGCTCGGCGAACAAGAAGCTGCTCAAGCGCTGGCCGCTGGATCAGCTCTGCTACCGCTGCCACGAGCGCAAGGACGACCAGGCGAACGTGCACACGCCGGTGAAGATGTCGCTCTGCCTGGGCTGCCACAACCCTCACTCAGGTCAGACGGCGCCGCTGCTCCGCGCGCAGCGGGACAAGCTCTGCTACCGCTGCCACGAGCAGGACTCGCTGACGCCGGAGCCGGTGCGGCACGTGCCGGTCACCGAAGGCCGCTGCCTGGAGTGCCACTTCCCGCACACCGGGCCGAACAAGTTCCAGCTGCGTGAGCAGGGCAAGGAGCTGTGCCTGAAGTGCCACAACGCCACGGCCCGCACGGGCATGGACCGCCCCGGCCCGACGAAGCGAATCGACCTGGCCAAGCCGCTCGTCCACCCGCCGCTGACCATCGGCAAGTGCCAGTGGTGCCACATTCAGGTGCACTCCGGGCCGAACCTGAAGCTGCTGAAGAAGACGCCGCCGGAGCTCTGCTACGGCTGCCACGCCCGCAAGGACGAAGAGAAGTACACACACTCGGCCGTGCGCGTGGGCGACTGCCCCGTCTGTCACAACCCGCACTCGTCGGACAACCGGCGGCTCCTGCGCGAGTCCAAGCCGTCGACGCTGTGCTTCCGCTGCCACCAGGACGACGTGACGGGCCGGAAGTTCGTCCACCGCCCGGTGGCGAACGGCCAGTGCACCGCCTGTCACGACCCTCACGGCGCCGAGAACCCGTTCAACCTCAAGCTCGGGCGAGGCAAGCAGGTTTGCTACAGCTGCCACGTCGTCAAAGACGACGTGAAGACCAAACACCGCGCGCTCGAGCGCTACGGCTGCACGGCTTGTCACGACCCGCACGGCTCGGCGAACCGCTTCCAGCTGAACAAGCCGGTCAACGAGCTCTGCCAGGGCTGCCACACCGACAAGAAGGACGGCCTGCACGTGACCATCTTCGTGCCCGGCGGGCACAAGATCTCCGGCGAGCAGGACCCGCGGCGCCGCGACCGCAAGTTCACCTGCGCCAGCTGTCACAACCCCCACGGGACCGACAACCCGCGCATGTTCTACTTCGGCAAGGACGCGTACGAGATGTGCGACGGCTGCCACGGCGATCGCACCGGCGCCAACCCGCAGCTCAAGGACATTCACCTCTGGCGGCCGCCGCCTGGTTACGTGCACGACGCGGGCGTCGGGTACTCGTTGCTGCCGCCGGACTCGGGGCAGCCGGACTGGGTCGGCACCAGCTGGGCGATCCCCGTCGTCGACGCGGGCAAGCCAGACGCTGGCGCAGCCAAGCCGCCGCCGGTGGACGCCGGGGCGCCCGCAGCGCCCGTTGTTTCAGCGGACGGTGGCGCACAGCCGACGCTCCTTGACGCTGGGGCGCCGGCAGTGTCGACGACCGCCGAGGACGGAGGCGCGCAGAAGCCGGCGCAGGTGGATGCCGCGGCGTCCGCTCGGCCAGCCGCCGGCACCGCGGCTGCTCTCTCTTCGACCGCCGACGCGGGCACAGGCTCCACGCCACCGCCCGCCCCAAGCGCCGATGCGGGGCCTGCCCCCACGCCTGACATTCCCCCGACGACGCCGGACTTCCCGCAACGCCCGAGGTGACGCATGCACACGACGCTCGCACTGCTCTTGACGGTAGCCGCCGCGCCGCCCGCGCCCACGGACGAGGTCGTCGCGCGGGTCGGCGTCGATTCCGTCACCCATGGCGATCTCAAGGCGCGTATCGCTGCCACCCACGTCAAGGGCGGCAACACGAAGCCCGAGCTCCTCATCGAAGACCTCATCAACGACACGCTGCTCTCGCAGTCCGGCTATCGCCAGGGGTTGGACAAGCAGGCGGACGTCGTCGCGAAGGTGGCCCAGGAGCGAGCGCGGCTGGCGGGCGAGAAGCTGGTCGAGCGAGAGCTGTCCGGCGCGGTCCACGTCACCGACGAGCAGCTCAGCCAGACGTACCACGACAGCGGCGACACCGTGCGCTTCAGCCTCATCGTCGTCGCGTCGCAGGAAGCGGCCGCGGCCGTCGTCCAGCGGCTGAAGGCCGGCACCCCCTTCGCGACGGAGGCGAGCAAGTCGCTGGACCCCACCAGCGCAGCCAAGGGCGGAGACGTCGGCGTGAAGACCCGCGGCCAGCTCGAGGCGGCGCTCAAGGAGCCGCTGTTCCAGGCGCCGCTGGGCCAGGTGCATGGGCCGCTCAAGCTGGAGCTGGGCTGGGGCGTGTACCAGGTCGTCAGTCGACAGCTCGCCGACGCCAAGGGGCTCGAGCTGAAGAAGCCGGAGCTGCGCCGCTTCCTCGAGAGTCAGCTCAAGGTGCAGCTGCGACAGCACTACGTCCTCCAGCTGCGCGCGCAGGCGAAGGTGGCGCTCGACGAGGCGTTCCTCACCAGCACCGGCGTGCGGCTGACGGCGAGCGCGGAGGAGCAGGACAAGGTCGTCGCCACCGTCGGCAAGCGGCCGATTCGCTACGGCGACGTGCTGGCGCTGGTGGTCAGCTCGCTGGGCGGGAAGGAAGGTGGGCACTTCTCCGGCGCGTCGGTGAAGCAGGAGTTCGCCTGGACGTTGGTGGACCGCGCGCTGCTGGAAGACGCGGCGATGGAGCGCGGGTTGGGGAAGCTGCCCGAGGTCGACGTGGCGACGCGGCGCTTCGAGCGGGACGAGGTGGCGCGGGCGAACGTGCGCAGGCTGCGCGCCCAGGCGGACCGCCCCACCGACGAGCGCGTCGCCGCCTGGTACCTGGCGCACCCCCAAGACGTGCAACGGCCGGCGGAGCGGGCCTGCAGCCACCTGGTGGTCCGCGAGAAGAGCCACGCGCTGGGCATGAAGGACCGCCTCGCGAAGGGTGAGGCGTTCGACGACGTCGCTCGCAGCGCTTCGCTGGACGACGCGACGGCCGAGGCCGGAGGCGCGCTGGGCACGCTGACGGACGAGCGCGTGGCGGTGATCTCCAAGTCCGAGCCGGCGCTGGCGAAGGCCTTCAAGGACACGCCCGCGGGGCAGGTGAGCGCGCCGGTGCAGAGCCGCATGGGCTGGCACCTGGTCCGCTGCGGCCCGACGACGCCCGCGGGCCCGCGGCCGCTGCCGGAGGTGAAGGCGGCGATCTCCGCGCGTCTGAGCGCCGAAGCCGAAGCCTTGGCGGTGCTCAAGCACCTCGACGGGCTGCGCGCGAAGGCCACCATCACGAAGGACGCGGCGGCGCTTGGTCGCGTCACCGAGAGCTGTCACTGACTTCCACCGGGAGGAACGCGCCATGCGATTCCAGTCCACTCTTCGAGCCGTGGCCGTCGCGTCGTTGGCGCTCGGCTGCGCCACCGCCAAGCCCAAGAAGGACGTCGTCTGGCCAGACCCGCCGGAGGTCGCGCGGATCCGCTTCGTCACCGCCTTCGCGCACACCGAGGACCTGGACACGTCGGGCTTCGCCGCGTTTCGCCGCACGCTCTTGGGCGCCTCCGGCGAGCAGGGACTGCGTCAGCCCATGGGCCTGGCGCTCTCGGCGGACGGGCAGCGCCTCTACATCGCCGACCATGCGCTCAGCGCCGTCATGGTGGCGGACTTCACCGGGAAGACGCTCAAGCGCTTCGCGCCCGACGAGCCGGTGGGCAAGCCCATGGGCGTGGCCGTCGACAAGGCAGAGAACGTGTACATCTCGGACACGGTCGCCAAGGTGGTGCGCGTCTTCGACAAGACCGGCGGGCGGCTGCGGCAGATCGGCGCGCAGAACCAGTTCGAACGGCCGACGGGCATGGCGATCGACGACGCGCGCAACCGCATCTACGTGTGCGATTCGTCGCGGCAGCACTCGCAGAACCACCGCGTCCGCGTGTTCGACCTGGAAGGGAAGTGGCTGTTCGACCTGGGCGCCAAGCCGGGTCTGCCGTCACGCGGCTCCGGTGAAGGCCAGTGGCACTTCCCCACCTACGCGGCCCTCGACGCCGACGGGAACGTGTTCGTGTCGGACTCGATGAACTTTCGGATCCAGGTCTATCGGCCCGACGGCTCGTTCCTGCGCGCCTTCGGAGAAAACGGCGACGGGCCTGGCTTCTTTTCGCGGCTCAAGGGCATCGCCTTCGACGGCTTCGGAAACCTCTACGCCGTCGACGGCGGCCACGCCAACGTGCAGCTGTTCAACAAGAACTTCGACGTGCTCATGTTCTTCGGGGGCTACTCGCAGAAGCTCGAGTACTTCGACGTGCCCAGCGGGATCGCGATCGACCGCAAGTCGAACCGCATCTACGTCTGCAACGAGTTCATCTCGCGCATCAACGTGTACGAGTTGATCAACACCAAGCCCGAAGACTCGCAGCTCAAGCCGCCGGCCCCCGCCGCGGCGCCAACCCCTTGAGCTGGGGCCGCTCACGCTGGGTCATTTGCCCCAGCCGTGTGTGGCCTCACCCAACGCGGCCTGCGGCAAAGCGCCCGTTCCCCTCGAAGGGCCGCGCCAGACAAATGGCACACAGCCTGCTCATGGCCCCTTGCCGTCGCACGGGGATTGGCCCCTCGCACCCAAGGAGCAAAATATGCGTCACCTGACGAAGTTCGCGCTGCTGCTGGCCCTGATCCCAGCCGCAAGTTTTGCGCAGGGCATCAGGAACACCCGCCATGACCTGTCGAACACCGCGACCGGCCCTGGCCCCAAGAACACCAACGTCAACGAGAACCAAATCTGCAAGTACTGCCACACGCCTCACCGCGCGCAGTCCACGCAGCTGGTCTGGAACCACACGCAGACGGCCACCACGACGTTCAGCTGGGGCCAGGACCTGGAGACGCCGCCGAACAACCTGACGGCGACGACGCAGGGCACGCCGCTGCCCACCACGCTGCGCCTGGCGTCCAAGCGCTGCCTCGGCTGCCACGACGGCACGGTCGCCCTCGGTGACGTGTCGAACGCCGGCGGCGGCGTGGCCGGCATCATCCCCGGGTTGGCGAACATCCCTGGTGAGACGAACGGCTCGGGCCAGCTGTCGAACGTGGCCTACCTGGTGGGCGTCGGCGGCAACATGGGCGGCAACCACCCGGTTTCGATTCCGTACGCCGGCCAGACCTACGGCGTGGCGTCGCAGGCCTTGGCCGACAACGCCATCGGCAACTACTACCAGGTGACGAACGCGGGCTGCGTCAGCACGTCGGGGTACTGCACCACCGCGCCGACCAACACCGAGACGGACGGCACGCGCATCAACCTGGTGCCCTACACGCCCGGCAGCACGACGCAGTTCGGCGTCGAGTGCGTCACCTGCCACGAGCCGCACAACAAGTACGGGCCGAACCCGTACTTCACGCGCGTGAACGTGAACGCGGCGTCTGGCCTCTGCCGCTCTTGCCACAACAAGTGATCGCCGGGCTGTAGGCGGTCTTGACCCGCGTCCTGCGCGGTATCCGCTGTGCACGTGGGCAAGGGAGACCCTGCCCACGTGTGCTGTTTCTGCGCCAGAGCCGTCTGCTGCCGAGCCGTCCTGGCGCTCGTCGTTGCCGTGTGGATGGAGCCCGCGTGGGCGACGGAGCCGTCGCTCTCGCGAGGCGGGTTGTCCGGGGTCCTCGACGTGCCCGACGCTGACGCAGCGCCCTTGGGTGCGGGCGCCGTCGGCCTCGAGCTTCGTGTCAGCAAGCCGCAGGGCATGCCGTTCCGCGTGAGCCCGGCGCTCGCGCTGGGCTTTGGGCTGGGCTACCGGCTCGAGCTGGGCTTGTCGCTGCGCGAAGGTGGCGATCGCGGCGATCCCGACCCGCAGCCGGTCCTCGTCGGCGCCGAGCTGAAGTTCCACGTCGTCGACGCGAGCGGGCTGCGGCCGGGGCTCGCCGTCGCGCTCGGCGCGGATCGCCTCAACCACCTCATCGTCCCCACCGGGAAGCTGCTGGCGTCGACGGAGCAGTTCGGTCGGCTGCGGCTGCTCGCGCAGGGCGGCTTCGAGCTGTACGGCCCCGAGCGGCGCTTCGGCCCCACGCTGGGGCTGGCGGCGGTCGTCAGCTTGCGAAACGACGTCGAAGTCCAGGGCCAGGTGCTCTACGGCTTCTCGGACACCAACGTGGGCGGCGGCCTGCGGTGGCGCTACTCGATGTTCGGGAGCGTCGCGCTCAGCTTCAACTACCTGCTCGTCGCGCAGCAGCCCACGGTGTCGCTGGCCTTTCAGTTCGGCAGCCGCACGGTGTTCAAGCCGGACCAACCACCCGAAGCGCCCAAGCCCGCCGCGTCGACGTCGACCGACACGCCGGACGCGGGGGAAGTCGTGTTCCTGGATGAGCGGCCGCGGTTTCGGCAGCGCGTGAAGCCCGTCGTCGTCCCGACGGAGAGTGGAGGACGCCACCTGCAGTACGGGCCGTATGTGCCTCCGCCTCCGGAGGAGCCAGAGAAGCCCGCCGCGGCGGCGCCGCCTCCCCCCGTCGATGCCGGCGTGGCCGATGCGGGCGGTGCACCGCGCGGGCGTGCGCCCAAGCCGGCTCCAACCACCGGAGTTGATGGCGGCTCGAGCGGCGCGCC
>JALHOS010000413.1 GCA_022842905.1 Myxococcaceae bacterium | reverse complement strand
TCTCTCCGGCACCTCGACAAGTACCTTCTTCTCTTTCGCCACGCGGGCCTCCTGCCCGCCTCATGCCTCATGTTGCCTCACCCGCACAAGCCCGGTGCTCAGGATGAGATCTCGACCCGAAGAGACGAGCTTTGCCGCGAACTTCTACGACGCGACGTACCTCATGGCCTTCGCGCTCCAGGCCGCCGGACAGATGAAGGGCGACCTGATCGCGGGGAAGATCATCGACATGTCCAAGGGGGGCACCGTCTACAAGGCGACGGACTTCGCGGCCGCGCTGGCCGACGTGAAGGCCGGCAAGGACATCGACTACGACGGCGCGTCGGGGCCGGTGGATCTGGACATGACGGGCGAGCCGAGCGCGGCGCCGTACAACATCTTCGCCGTCGAAGGCGGCAAGATCACGGTCAAGGAGCGCGGCGTCCTGCCGTGATCGACCCGTCGTCGCACCGAGGACCTGATGCCGGAGCCGCTGCCCACAGCCCAACCGAACCAGCTCGGCGCTCGCCTGCGCGCGCTGGAAGCGGAGGCGTCGAAGCTGGTGGAGCAGCTGCGCCACCAGCAGGGCGCGGCGGTGCCGGGGGCGCACGTGCGCGTGGCGACGGGGACGACGTCGGTGTTGCTGCCGGCGGGCCGCGTGCGCGAGCTGGTGCGGCTGGTCGCGGTGCAGCCGGTGGCCGGAGCGCCGCCGGAGGTGCTCGGCGCGTTCTCGTACCGCGGTCAGACGCACTACGCGGTGGACCTGGCGGCGGCGCTGGACGGCCGCAGCCCGTCGACGCCCAAGCTCGACGCGCACCTGGTGGTGCTCAACACGAGCCTGCCCTTGGCGCTGGTGGTCGCGCGGGTGGAAGGTGTGGTGACGGACGTGACGGTGGCGCTGGCGGACGACGACTGGATTCCGAGCGAGCGGCTGGCGGCGTTGGCGCCGGTGCTGTGCAAGACGGGGCCGGACTTGGTGCCGCGGCTCGACCCGTCGCGGCTGGCCGCGCAGCTCGAGGACACGCTGAAATGAAGGCGTCGCTCGAGCCGGTGGTCCGCGCGCTGGCGGCGCAGCTCGGCTGGGCCGAGAGCGAGGCCTTGTGGGATCGGCTGCCCACGGCGGTCGCTCGTGCCGTGGCGAGCTTGGGCTTGGACCAGAACGTGGCCGATGCGCTCGTGTGGCTGGGGCACCCGGCGTTCCTCTCGACCGTCGCCGCCGACGCCGCGGTCCACGAGACGTACTTCTTTCGCCACGTCGAGCAGCTCGACGCTGCGTGCAGGCTCGTGCTCGGGCGATTTCCGACGGGACCGCTCGTGGCTTGGTCTGCGGGCTGTGCGACGGGGGAAGAGGCGTACAGCCTGGCGCTCACCCTGGCGCGGCTGGGCGGGGCGCTCGAGCGAATCGACGTGCTGGGGACGGATCAGAGTGAGGCGGCGCTGACGACCGCCCGGCAGGCCGAGTACCGAGACTGGAGCCTGCGGGGCACCACGCCTGCCCAGCGGGCGTACGGCTTCGACGCCGCTCAGCGCGTGCTCGAGCCGTATCGGCGGCGGGTGCGCTTCGAGGCTCACAACCTGCTCGGTCCGGCGCCGGTCGCCGGGGCGCAGCTGGTCCTCTGCCGCAGCGTCCTCATCTACCTGCGGCCGGACGCGGCGGAGCGGGTGCTCGCGAACCTCGCTTCGGCCGTGGCTTCCGGCGGCGTGTTGGTGCTCGGCGCGTCGGAGCAGCACCTGGCGGGCAAGCTCGACCTGCGCCCGGTGCCGTACGACGGCTTCGTGCTGCTCGAGCGGCCTCGATTCGGCGCGACGCCGTCCGCGCCCAGGCTCGACCCGCGGCCCTCCGAGCCGCCCGCCCCGCCAGTCCCCGTGGCTGCCGATCCGCTCGAGGCTGCGTGGGCAGCGCTGCATGACGGTGCGTTGGGTGAGGCGCGTGCCTTGGCCGAACGAGAAGCGCAGGCGCAGCGGGCCGAAGCGCACCTGGTCTTGGCGGCGCTGCGCGAGCGCGAAGACGATCTTCCCGGGGCGCTCGAGCAACTGCGTCGCGCGCTCTTCCTGGCGCCGGAGCTGGCCGTCGCGCACGCCACCCAAGCGTCGCTCTTCGCCCGCCTTGGCCGAGCGAAGGACGCGGCGCGCGCGAAGTCGAACGCGCTTCGACACCTCGAGGCGCTCGACGCCGACACGCCCGTGCGCGCGGGCTCGTGGGTCACCGTTCGCGCCCTGCGCGCTGCGCTGGAGGCGTCATGACCCGGGCGCTCGGGTGGCTGGGGGCGTTGCTGGTCGTGGTCGCCGCTGGGGCGAGCGCGGGACCCGGCGAAGTGCTGATCGTCCGCAGCTCGGATCTGCCGGCCTACCGCCAGTTCGAAGACTTGTTCACCGCGTCGCTGGGATCTCCAGTGCGCAGCGTCTCTGCGAAGGACGCCGACGCCGCGCGGGCGGCGGTCACCGCTGGGGGCCCGATGCTGGCGATCGGCCAGGACGCGGCGCGGCTCATCGTCGACGCGAAGGGGCAGGTGTCATCGGTGTACGCGCTGGTCCCTAACCCCGACAAGCTGGGCGCGGGTGAAGCGGCGCGGGCGGTGCCCATGTTCGTCAGCGCCATGCAGCAGGTGGCGCTGGTGCGCGACTTCCTCCCCAACGCCAAGCGGCTCGGCGTGCTGTTCGATCCGGCCGCCTCCGCGGCCCTGGTCGCCGAGCTCGAGCGCGCCGCGAAGGGCGCCGGCGCGGCGATCGTGAAGCAGGAAGTCAAAGACCGCACGCAGGTGGCCAACGGGCTGCGCGAGCTCATCGGCAAGGTCGACGCGATCCTGCTCCTGCCGGATCCGGCGACGCTGGGCGTCGACACGTTCAAGTTCCTGCTGCAGACGGCGCTCGACTCGAAGGTCCCGCTCATCGGCTTCAGCCAGGGGCAGGCGAAGGCCGGCGCCCTGTTCGCGTTCGAAGCCGACTACGCGGGGCAGGCCAAGGAAGCCGCGGCGGCGCTCAAGCGCGCGCTGGCGAACACCCCGGCGGCGCCGCAGGCCACGACCGGCGTCATCTACTTCAACGCGAAGACCGCGCAGCTCGTCGGCGTGACGTTGTCCGGCGCCCAGCGCGCGAAGATCAAGGAGGCCTTTTGAGCGCCCTCGACCCGTCGCATGGCGTCACGCCCAGCCGCACCGTGAAGTTCGGCCTGCGGTTTCGGATCGCCGCGACCACCGTCGGCTCCTGCGTGTTCCTCGCGCTGATCCTGGTCGGCTTCTTGGTCAGCCGCATGCGCAGCCAAATGACCGAAGAGCTGTTCCAGCGGGCGCGCACCGTCAGCATCAGCCTGTCGACGAACCTCGCGTTCCAGACATTTCAAAAGGACGCCAAGGGCCTCGACGAGGCCGCGCGCAACGTCGTCACCAACATTCCCGACGTGGCGTACGTGGTCTTCCGCGACGACAAGGGCGCCGTGCTGGCGCAGGCCCGAGGTGACGCCTTCAAGAAGCAGAAGCTGCCGGCGGCGGTCGCGGGTGAAGAGCGCGACGAGCGCGAGGTGACGCTGGACGGCGACCGCGTCATCGATCTCACCGAGCCCATTTTTTACGGCGGCGGCCAGGCCCAGGCGCAGGACGCGGCGGAAGAGCTGCTCGGCGTGCCGGCCGCCGAGTCCAAGCGGCAGCGCTACGGCTCGGTGCAGGTCGGCGTGCCGCGCAAGCGCGCGGAAGAGGCGATCCGCGAGATGACGCTGTCGTCCGCGGGCCTGGGCAGCCTGGCGCTGCTCGGCGTGCTGGTGCTCAGCCTCATCTTGAGCCGGCTGTTGACGACGCCCCTCGAGCGCTTGTCCGCCGCCGCCGCCGGCATCGCCCGGGGCAACCTGAAGCAGACGATCGAGGTGCGGGGCGACGACGAGATCGCCGTGCTCGCGCAGTCGTTTCAGATCATGGCCGACTCGCTGACGCGGCTGTTGCGCGATCTGCGCGGCGCCGCGGCCGAAGTGCAGCGCGAAGCGTCGTCGATCCTCACCACCGCCACCCAGCAAGCGCAGATGGCGTCGGGCCACGCCGCGGCGATCAGCCAGACGTCGACGACGGTGACGGAGATCGCCGAGACGTCGCGGCAGGCCACCGCCCACGCGGACACGGTGATCGGCCTGGCCAAGAAGTCCGAAGAGCTCTCGCAAGAAGGTGACACCGCGGTGCAGGACTCGCTGTCGTCCATGGGCGGCTTGGGAGAACAGGTCAAGACGATCGCCACGTCGATCACCGACTTGTCCGAACGCTCGCTGCAGATCGGCGACATCATGAGCTCCATGAAGGACCTGGCCGAGCAGTCGAACCTGCTCGCACTGAACGCGGCGATCGAAGCGGCCAAGGAAGGTGAGCACGGCAAGGGCTTCGCCGTCGTCGCGTTGGAGATGCGCAACCTCGCCGAGCAGTCGAAGAAGGCCGCCGGCCAGGTGCGGGCGATCTTGAGCGAAGTGCAGAAGGGCACGCGGCAGGCCGTCGCCGCCACCGAAGAAGGCAGCAAGCGCGCCCAGTCGACGATCGCCCTGACGACGTCGTCGGGCCGGTCGATCAAAGGGCTGGCCGAAGTGCTGCAGGAGTCGTCGCTCGCCGCGCGGCAGATCGCCGGCAACACGCGGCAGCAGAGCGTCGGCGTGGAGCAGTTGCTGGGGGCGATCAACCAGCTGTCACGCTCCATGAACGAGTCCCTCGCCGGGACGCGCAACATCGAGAAGGTCGCCACCACGCTGACCACGCTGTCCCACCGGCTCGCGGAGCTGACCAACCGCTACGAGGTGTAGCTCGTGCACCACCCCACGCCCGCGCCTCGTCGGTGTCAGGTGCTGATCGTCGAAGACACGGCGACCGTCGCGGCGTTGATCCAGGTGTACTTGATGGGGTGGCCGCTCGAGTTCCGCGTGGCGAAGAACGGCAAGGAAGCGTTCGACCTGGCCATGCTGAAGCGCCCGGACTTGGTCCTGTCCGACGTGCAGATGCCGATCCTCGACGGCTTCGGCCTGTGCGCGGTCATGCGCTCGACGCCGGAGCTGGCCCAGGTGCCGATCGTCCTGCTCACCTCGCTGACCGACGCGGCGTCACGGCACCGCGGCATGCTCGTGGGAGCGACCGCGTTCCTCACCAAGCCCGTCACGCCGGACGCGCTCCGAACGCAGGTGGCGCACGCGCTCAACTTGCCGGCGCCGGCGGCTGGAGGTGGTGCGTGAGCGCGGCGAACGTCGACTTCGCCGAGCTGTACGCGCGGCTCGACGCCGCCGAGCGTGCGTTGGAGCAGTCTGAAGAAGCGGCGGAGCGCCGACGCGCGGAGATCCTCCAGGAGCGTGCGCTCGCGATCGGCCAGTCGCGCCGGCAAGCCGAGCCCGGCACGCTGGCCGTCATGAGCTTCACCGTCGCCGGCGCGCGGTACGCCGTGCCGTTCGATCGGCTCGACCAAGTCGTCGAATGCGCCGGCCTTTGCGGCCTGCCCAAGGTGCCCGAAGCCGTGCTCGGCGCGCTCGTCGTCCGAACCGGGATCGTCGCGGTGCTCGATCCGAAGGTGCTGTTGGGCCTGGCCGAGCGCGATCTGTCGGACCTGCGCGTGGTGCTGGTGCTCAAGGACGGCGGCGAGCGCTTCGGCCTGGCGGTCGAGGCGACGGAAGGGGCGCTCGAGTTGCCCCTCAAGTCGCTGAAGGCTCCGCCAGCCGGGCCGTACACCGGCCTGGCCGACGACGGGCTGTTGGTGTTGGACGTTCCTCGCCTGGGGGCCGCGGCGGCCTGAAGGCGCCAAGGGGACGCGCCGCATGGACGAACTCCGAGCGCTCTGGCCCATCTTCGTCGCCGAGACGCGGGAGCACCTGCAGCTGGCGGGGCAGTACGTGCTCGAGCTCGAGAAGCCGCCGGACCAGCGCCCTCCAGGCCAGCTGACGCTGCTGCTTCGCGGGCTTCACACGATCAAGGGCAGCGCCGGGAGCATGGGCTTTGCGCAGACCGAGCTGCTCGCCCACCGCATGGAGGACTCGCTGGCGAGCCTGCCCGAAGAGCCGACGCTCGGCCGTGACGTCGTCAGCGTGCTGCTGCGCGGGCTCGAGCTCATCGAGGGCATGCTGTCCGACGTCGCCGACGGGCGGGGCGAAGGCAGACCGCGGGGCCTCGACGAGGTGCTCACGGCCCTGGGCGGGGCGCCGGTCGTCGTGGCCGGCAGCACCGAAGAGACGGTGGAAGCGCCCCCGCCGGACGACTCCGGCGTGCGGGGCCGCGTGCTGGAGCTCTGGCCCATCTTCCGGGCCGATCTGACGGAAGGGCTGAGTCTCTTCGCCGACCCCAGGCTCGATCGCGCGGAGGCGCCGGACGCGGTGGAGCTGGGTGGGCTCCGAGCGGTCGCCGAGAGCATCGAGCGGCTGGGCGCCACGCTGAGCCTGGACGGCATCCAGGCGCTCGGCGAGCGGGCGCGGGCCATTCTGGACGCGCCCTGGTCGACTCGGACCGGCGCCGAGCTTCGCCGCGTGGCCGGGCAGCTCGAGCGGACCGCCGCGGAGCTCGACGAACACCTGGAGCAGCTCGCCGCGCCTTCGGACTTGGGCCCGCTGACGCCGTCGACGCCGTCGGGGATCTCCGCCGCGCCGCCGCCGGAGGAGCCCAGCGCCGCAGCAGGGTTCGAGCTGGTGCTGGGGCTCGAGGCGCAGCTCCAGGCCATGCTGACCCCGGTCGCCAAGGCGCGCGCCGCGGCGCACGAGCGGTTGGTTCAGCTGGCGGAGCTGCTCGAGGGCGCGGGCGCGGAGCTGCCGGGCGTGCCGGCGGC
>JALHOS010000412.1 GCA_022842905.1 Myxococcaceae bacterium | reverse complement strand
CAGCGCTGCGTCCACCGCCGCGCTGCGCACGCCCGCGAGCACGAAGAACGCGTCGAGCGTGCCCGCCTCGAGCGCCTTGGCCGCGTCCGCGTGCGGCAGCTCGTGCAGCTGTGTCTTGCTCAAGTCCAAGCGCGACGCCGCGAGCAGCTGCGCCACCATGCGCGCGGTGCCGCTGCCCGTGGGCCCGACCCCGAGCTGCTTACCGCTCAGGTCGAACAGCGACGAGACGTTCGCGGCTTTCGAAACCACGACATGCAGCGCCTCGTCGTACAGCGGGCCGATGACGCGCACCGGCTGCTCGTCGTCGATCCACCCGCCGCCGGTGTCGTGGACGATCGCCAGGTCGACCTCCTTGGCCAGCAGCTTGGCCAAGTTCTCGTCGCCCCCTCCGGTGTGCACGATCTCCACCACGGTGCCCGGCAGCGCGCGCTCGGCGATGCGCTTGAGCTCGTCACCCGCTTCGATCGCCGTGCCGCCGGCCGAGCCCGTCGCCAGCTTGAGCACCTTGGGCTTGCTCCCGACGCCGACCGCCGCCCGCGCGCCCCAGATTCCGAGCAGCAGCAGCGCGACCACGAGCGGCGGAGCGACCCGCACCCACGTCGTCAGCGTCTGGCTGGGCGTGCGCATGGCGGCGTTCTACTCGACGCCACCTCACGGCCGGGCGTGGATTCGTTGCCCTCGTCAGGCCAGGCCGGGAATCACGCCGGCGCGCGTCCACCCACGCCCGTTCGCGTTGAAGATGCCGACGCCGTACGCGCGGCCCTTCGCTTCGATCGTCCGCCCGTCACCGAGGCTGATGGCGATGTGCCCCGGCCGGTACAGCAGCGCGCCCGGCGTCCGCAGCGCCTGCTCCACCGACATGGGCCGTGTCGCTTGGATCTGATTCCCGGAGCCGTCCGGTACTCGCACGCCCGCCTGGTGCGCCGCCCACTCAATCAGCTCCGAGCAGTCGAAGCGCCGCGGGCTGGGGTCGTTCATGCTGACCTCCGCGCCGAACACGTACTCCTTGCCCTGCTGCGCCAGCGCTCGCTGGAGGAACGTCTGCAGCCGCGATCCACCCGTCGGCCGGAAGTCGTCGGCCTGCACGCCGCGGGTCGGCTGCTGCGCCGGTGGCTTGGCCTGGAAGCCGTCCTGGCCTGACGACGGCCGCGGCTCGCGGCGCCGATCGAACCCGCTGATGCCCATGGCCCCCATCGTCTCCGGCCCCACCACGCCGTCGACGGAGATGCCCTTGGACTGCTGGAACTGCCGAACGGCCGCCTGTGTCCTGGGTCCGAACACTCCGTCCACCGGACCGGGGTTGAACCCCGCGCGCGCCAGTTGCTGCTGCAGCGCCGACACTTCCCAGCCACGGTTCCCGAAGCGAAGCATTGCTGATCCTCCGTAGAAGTTTGTCGGATTGCCCGGGTGACACGTTGCGACGACCCCGAAAGTAAAGAGGATTTTGCCTCATTTTCGGACCGCTGAGTCGATCGAAAGGGCTCTTTTCAAGTCTTTAGCGAAGCACCACGTCGATCAGCGCTGAATGAGGCCCGGTCAGGCTGACCACGGCACCGCCCGGTGTTCGTCGAACCACGACCGGCAGACTGTCGAAAAGAGCGACACGTCGGGCCGCGCCGTCGGCCTCGACCAGCACCAATTCACGGCGCTCGGTGTCGGCCACCAGCACATGGCCCTGGCTGAGCAGCGCGAGGCCTTCGGGGTTCAAGAAGGGGTACCGGGCCTCCACCCGGCGCCCGTCGTTGGCGAAGAAGGTGACGCGGCCGGGCTGCGTCGGGTCCTTCACCTGTTCGGACACCCACACCCCGCCGTCGGTCGGCGCGAGGTCGAACGGAGCGTCGAGCCCGGTGTGGAGCGGCCTGGTGCCGCCGTCGTCGAGCAAGCGGACGAGGCTGCCCGCGCTGGACACGGCCAACAGCCCTTCCGCGGTGAAGGCCACGTTCCATGGCTGAGCGACGGTCCAGCGGGCGGCGACGCGGAGCTGATCGTCGAGGCGTAGCACCGCGTCGTCGTTGAACGCGCAGGCGAGCACGCCGCCGTCGGGCGCCCGCGTGAGTCCGGCCAAGGGGGGCAGGGGAGCGGCGGACACCCGCGTCGGCGGCTGAGCGCTCCAATTCCACACGGCGCGGTCGGGCGAGCTTCGGCCAAAGCTGTCAGCGAGCCACACGCCGCCGTCTTCGAGCACCAACAGCCCGTGCGTCCCCGGCAGGCCGGGTGCGCGCACCTGCCAGCGCAGGGCGCAGGCGCAGACGAGGAAGACAGCGAGGAGGGACCAGCGCATGCGAGCGGTTGGGTCAGCAGCCTACGCTTGACGGCACCGCCACGCTTCCGCCACCGTCCGGCCGTTCATGCTGACGGTGCGCGAAGTCCGAGGGTTGGCCAGACAGCTCGACGCGGTGCTGTTCGCCCGCCAGCTGGGGCCCTTCGTGCTGGTGCAGCGGCCGACGCGGGAGGCGCTCGAGCACCGAGCGGACGCGAGCTGGGCCACCACCGAGCGGGCGCTGCCTCCGGTGCGCCGCGCGCCGCTCGAGTTCGACGACTGCTGGGTGCTGACGTTGCCTCCGCTGCTCAGCCGCGACGTGTTCACGCTGGGCCGCTCACCCGACGCGGAGCTGGTGGTCGACCACGGCTCGGTGTCCAAGCACCACGCGAAGCTCACCTGGACTGGTGAAGAGGTGCTCGTCCAGGACCTCAAGTCGTCCAACGGCACGCAGCTCAACGGCAAGCGCGTGGCGGCGGACCCCGTGCCGCTGAAGGACGGCGACTCGCTGGACTTCGGCGAAGTGCAGTTCTTCTACCTGCTCGTCCCGTCCTTTCGGCGGCGCCTGGGGCTTCGGTGAAGGGGAACCGGACTTTCCTGGCCAGCGTTCTCGGCTAAGGTACGCACCGCTTCATGGGGATTCCCTTCGGCCGCTATACCCTGCTGCGCAAGATTGCCTCCGGCGGCATGGGGCAGGTGCTGCTCGGGAAGAAGGGCGCCGACGGCTTCGAGAAGCTGGTGGTGATCAAGCGCATTCTTCCGCACCTGGTCGAAGACGAAGAGTTCTTCGCCATGTTCCAGGACGAAGCCCGCATCACCATGCGGCTGGACCACCCCAACATCGCCCGCATCAACGAGTTCGGTGAAGAGAACGGCATTCACTTCATCGAAATGGAATACGTCGCAGGCGAGGACCTGCGCCGGCTCGACAAGCGAGCGCGCGCCGCGGGCTCTCCGATTCCGCTGGGGGTCATCCTCCGCGTCATCGCCGACGCTGCCGCGGGCCTGGACTTCGCGCACAAGGCCAAGGACAGCAAAGGCAACCCGCTCAACCTGGTGCACCGCGACGTCTCGCCGCAGAACGTGCTGGTCGGCTTCGACGGCTCTGTGAAGATGATCGACTTCGGCGTGGCCAAGGCGATCGGCCGCGCGCAGCACACGGCCACCGGCATTCTCAAAGGGAAGTTCCCGTACATGTCGCCGGAGCAGGCCGACGGCCGCGACATGGACGCGCGCAGCGACGTGTTCGCGCTGGGGATCGTGCTGTGGGAGCTGCTCGTCGGGCGCCGGCTGTTCAAAGGTGAGTCCGACGTGCAGACGCAGCGGTTGGTGAAGGCCTGCCAGGTGCCCGCGCCGTCCACGCTGGCGCCGTCGCTGTCCAGCGAGCTCGACGACATCGTCCTCAAGTCCCTCGCCCGCAACCGGGAGCACCGGTACAAGGACGCGGCGGCCTTCCGCATGGCGCTCGAGGAGTACGCCCTGTCGCGGCGGATCCCCGCCAGCAGCGCGCACGTGGTGACGTTCATGCAGTCGCTGTACGCCGACCGCATCGAGAAAGAAGCGCGGCCCGAGTTCCTCGACGAGACGAGCGGGCTGACGGGCGTGGACTTCGGCCTTGCGGGCGTGAAGAGCTCGACCGAAGGCGGCACGCCGTCGGCGCGGCTGTCGACGGGGACCCGGGCCAAGGCGCTCGAGCAGGCGGAGCCTCCGCGGCGCGGGCTGGCGATGCTCATCGGCGTGTTGGTGGTGGCGCTCATCGGCGCGGTGGGCTTCGGCGCGTACGTGGCGGGCAAGGGAGATCCCAAGCCGGTGGAGCAGCCCAGGCCGCAGCCGCAGCAGGTCACCATCATTCAGCCGCCGCCGGAGCGCCCCAAGGCGGCGCTGCGCATGGAAGTGCAGTTCGACAGCGAGCCACAGGGCGCCATGGTGATGATCGCCGGCGCGCCGCTGGGCCAGACGCCGGTGTCGCTCAGCCTGGACCGCGCGCAGCTGCCGACGCAGCTGCGCATGGAGCTCGACGGGTACGAGCCCATCGAGATCGAGGTCAACGAGTCCACCGGCAGCTCCATGAAGCTCAAGCTCAAGTCCAAGGTCGCGCCCAAGCGGCCGACGACGGGCGTCGGGACGGCGCGGCCGCCACCTCCCACGGACATCAAGACGGCGCGCTGATCGCGCCAACCGAGTACGGCGACTCCCGCATGCTGGCCGGCCGTCCGCACATCGAGCCCAAGCTCGTCCCCGGCGCCGACAGCGTCGTGCTCAAGGAGCTGTACCTGTCGGTCCAGGGCGAGTCGTCGCACCAGGGGCTGCTGTGCAGCTTCGTGCGGCTGACTGGGTGCCACCTGCGCTGTTCGTACTGCGACAGCGAGTTCGCGTTCCGAGGTGGGCAGCGGGTGAAGGTGGCGGAGCTGGTCGAGCGCGTCGTAGCGCTGCGCAGCCCGCGGGTGGAGGTGACCGGCGGCGAGCCGCTGCTCCAGCCGGGGGTGTATCCGCTCTTGCAGGGGCTGCTCGATGCGGGGCTGATCGTGCTGCTCGAGACGTCAGGGGCCATCGACGTGCGGCTGGTGCCCAAGGCGGTGCACAAGATCGTCGACATGAAGGCGCCGTCGTCTGGCGAGGTGCAGCGCAACGACTACCGCTGCTTCGAGTCGATGACGGCCCGCGACGAGCTCAAGCTCGTGCTGGGCAGCCGCGAGGACTACGACTGGGCGGTGCGGTTGATAGACGAGCACCGGCTCACGCAGCGGTCATTTGGGCTGCTGTTCTCGACGGTGTTCGGCAAGCTCGAGCCCAAGACCCTGGTCGAGTGGATCGTCGCCGACCGGCTGCCGGTGCGCTTTCAGCTCCAGCAGCACAAGTACGTGTGGCCGCCCGACGAGCGCGGGGTGTGAGGACTCGGGCGGGCTACCCCCGCCACGCATGCCGAGCCGACGGCGTCAGGTCGTCCGGCGAGCAGCGCGGGAGCCTCACCTCGACCTGCACTGCCGCGCCCTGTCGCAGCACGTCCAGCGCGACCGGCTCCCCGCTTGGGCACCGTCGCGCCAGCTGTTCCGCCCAGTGCTCCCACCCCAGCGTGCGCTCCCCGCCAGTTCCTCGAATGATGTCCCCGGGCTTCAGCGGCGAGCCGTCGGCGACCTGCGCAATTCGAACGTCGAGCCGGCGTGGGTCCAGCTCCCGAGAAGTCAGCTTGAGCGCCTGGGCAAGGGCGCTGGTCTTGAGCGCCGGCGCCGGCTGTCCGCGGACGAGTCCCGCTTCGGTGAAGCAGTCTTGAATCGGCGCGAGCGGGTCGGTCTTCGCCGCCAGCACCAGCGCGCCGGCCGGGGCCGACGCCAGCGCGATTTCCTGCTCCCACAGATCGTTCACCACGCGCCCAGCCGCCGCGCGGCGCTGCGCCTTGGCCAGCACGCCGGCCAGTGACTGCCCGTCCTTCCGCAGCCGCGTGTCGATGCAGTACGCGAGCACCGCGCCGCCGTAGTAGTCGCCCAGGTTGTTCTCCAGCGCCCGCCGGTGCGGCGCCGCCGCCACGAAGGCGTCCCACCGCTGCGCCAGTGAATCGAACAGCGCTTCCTTCGGCAGCCCGTCGAGCTGCAGCACCAGCTCGAGCGCGAAGTACTCGGTGAAGCCTTCGGTAATCCAATGCGGCAGCGCTTCATCCGCCGGGAGGAACGCGTGGACCAGCTCGTGCACCAGCATCTGCCCGCCCAACGCCCGCGCGCTCCCGTCGAAGCTCGGGTCGAGGAAGGCCGCGGCCGTGCTCCCGAAGTTGCGCCCCATGACCCATGGCTCACTCCGCTCCTTCGTCGGCGCGGCGTGCAGCGCCAGGAACTGAAGGCGGCTGCGCGCACCGAGTCGCTCCTTCAAGGACCCAGACGCTCGCCCGAGCAGCGCTTCGACTTGGGTCAGCGTCGTCGCGGGCAGCGTCGTGCTGGCCACCGTCATGGCGCCGACCTGCACCGAAGGCGCCCCGACGAGCAGCAGCGCGTCGTAGAGCGCCTGGGCCGTGCTGGCGACGAACGTGGCGTCTGCTTGGGGGAGCGAGCTGGTGACGGGCGCGCTGGCCACGACGTGCACCTCGGCGGCCTCGAAGGGCGCCCACGGCGCGGCGGTGAGGTCCGGCAGCAGCGCCCACACCGGGAGCGAGGCGCCGGCGCTCGTCCGAAACGGCCGGTCCAGCGACGGGCGGTGGTGTTCGTCGTCGAGTGAAGGGACCTGGACTTGGTAGCGCAGCACGAAGTCCTGCCCCGGCGTGACGGACAGCCCTCCGAGGGCGGGGACGACGGCCTTCTGTCCCCAGTCGTCGCCGACTCGGAGGAAGCGCGCAGGCTGCGTGAAGGCCCGCGACGGAACGACGGCCGCCGGCACGCGGAGCTCGACGTCGACGGGCCCCTGGTCGGGCACGGTGACGGTCAGCACGACGTTGGGCCGAAGCGGGTGCGCGGCCACCCACAGCGGCTTGGGCGGCGTGGCGCACCCCAAGGCGCCGCTCCCCAGCAG
>JALHOS010000411.1 GCA_022842905.1 Myxococcaceae bacterium | reverse complement strand
CCTACGGCCGCGCGATGCGGGCCGGGACGCTCGCGGCGGAGGTGGCCGAAGCCCTGGGGCTGTCGAGCCCGTTCGACGTCGAGGCGGCCTGCGCGCTGCTCGAGCTCGCGCGGTTCGCGCAGGTGCCCCTCGCGGCGATCGCCAGCGGCATCGACGGCTTGGACGGGGCTCGCATGGTGGCCGAGGAAGTCCAGCAGGCGGCCCCCAGCGGGCGGCTGTCGGTCGCGGCACGCGTCGCGAACGCGGCGCTGTGGTTCGAGGTCGCCGCGAGCCACCGAGACGCGTCTGCGGCGCTCAAGGCGCTGGAAGCGGAGCGCGGCGTGGAAGCGCGCGTCCTCACGGAGGTGAGCCGGGTCGTCGGCGCGCGCGCACACGAGCGGCGGCTACCGCTCGAGCAGCTCGAGGTCGGTGCGCGCCTCGCGCAGGCGCTCTTCACACGCGACGGCGCCGTGTTCTTGCCCCACGGGGTCGAGCTGACGGCCTTCCTCCTCGCGCGGGTGCACAGTCAGCCCGTCGGGCTGCTCGAGGCCGAGGCGTCGGTCGTCGTCGAGGGCCCCGCGCTCCGGGCGACGGGGTAGCAGGTCGCGGCCGGTCGGCGGGCCAGCCAGACGTGGTCTGAGCGTCGACGCGAGGAGCGCCGAGGGACCTGCGCTTGGAAAAGGTGCGTCGCGTCCGGACGGAGCTGTGAAAGCGAACGCGCAGCGACACCGTCGTTGGCGCGAGTGTGCCGAGGTCCGGTGGGCCTTTCGTGACCGCCGGTACCGCTCGCGCACGCGCTCGTCAATGAGCCACCTCACGTCGACAGGGCCGGTGCACGCGGCGCCTTGTTGCTCCCCCCGCCCCGTCGTGGCCTTGTCCGTGACCGCAGCCAACCCTTCCCCCCGAGGTCTCATGAGCAACAGTTCACCGGTTGATGCTTCGCGTTTGACGTTGATGCCGCCCCGCCCGTCGGACCCGCCGATCCAAGCCGGCGCGACGAAACGAGTCACGGTGCCGAACACCCGTCAGGGCATGCGCCAGGCGCGCGAGCGGCTCCCGGAGGCGCCGGACGGGCTCCAGTGGAGGAACAAGAACACGGTCGAGGCCGGCGCGAAGGCTGTCCTCACCTTCAAGCTCGAGCTGGGGACGCCGAAGGGCACGCCCGCAGGAGCCACGGCCAACGTGCCCCTGTCGGTGGCCTCGCGCTATCGCTTGTCGTCGGCCCCGGACAACTCGACGCTGACCGTCAACCCCCGCGGCGCACCCCCGCCGATGATGCGCAGCGCGCGCCGAGGCATCTCCTCGGAGACGACGCCCGAAGGTGGGCGCAAGTTCACCCTCGAGGGCAATCAGACCTTCAAGGGTGCAGCCTGGGTCAGCGGCAAGCTGAGCGACCTGGTGAAGGACAAGGACCAGCTCAAGGAGCTCGAGAAGCTCGGCTTCAAGCCGGACTCGCAGCAGCAGGCGCTCTCGGTCATCGGGAGCAAGGACTCCAAGCCCACGCTCATGCTCTTCGCGGAAGACGGGAAGAGCGTCGCGACGGTGTGCAGTGAAGTCGGCACCCACAGCATCAACGGCGGCGGTGGCGCCTGGGGCGGCGGCGGAGACCGCCCGGCGGTCATGCGCAAGCCCGTCATCTACCTGTACCCGACGACGCGCACGGAGCTGACCGTCGACGTGAAGCTGGCCGGCAAGTTCACCACGCAGTACCCGCGCACGAAGAAAGACGGGCAGTGGAAGGTGTTCGCCGAGCCGACCGGCCTGCTGTTCGACCCGTCGACGGAGCGGAAGTACGGCTACCTGTTCTGGGAAGGCACGCCGGACACGAAGCTCGAGGTCGACCTGGACAAGGCGTTCTGCGTCTCGCGCCACGGCGCCGAAGACTTCCTCGAGCGCGCCGCCGGCCGCTTCGGGCTCAACGACCGCGAGCGCACTGACTTCGTCAGCTACTGGCTGCCCGCGCTCGAGAAGAACGCGCACAGCGTCGTGCAGTTCTTGGACGACGCCGCGCTCGAGCGTTACGCCCACCTGACGGTGACGCCGAGCCTCGACACCACGCTGCGACTGTTCATGATCTTCAAGGCCGTCGACGCGCCGGTGAAGACCGGCAACCCCAACCTGAGCCTCAAGCTCCGCAAGGGCAGCTGCGTCGTCGAGTGGGGCGGCGCCAACCTCGACGAGTGACGTCGGCGGCGGATCCGCGAGCACGCAGGGCCTGCGACGTGGCGCGGGCCTGAACGCAGAGTTTTCGTGGCCCAGGAAGGCGGCTCCAGCTGCCTTCGAAGGGAACGGAACTTGCGCCAAGCTTGGCTCGCCATGACTCGTCCCCTGCACCTGCTCGTCCCCAACATCGAACACCGGCTCGAGGTCTGGGAGCGCATTCAGCAGAAGCTCCACGAAGCGCCGCAGCTCAAGCCCCGCCCGACGGTGACGCTGTCGCGCAGCTTCGGGTGTGAAGGCTTCCCCGTGGCCGAGCGGGTGCGCGCCGCGCTCGAAGCCGACAGCGGCGAGCCGTGGAACCTGTACGACAAGAGCCTGCTCGAGGCGGTGCACCACGACGAAGGGGTGTCGATGCGGGTGCTGCGGAACTTGGGCTTGAGCGCGAGCCGCCTCGAGAAGCTCGGGCTCGCCCCGGCGGAGTACTACGAGCAGGTGCGGGCCTTCGACGCGATCGGCAAGCACATCGTCCAGGTCGCCAGCGGAGGCAACGCCGTCATCGTCGGCCGCGGCGGCGCGGTGCTCTGCCGGGACATGACGAACTGCTTTCACTTCCGGCTCGACGCGCCCTTCGCCTGGCGCGTGGAGAACATCGCCCTGCGCATGCAGCTGCCCAAAGAAGAGGCCGCCGAGTTCGTCAAGGCGAACGGCTCTCGGCGAGACGAGTTCGCCAAGAGCCAGCTGAAGGCCGACACGTCGGACCCGCTGCTCTACGACGCGGTGTTCAACAACGCGCGGCACGGGGCGGCGGAGATTTCGGCCGCCATCGTCGCCTACGTGAAGGACGCGTGGGCGCGGGCCAGCGGGGTGCGGCCGGAGCAGGCGCGGCCGTAGGGGGAGCGGCGGGCCCCTTCCTTCAGTACGCCTGCGGGAACGCCACCGTCGCGAACGGTTGGTGCAGCGCGTCGACCGTCGCCACCCGCACGCCGCCGCTGCTGATGCCGTACACGAACTCGTCCGCCATGACGGACCGCCGCACCGACGGCTGCCACCACCACGTCCAGCAGCTCCCGTTCCACGAAGACCATTCACAGCTGCCACGCTTGAGCAAGTCGTCGACCGCGAGCGCGCCCTTGTTCGTGAAGCCCGTGACGGGGTCCACGGTGAACACGCGCAGGTCCGACGTGTACTGGCCCTGCTCCCACGTGCTGAAGGGAATCGCCACCGTCTTGCGCGCGGCGAAGTACGTGAAGGCGTGGTGGTCCCACTGCGCGGTGCTCGACGAGCTGGCTCCACCAAGCAGCTGCACGTGCGTCTGCCGCGGGTTGGCCAGGTCGCTCACGTCGAAGAGCGCCAGCTGCACCGCCCGCGCGAAGGACGTGCCCGGCGGGTTCACGTACGTTCCAATCGTCAGCAGGTGCGTCGGGTCGATCGGGTGAATGTACGAAGAGAACCCAGGAATGTGCAGCTCACCCACGACGCGCGGCCGCGCGGGGTTCGACAGGTCCACCGTGTACAGCGGGTCCGTCTGGCGGAACGTCACCACGTAGCCGACGTCGCCGACGAAGCGCGCGCTCATGATGCGCTCTCCGGGTGCGAGCGGGTCGGTCCGCCCCACCGTCACCAGGCGGCCGTCTCGCACCGAGAGCGTGCTGACGAAGTTCTGCGTGGTGAAGCTCGGCGAGCGCGTCCACGCCGTGTGGGCGACGCGCAGCACGTCCTGGTGCTCGTCGAGGGAGAACTGGTTGTGAATGGTGCCCTGCACCTCGCCGCTGCCCGCGTACTTCACGCCGGCGCCGCTGAGCTCGAGCTTGTGGAGCTGCGTGCTGGGAGACGCCGAGGCTCCCGACCAGTCCCACTGGTACGTCGTCAGGTAAAGGCTGTGGGACGACGCGTAGAGCTGCTCCGTGCGCGCCAGGAGCAGGTCCAACGCCGCGGGCCCCGGCGCGTCGAGGTCGATCGTCGCCACGACGGTCTTCCCGAACGCGACCTCACCGGCCGGCAGGAACATCCTCGACTGCGGCGCGAGCGCGGCCTGGCCGTTGAATCGCTGCGTCGTGGGGAACAGCTCCGACACCTTGCGGCTCCGGATCAACACCTCGGCGCGCAGGGCGATGTCCCAGCACAGGGCGACGAGCTGCGCGTCGGTGGAAGCGCGGACGACGTCGTACGGCACCCACGTCTGCAGCCCGAGGCCGTTGAGCACGCTGTAGGTGTACGGCGTGGTCGACTCCGTCACCACCCGCACCAGCCCACCGTGGCGGCGGGAGGACTCGAGGCGACCTGGCAGCGACCACCGCGCGACCGTGCGCGGCGCGCTCAGCGTGGACACGTCGAGCAGCTGCGCCCGCGTGTCGCCGTACGCGTAGAAGTACGGGCCGTAGGAGTACGCGGACTCCGAGCCCAGCACGAGGACTTGGCCGCCCCGCAAGAAGAGCTCCTTGGGCGTGAAGTCGAAGAGCACGTGGCTGACCTCGCTCAGCTCCGCGGCGGGCCAGCTGCGCATGATCGACAGCCGCCGGCCGGACACCACGAAGAGCCGCGTGCCGTCGTTCTTGACGATGTCACCTTCGTCCACGTCGACGTGCTGGGTGTTGGTGGTGGTGTAGTCGTTGGGGCCGCCAGCCGCGCCGGCGCTCCCGTTGCCGACCGAACCGCCCGAGCCCCCACTCCCGGCGGTGCCACCCGTCCCGCCGAAGGCCCCCGCGTCGGAAAAGCCGCCGGTCCAACCCGAGGCGTACTGCTTGCTCCGGAGCGCGCTCAGCAGCATCGACTCCGCTTCGTGCCGGGCACGCTGAATGAGCCGCGTTCGCAGCGCCGCCTCGAGCTCCTCACAGCGCTCGACCTCACACGAGCTCAAGCCCGCGGCGGCCGCAGCGGCGGGCGAGCCCCACCGCCCGATGATGATGGTGCCCTGCGGCCCCCACCGGACCGCGGACAGCGGAACGCCAGGCGCCACCTGCGCCCCGGGTGGGCCGCTGACCTCCCCCGGGGTCACGGGGACCTCGGTCCCCGGCTCCAGGTCCACGGGGTCGACACCACACGCCAAGTTCAACGCCAGCACACACGCCACCACGGCCACTCGCAGGCTTCGCACGGTCGTACCCTCCAGAAAGTCGGTTTGGAGGTTGGACCCGCGACGCGCGGACCGTGGGACATGCCGTTGAGAAGGAGCGCCGGCTCAGCTCGTCGTGACGGTGAACTTCGGCTGCGCGGCGATCGCCTTCTTCACGCTGCACTGGTCCACCGTGCGAATCAGCGCTTCTTTGTACTTCTCGGGAAAGCTCGCCGGCAGCTCGAGCTTCAGGTCCACCCCGGTCAGCACCCCACCCTCGCCGTAGCTCATGTGCTGCACGACGCGAATGCCGTCGGTGGGGAGCTCCCGCTTCGCGCAAAAGCCCTGCACGAAGATGCCGGCGCAGGTGCCAATGGACGCGAGGAAGAGCTGGAACGGTGAGGGCGCGCTGTCTTCGCCGCCGTTGTCCAAGGGCTGGTCCGTGTGCACGACGTGGGGCCCCACCTGCGCGTCGATGCGGCGATTCTTCGGAAGCGTGACGACGATCTCATTGCTGCCAGCCATGGGGGCTCCTCGAGGGTGGTGGTCCGACTCTGCCCGCGTAGATACACCAGCGGCGGGCCGAGATTCGCCGCGCCCAACCCCCTTCGAAAGCGCTATGGCGTCCCGCCCATGACGCCCAACCCACCCGCTGGCCCGGTCTTCGGAGCGCCCGCGCCCACGAAGAGCGCGCAGGAGCAGCTCAACGTCCCGTCGATTCTGCTGCTGCTCGCCGGCGCCCTCGGCGGCGTGTGGTTCCTCATGTCGATTGGCCAGTCGTTGATGATGAACCCCGACGACATCGCCAAGGCGCTCGACGACATGCCGGATCCGAACGCGCGGCGAATGATGGAGCCGTTCCTGAAGATGGCGACGGGGCCGGCCCGCTTCGCCTGGCCCGTCGTCGGCCTGGGCGCCAACGCCTTCATCATTTTCGGCGCGGTGATGATGCGCCAGCTCAAGGGCTGGCCGATCGCCCTCATCGCCGCGGTGTTCGCCACCCTCCCCTGCTGCTTCAACGGCTGCTGCTGCATCTTCACCATGCCCGCGGGCATCTGGTGCCTCACCCTGCTGCTCAAGGACGACATCAAGCAGCAGTTCAGCTGAGCGGCGGCAGCCCCCACCGGGCGTCGTGCGCGTGCGCCCCGTGGGCTTCCCACGATCGCCGGTCAGCGTCAGACTGGCTGACGCATGTCACGACTCTCGACGTTGGACAGGCCACTGGCCAGGCAGCGCGCCGTGTTGCTCGGCTTGCTCCCCGTACTGCTCGTCTGCTTCGCGGCTTTCGCGCTGTGGCTCGCGTGGGACGTGAGCTCCGCCCGCAGACGGCTGGAGTCCGACGTGGGCCTGCTGCTCGCCGTGCAGCAGCTCGACGACGTCGTGTCGTCGGGAAGAGACGCCAGTGAGCGGTCGAAGGCGCTGTCCACCCACCCGGCGCTGACCCCCGGCCCCAGACGGGCTGCGCTCACCGAGCTCGAGCGAGCCCTCGCCCTGGCGGACGGCCCGACGCGCGCCACCGCGGTGCACACCGCCGCCAACGCGCTCACCGCGGCGGCCCGCAAGG
>JALHOS010000410.1 GCA_022842905.1 Myxococcaceae bacterium | reverse complement strand
GTCGGCCACCGCGTCGCAGGCGTGCAGCAGCAGATCGGTCGCGGCGCGCGCGTCGACCTTGCCGTCGCGGTTGGCCTTGAGCAGGTCCTCCGCCGCGTGCGCGAGCTGGCCGATCGCCGCCAGCCCCAGCATGCGGGCTTCGCCCTTCATGGTGTGCAGATCGCGGGCGATCGCCTCCGCCGCCTGCGCCGCGTCGGCCTTCTCCAGAGACAACACGCCCAGCTGCACCGTCTGCAGCCGGTCCTGCGTGACCTCCTGGAACTTGACCAGGAGCGTCTTCTTGAGGGCCTCGGTATCCACTTAAAGAGCGCGTCGTTGGATCAGTCTGCCTTGAACCGCTTGATGAGCTCGGACAGCCGCGTGGCGAGCTGGGTGAGCTCGGCGGCGGCAGACGTGGCCTGCTTGGACGCCTGCGTCGTCTGCCGGGTGACGTCTTCGATCTCCGCCATCGACGCGACGACCTGCTCCGTCGCCGTGCGCTGCTGTTGCGTGGCCAGGTTGATCACGCGCGCCGCGTCCGACGTCTCCTGCACGCCCGCGAGGATCCCTTCGACGGCCGTGGCCGCCACCGAGCCGAGCCGCTCGCCCGCTTCGGTCGCCGTGCGCGACGCTTCGGCGGCGCCGGCCGCGGCGGTGGTGGCTTCCCGAATCTCGCTGATGAGGTTCTTGATCTCCTTGGTCGAGTCCAAGACGTTCTCGGCCAGCCGGCGCATTTCCGCGGCGACGATCGAGAAGCCCTTGCCCGCTTCACCCGCGCGGGACCCTTCGAGCGCGGCGTTGAGCGCGAGCAGGTCGGACCGGTCGGCGATCTCGTCGATCACCTCGACCACCGTGCCGATCCGCTCGACGCGGCGCAGCAGCTTGGTGATCGACTCCGACACGGCGATGCCGTCGGCGCGGATCTGCTGCATGGCCTGAATGAACTCGGCGATCGCCCCGCGACCGGACCGCGCGGAGTTGAGCGTCTCTTCGGCGACCCGCGCCACCGAGCCCGCGTTCTCGGCGATCTGCGCCGACGCGTGCTTGAGCTCTTCCATGGTCGCGGTGGTCTCGTGGATCGCCGCGGCCTGCTCGGTGGACGACGACTCGTGCTGCGTGGACGCCGCGAGCACCTCGTTCGCGCTGGACGACAGCCGCAGCGCCGCCTCGTTGATCTCGCGAACGAAGGTGCGCAGCGTCTCGATCACCTTGCCGAAGCCGTCGAGGAGCGGCGCGAGCACCGGATCGTCGGTGCTGGTGTTGAAGGCGCTGAGCTCACCCTGGCGCACGACCACCATGAGCCCGCCGATGGCGTTGTCGACGACGTGCTGGATCCGCTCGCGCCGGTAGTTCGACTCGGCCAGGTCTTCCTGCACGCGCGTCATCAAGTCGTTGATCGCCACGGCGAGCTGCGCGCTCTCGGCGGACAGGCCCGACAGGTCGACGCGGACGTCGTACTTGCCTTCGGCCATGTTGCGCACGGCGGCGAGCAGGGCGGCGGCTTCGGACGACGTCACTCGCGCGCTGGCGGGCACGGGCGTGGGGCTGGGGGTGGTGGACTTCTTCTTCTTGCCGCCGGTGGCGGGGGTGTCGGTGGTCATGCCTGCTCCAGGGACGACGTCGTGAAGGGGTTCAAGGTGGACAGATCGATCAAGAGCACGGTCTGGTCGCCGCGCAGCCACGCGCCGATGGTGGCCTTGGGGGCCTGCGCTGCCGGGGGCATGCGCCGCAGCGCTTCGAAGGGGACCCGCTCGACGCCCATGACCTTGTCGACCGCGAGGCGCAGATCGAGGCCGCCGCTGCCGCCGAAGACGAGGGCCCGACGGCCCACCACGGGCTTGCCGAACGGCGCGCCGACGCTCTCGGTGGGATCATCGACGTCGATGCGGCGCACCTGGGTCAGATCGGCGGCGTAGCAAGACCCAGCGATCTCGAAGAGCACCAGGTCGATGCCGACCAGCTCCGTCGCGCCCAGCGCCGCGCCCTTCACCGGATCACCGCCTTGGCGCGGGCGTGGGTGATCACCTTGGCCACGTCGAGGAGGTTGAGCGTGCCGAACTCGGGTGACTGCACGACGCCGGTCAGGAACTCGGCCTGCGATCCACCGCCCAGCGGCGGCGGGAGCTTGTCGCTCAGGAGGATCCGGCGCAGGCCCACCACGGCGTCGGCGAAGAAGGCCGCCATGAAGGACCCCGTCTCGCCGATGAAGAAGCGCGAGCGGCTCGTGGGCCGCGATTCACCTTGGCCGAAGAAGCGCAAGAGGTCGATGAGCGGCAGCACCTCGCCGCGGTGGCCGACGACGCCCAGGACGAAGGACGGCGTGCGCGGGAGCGGGGTCAGCGGGCCCATGCGCGTCACCTCACGCACGCGGGCCGAGAGCACCCCGAGCGCCATGTCGCCGGTGCGGAAGACGAAGACCTCCTCGTCGGGCTGCGCCGCCACCGCGAGCGGACGGTCGGGCGCCGACGCCAAGGCTCTCTGAAGTGGGCTGGGCAAGCGGGTCGGCAGCCTAGCGAAAGCGGAAGCGCGACTCGCCAAGAAACGTCTGCTATGGGGCCCGCCATGGCGCCCCGCGTCCTGGTGATCGACGACAGCCCAATGACGGTGCAGCTGATCTCCGGCGCGCTGACGCAGGCCGGGCTGCAGGTCGAGAACGCGTCGGACCTGGCCACGCTCGATCAGCGACTCGACGCCGGGGCCTTCGATCTCGTCTTGGTCGACGTGAACATGCCGGAGATGTACGGCGACGACGTCGTCGAGTTCCTGCGGGTGCAGCGCAAGGTGACGGCCAAGCTCCTGCTCTACAGCGACATCTCCGAGGCCGAGCTCGCCGAGAAGGCCAAGGCGGCCGGCGCCGACGGCTACATCACCAAGTCCTCGGGGCTCGAAGGCGCGGTCGAGGCGATCTTGAGCGCGCTGAATGACGGCGCGAGCAAGCCCGCAGCGACCAAGGTGCAGAAGGTGCTCGTCGTCGACGACAGCGACGCGGTGACGCGGCTGCTGCAGGCGGAGCTCGTCGCCAAGGGCCACGCGGTGCAGACCGCCACGTCCGCCGACGCCGCGACCAAGATCATCCTCAACAAGAAGACGCGCCCCGACGTGGTGCTGCTCGACATTCAAATGCCGGGCGTGAACGGCGAAGAGTTCTGCCGGTTCATCAAGACGAACAGCCTCTTCAAGGGGATCCAGGTGATCCTCTGCTCGGGGCAGGAAGAGGCCGAGCTCCAGCGGGTCATGAAGTCCGCCGGGGCCGACGGCTACATTCGCAAGGACTCGCTGATCGCCAAGGAGCTGCTCGAGCTCCTCGACGAGGCGTGAGGCGTAAGCCCTAGTCGCGCCGTTCCCCCAACCCTCGCGCGAAGTTCCCGATCGTCAGCCAGGGCGCCTTGGCCTTGAGGCGCTTGAGCATGGGGCCGATGCCGATGGGTTCGCCACCAGCGCCCTGCCCTCGCGCCACGTCGATGTACTGGAGCGGATCGATCGCCAGCGGCCGGGTCTGGATCTGATTCACCTTGTACCGTCGCACCAGCCGCTCCAGCGCGTCGACCTCACCTTTGCGATCCGTCACGCCGGGGAACAGCAGCAGGTTGAGCGCGACGTAGGCGCCCTTCTTCCGCGACAGGGCGATGGAGGCCTCCACGTCCTCCCAGCCGTACTTGTGCGGCCGGTAGTACGCCTCGTAGAGCGACTTCACCGCTGAGTTGAGCGACACGCGCACCGCGTCGAGGCCCGCGTCGTAGAGCGCCTCGAGGCCGGCGGTGAGGCTGCCGTTGGTGTTGATGTTGATCGACCCTCGCTGCGTGCGCGCGCGCGTGAGCCGAATCGCCTGGACGAGCACCTTCCAGCGCGTCAGCGGCTCGCCTTCACAGCCTTGCCCAAAGCTCACCATGGTGCGGCCGGGCGCGTGGGTCAGGTGCCACACCGCGACCTCGGCGAGCTCTTCGGCTGACGGGCCGTCTTCCATGCGATCGTGCGAGGCGGGCGGGCCGTCTTCAGGCTGTTCGCTGATGCAGCCCACGCAGGTGGCGTTGCACATGATCGACGCGGGGAGCGCACCTTCGTCGCGGCAATAGAAGACGTTCTGGCTGGTGAAGCAGCGGTAGACGAGCGCGCAGGTCTCGAGCTGCCGAAGCACCGCGTTCGTCGGGAAGCGCGCGCGGTGCTCCTTCACCAGGGCTTTGACTTCGGCGGTGGAGAAGCGCTCCGGCGTCCAGTGCTTGCGGCGATCGGTGTGTAGCGCCCAGACGACCGGCCCCTCTTTCCCCCAGGCCGCGGCGGTGTACGCCCACTGGGGGAGCACCGGGCCGAACGCCTTCACCTCGCCGGGGAGCAGCGTGCGCGTGTAGCCGGGAGGCAGGACGGCCCCGACCGCGTGGGGCGTGAACGTTCGGCCGCCGAGCTTCACCTGACGGACCGGGACGAGCTCGTTCGTCGCGGGATCGAACCCGACTGGGAGCCGGCCCGGGAGGTGCGCCAGCTTCGCGCCCGTGGGCAGTGGAATGGGCCGGCCGTGCGCAGGCGCCACCTCTTCGTCTTGCCGCACCGTCGCCAGCAGCGTCGGGTGCTCGAAGACCGTGCCCTTCGGGTCCGCCACCAGGAGCTTGAAAGCCATGCCGGGACTGAGTCGCACACCCGAAGGGCCTTGGGAATGAACTTGCCGGGCTCGGCGAGCGTTACAGTCGCATGCCCGTGCTCTTCTCCGCGCTCCTGCTGGCGGCCGCGCCGACGCTGCAGCTCCACGCCTCGGTCGACGGGAAGGCTGCTCCGCCGGGGTGGGTGTACGTGTCAGCCGGCCAAGAGGTCGAGCTCGAGGCGAGGCCGAGCCGGCCGGGCGCGGAGGTGAAGTGGGAGCGCATCACTCCGACCGTCGACGCTTTGGACAACACGACGCCGTCCTTTCACTTCGAGCCGATTCGCTACGCGGCGACCGAGCTGACCGAGTGCGCGGGGAAGCTGCGGTGTGTCGTCAAGGCGCGGGCGTCGGCGGAGCTGGGCACAACCGCCTATGCCGTGCATGCGCGCTGGGCGGATGGCGTGGAGGCGCACACGCCGGGGCTCGAGGCGCTCGATCGGGGTGGCCTCTCCAGGGCCGTGTTTCGAGTCGCGGTGCGCCAGGACGACAGCCTGCTGGGCTACGCGACGGAGCTGTTCGGGACGCCGTACATCTTCGGCTCGGCGGGCAAGGAGGGGGATCACCAAGCCGACCGCCTCGTCGGCAGCGACTGCGCGGACTTGATCATCTACGCGCGCCGGCGGCTCACCGGCACCGGGACGTACACGTCGTCGTATGCGATCGATCAGCAGGCGCCGCTGCTCAAGCGCGACGCGAAGCCGCAGGCGGGTGATCTGCTCCACTTCCCGAACTCCAGGCACGTCGGGCTGCTGTACGAGGACCGCCCGCCGGTCGGGCAGATCACCGCCGATGATCTGATGCTGCACACGTGCTGGGCGAAGCCGACGATCCAGCGGCTCGGGGATACGGGCTGCGCCAGCGAGCCAGTGCGGTTGCTGCGGTTTCCGACGGCGCCGAGCAAGCGCTGAAGGCCACGCTTCACGCGCGCGCCAGTCCGCGGTGCCCGGGCAAGCGCGCGAGCGCACCGCGGCACATCAACCACACGGAGAGGCGCGGCGACTGCAGCGCGACGGGTCCGGGCCGTTGAGGTTCGCACACTGCTCGACGGCGGCCTGATCCGGACAGTCGTAGGCGCGGCTGTTGATGCTGCAGCAGTACGTCGTCACCGCGGCACCCGCATCGGCCTCCCCCATCGGCCCACCTTCGCCCCCACACCCCGTCGTCAGCCACACCCCTGCCACTAGCGCCAGTCGCCTCATCGTCCCGCTCCTTTCCTCGTCGCGCGCCGGCTCCGGCGCCTCACCGCTCTTCACGAGAACCGACGCCGCCGCGTGTCACGACCCTCCGCGTGACACACGGCACCCGCCGTTTTCGTCAACGAGCCCATGACCCTCAACAACGGCTTCCTGGCGTGGTGCGCAGTGCTCCTCTTCTCCTGCGGCGGCGGGCCGATGACCCCCATCGGCACCGGTGGTTCGGGCGGGAGCGGGTCCGGAGGGAGCGGCTCGGGCGGCAGCGGCTCCAGCGGAGCCTTCACCTGGGCTGGCACCTGGAGCGTCGACCTGAGCTACACCGCTCGGTGCAACTTCGGCGGCGCCGCCATGCAGCAACGGGCGAACATGCACACCGTCACCCTCGAGGTGAGCGGCGCCAACGACAGCCTGACGGGCACGGCGCAGGGCCAGACCTACGAGCTGACGGGCACGGGCTCTGACACGCGGCTGTCGCTGTCCGGGACCTTCCCCATGCGGGACCACAACGGCCAGAGCGCCAGCGGCAGCAACCGCACCCAGGTGACGTTCGACGTCACGCGCATGGGCAACGGCGGGTCGGGCTCGGTCCAGGCGACCTTCGACGGGAGCTCGGGCTTTCGCTGCGAAGTGCAGGGAGGCTCAGTCGTCCTTCGCCGCTGAACGCGCGCGGAGCACAAGCGGCGCCGACGGCCCCAGCGCGCGCTCGAGGTATGCCAGCGCGTCCGCCGCGACGCGCCGCCCAGCCGCAGCGTCGCCCTGCGCGCGCAGCGCCAAGGCCTCCACGACGCGCCCCTCGAGAACCCACCACTGCGTGGGGCCCAGGCGCAGCGCCAGCGCCTCGATCGCAGGGCGCACCAACTGGAGAACATCGCCCCCACAGGCGAGGCGGACGCTTCCTTGCGCGAACCGTGCGCGGAGCGCCCGCGAAGCGTCGGCGCCCACCGAGCCGTCGAGGATCGCCA
>JALHOS010000409.1 GCA_022842905.1 Myxococcaceae bacterium | reverse complement strand
CCCGCGTGACGTTCCGCGTGACGCCCTTCGCCTCGCCGCCGTCCCAGCGCAGGTGCACGGCGAGCCGCACCGGGAAGCGCACGGCGCGCGCCGCGACCTCGAGTGGCGTGCCGACGTCAGCCACCGACGCCGTCCTCCACGGGGTCGAGGGTGCCCTCCGGCAGGACGCGGGTGAGCGCGTCGGCTGCGGGGTGACTGGTGTCCAACAGACTCGCTCCGGCGCCGACACACCGCGCGGCGAAGCCGACCGCCACGTGGAACCGCCGCTCGAAGTCCGGCGCTTGGTACACCGCCGGCCGCTCGCGCTCGAGCGTGTCCTCGGTGACGGCCAACGTCCCCAGCGGCCCCGCCAGCACGCGCACGTAGCTGCCGAAGCCGTCCAGCCAGCGCGCCAGGGTGCCCCGCTCGAGGCCCACGCCGTACGTCTGCGCGGTCGCGCGGAAGAGGGCGGCTTCGAGCGTCGGCTCGCGCAGCAGCGGCGTCCCGTCGACCCCCACATAGCCGAGCAGCGCCTGGGTGCCGCGCAGCTCCCGGCCGAAGCGCACTCGGTGGAAGAGAATGCTCTGCAGCTTCTCGACTTCCTGGTGTTCGCGGACGAGCGGCCGGCCGCTGGTCCTGGCCGCGGCGAGCCGGTTAATGAGCGGGTGCAAGGCGCGGTCGATGGCGGCGTGGCAGAGAACGCCGAGCGCGAAGGCGGCCAGCCAGTCTGCCTGCGCCCTGGTGGCCTTGGCCTCGCGCAGCGCCCTGGCTTCGGCGAGCAGCGCCTCGATGAACGCGACGGGCTTCTCGGCGTGAAAGCGGTGTCCCCAGTCAGACCAGCTCAGCTCCCGGCCGGCCAGGTGCGCCAGCAGCGTGAGCGTGAAGCGCTCGTAGCCGGGTAGGTCGATGAAGACGGCGCCCAACCGCGCGGCCTGCCAGCTCGCTTCGGCGGGCCAGTGTGGGGCGGCGGCGGGGCCCAGGTCCTCGAGCGCTGCGAGGTGGATTGCGTCAGCGGGCATGGCGTCGCCGCGTGGGCGAGCCGCCAGCTTAGCCCCGTGGCCCGTGGCGGCCAGCGGAGCGCTGCGGCGGCCGGGGACGACATGACGGGGCTCCGTTCAGCTCAGCCGCTGCACCGGCAGCCGCAGCTCCTTGAGCTTCACCTCGTCCCAGCTCTCGAGCGCGTCCATGCCGGCGATGTACTTGCGCACCGGGTTCTTGATGGGCGCGGCGATGGAGAAGATCTCCGGCCCCGAGAACAGCAGCGCCGTCTTGTACCGAGGCGCGTCGCTGGCGCCGAAGGTGTTCCAGTAGTGCTTCACGAGGTTCGGCAGCCGCGCCAGGTCCTTGCAGAGCCGCTGGAAGTGCTCGATCACCTCGCTGGGGTGCAGCTTGGCCGGCCGGTGGCACAGCGTGTACCCGTCGTAGTCGCGGCTGATGGTGTTGGGCAGGATCCGCCCGTCGGCCTCGAGCGCCTTGAAGAACGGCGTCTCGGGGTACGGGCAGACGATGCCGAGGAAGGTGATTGAGAAGTGCTTGAGGTCGTTCAGGTACTCCGGGAGCCGGCGGAGGTACTCGTTGGTGTCGCCGTCGCTGCCCACGATGAGCCCGAAGGACAGGACGATGCCGGCTTCGAACGCCTGCCGCGCGGCGCGTTTGATCTCGGTGAGCTTGTTCTGCCCCTTGTTCATCGCCTTGATCGCCTCGGGGTCCAGCGACTCGAGCCCGGTGTAGATGTAGCGGCAGCCAGCCTTCGACATGAGCTGCAGCAGCTCGACGTCGAGCAGCGTGTTGAACGTCGTCGCGCAGCCCCAGTTCTTCTTCAGCGGCAGCAGCGCCTCACACAGCGCCTTGAGGTGCTTGGGGCTGCCGCCCAGGTTGTTGTCGAGGAAGATGAACGTGTCGTCGACGGCGCCGAAGTAGTGCTTGTTGAACGTCATCTTGAAGCGGATCTCGTCGATGACGTCGTTGATCGGCCGGTAGCGGTACTTCTCGTGGCCGGTCAGCACACAGAAGTTGCACGTGAACGGGCAGCCGCGGCTGGCTTCGATGCCGGGCAGGCGGATCCGGTTGTTCGCGTAGTCGATGAGATCGTACCGCGCCGGGCGGATCGCCTGGGGCCCGGGTGACGGCAGCGCGTACCGCTTCTTCAGCGCGCCCCGGCGGAAGTCTTCGACGACCTGCGGCACGTTGCCTTCAGGCTCGCCCACGACCACCGCGTCGAAGAACTGCTCGGCGTCGTCGGCGAAGTAGCCCGCATGCCGGCCACCGGCGACCGTAGTGATGCCCCTCGCTCGAAACAGCGCCGAGAGCACCTTCGTGTGCTCGTAGTAGCTGTGCAGGTAGCTGAAGAAGACCAAGTCCCAGTCGCGGTCGAGCGGGATCTCCACTTCCTTCTCGTTGTACAGCTCGACCTGCGCGTCGTCCGGGCACAGGCCGGCGATCAGCTCGGGCACGCAGGACTGCATCACCGACGGCTCTTTGACCACCAGCCGGGTGGGGTGCGTGTACGTGGAGATGACGGCGATTCGCATCGGTACGCGCTTCGGAGGGACCCGTGAAAGTGCGGACGGCGCGGCGGAGCGTAGCTGAGCTTCCCCTCACCGTGTGGTGTCCGGTGTGACGCTCGGCTTCGGTTTGCGCTAGCACTCGGGCCGCGTGCCGAACCGAGTCCTGCTGATCGAAGACGAGCCGTTGCTGGCCGACTTGGTGGCGCTCAACCTGCGCCACCACGGCATCGACGTGGAGCACCACGCGACGTTCGAAACGGGGCGCGCGGCGATCTTGGCGGGGGCGTACGACGTGGCGCTGGTCGACGTCATGCTGCCGGGCGGCGGCGACGGCTTCGAGCTGACCCGCCTGGCCCGCGGCGCTGGGCTCAAGGTGCCGATCCTCCTGCTCACGGCGCGCAGCGAAGTGCCGGCGCGGGTCCAGGGCCTCGACGCGGGCGCCGACGACTACCTCACCAAGCCCTTCCACATGGACGAGCTGCTCGCGCGGGTTCGCGCGCTGCTCCGCCGCGCCCAGAGCGCCGGCGACACCCCGCGCCTGGCGCTGCCGCCGTACTGGGCGGATCTCCAGTCCGGCCTCGCGTCGACCCGCGAAGGGGAGCTGGTGCTGGCGGAGAAGGAGCTGGGCCTGCTGCGGCTGTTCGTTCAGCGAGAAGGTCAGCCGCTGTCCCGCGCGGAGATGCTCGAGGAAGTCTGGGGCATGGACGCGTTCCCGACGGACCGGACGGTCGACAACTTCATCGTTCGGCTGCGGCGGCTGTTCGAGCTCGAGCCCGAGGCGCCCAAGCGCTTTCTCACCGTGCGCGGCACCGGCTACTTGTTCCGGCGCGGGTGACGTCTGGCGCGACGTTCGGGCGCGGGAGAACTCAGCGCGGACCGCCGTCTGGGAGCCGACGCACGCCGCCGTCGAACCCAGGGGTCAGCATGCGCAGCACCTTCTCGGGGTTGGCGATCTGCTGGGCCACGAAGGCGGCGCGGGCCTGCTGCACCAGCGGCGCTCCGGCCTCGTCGCCGAGCACCTGGCCCAAGCGCCACTTGGCGGCCTGGCCCAACAGCGACATGCCGGCGGCGGCGAAGTCTTCGATCGCGATCCGCAGCTGGCTGAGCGCCGCTTCGACGTCTCCTTCGGCGTGGTGCACCGCCGCCCGCACCGTCGACGCGAGGCCGAGCGCCCCGGTCGAGGGGATCTTCGCCAGGACCTTCGCGCAGCGCCGCGCTTCGGCGCGGAGGACCGGGTTCTTCGCCGCCAGCGCCGCCGCGGCCCCGGCGCGGATCATGTACATGCGGTACTTGATCTCGGTGACCGTCATGAGCAGCGACTCGTGCAGCGGGCGCCACTGCGAGACCAGGTACGGCCAGTAGACGTCGGCCTGGCCGTCGTAGAGATCCACCCACCCGCGCGCGAGCAGCCGGAAGAAGTGCTGGAGCTGGAAGCCGGACGGGTTCCACCGCTCGGCCCCTTCCCGCATCTCGTCGCGCACCCGGCCCACCGCGTCCTGCGCCAGGCCGCTGACCACCCCCGCGCAGATCCCCAAGCTGTCCATGCGGTAGAGGTTCCCCATCTGCCGGGCTTCGGCCATGAGCGGCGGGAAGCGGCGCTGCAGCTCCTTCCATTCGCCCAGGTAGACCAGCGACCAGGTCGCCATCATCTCGGTGGTGGTGATCTCCCACGCCACGCCGGTGCACTGGCCGCGCAGCACGCGCGACGACTCGTCGTAGAACCACAGCGCCGACGGGTAGCGGCCCTGGAAGTATTCGACCCACGCGCGGTTCTGCAGGTACAGCCCCTGGGCATGCGGGCTCTGGCAGCGCTTGGCGAGCGCCTCGGCTTCGTCCAACAGGGCTTCGGCCTTCTTGAACGAAGACACGCTGCCCTGGTGCGCACCCTCGAGGGACAGCGCCCGCGACAGCCGGTCCGGCTCACCGCCATCGAGCGCTTCCTGCAGGAACCGGGCGGCGAAGCCCGCGCCCAGCGCGTTCTCGACCAGCGACAGGCCCACCGCCATGGACCAACACACGTCGATGCGCGTCAGCTGCGAGCGGGGCAGCGAGCTGGCCGCGCGCTCGACGAAGCGCCGCCCCCTCAGCGTCACTCGGGCGCGCCGATACAACAGCGAGGCGATCATGCCGAGCTTCGTCCGCGGCATGGACAGGCCCACCGAGCGCAGCACCTGTCGCGCCAGCGCGCGGCTGCGCTCCAGGTACCCGGTGATGAGGAACTGCTCGAGCGCGCGGCGTTCGAACTCGACACGCTCGTCGTGGTCGGCGGCGGTCTGCGACAGCACGAGGTACGCCTCCGCGGCCTCGGCGCCCTTGCCGGCGTTCTTGAGCGCTTCGGCCAGCCCCAGCTGCGCCTCGTGTCGCTTGGGGCTGTCCGGGGGCAGGGTGTCGAGCGCCTTCTGGAACAGCTCCGCCGCGCGTTCGAAGGCCAGGGTGCGGCTGGCCAGCTGCGCCGCCTCGAGCACGTAGCTGCTGGCCCGCTGCGGCTGCCCGGCGCCCAGCCAGTGGATCGTCAGCGCTTCGGGGTCCTTCGGGGACTGCGCTTCGTACAGCTCCGCCAGCTTCCGGTGCAGCGCCTGCCCGGCGTCGACGCCCAGGCTGGCGACGACCGTCTCGCGGATCTTGTCGTGGTACGGCTCGATCGTGTCCGTCAGGCGTGGCCCCGTCACGCGCACCCAGTTGCCGGCGCGCAGCCCACCGAAGGCGTCCGCCGCGTCGTCGGTGAGGCCCGCTGCCTCGGCCGCGAAGGCCCGGGAGATCGGGTGCCCCGCCACGGACACACAGCGCAGCAGCCGCTGGGAAGGCTCGGGCAGGTGCTGCACGTTGGCCTCGAGCACCTGCGCCAAGGTCAGCTGCGCGCCGCCTTCGACCGCCGCCTTCGAGTCGCCAAGGTACTGCGCCAGCTGCTGCACGAAGAACGGACTGCCCGCGGCTTCCTGTGTCAGGCGCTCCGCGTGCGCCGCGGCCTGGGGGCCCAGCAGCTGCTTGGCCAGCGTCGTCGCGTCGGCGGTGGACAGGGGGCCCACCTCGAGGCGCCGCGGCGTCAGGCCGGACGACTCGGTGGCCTCGAGCAGCTGGCCCAAGACCGCGCTCGTCTTCAGATCTTCGCTGCGGAAGCTGACGACGAGCAGCAGCTTGGGCGGTGGGGCCGACAGCAGCTCGGCGAGCAGGCGGGAGCTGTCCGCGTCGCCCCACTGGAGGTCGTCGACGTACAGCACCAGCCGGTAGTACTTGGCGAGGTTGCCCAGCAGCGACTTGAGCGCGCCGGCGGCCAGGCGCGCGAGCTCTTGCGCGTCCTTCACTTCGACGTTCGTGCTGGGCGCTTCGGCCACCGCCGGAACGCGCAGCAGCGCCGGGAACAGCCGGGTCAGCACCCGCACGTCGTCCGGGAGCAGCGTCTTGACGGCGCTGGACTTGAGCGTCGTGAGGAAGCGGGCCAGGGCGTCGACCAAGCTGTCGAACACCTTGTAGGGGACCGACTCGCGTTCGTAGCAGCGGCCTGCGAGCACCACCGCCTCGCCGCTGGCCATGAGTCCGTCGAGGAACCGGAGGATCAGCGCCGTCTTGCCGAAGCCGGAGCGGCCCTGGACGTGGACCTGCACCGTGCCTTGCTGCTTCATGTCGTCGAACGCGGCGCGCAGGCTCGAAAGGTGTGCGTCGCGGCCGAACAAGGCGTCGGTCCGCGGCGCCGCGACCGCCGCCGGCTTGGAGTCGACGCGCTGCACGCCCAACCGCTTGAGGATCTCCGTGCCGTCGGGCCGCTTGGACGGCTCGCGCTGGAGCAGCGCCATGGCCAGGTCAGCCAGCTCGGCCGGCGCCAGCGGGTTCTGCTCCGACGGGTGCGGCGGGGGCAGCCCGGCGATGACGTCGGCCAGGCGCAGGTACGGTTTGAAGCCCGTCAGCGCCTGGTAGAGCATGACGCCGACCGCGTACCAGTCGCTCGCGAAGCTGGCCGGCTGGCCGAGGTGCCGCTCCGGGGCCATGTACGCGGGCGTGCCTGACGTCGAGCCCAGCTCGGCGCTGTCCTCGTAGAACTCCCGCGCGGTGCGGTCGAGCGCGAGCCCGAAGTCCAGCAAGACGACGCGCCCGTCCTTCGACACCATGACATTGGCGGGCTTGAGGTCGCGGTGCTCGCGGCCGGCTTCGTGCAGCGCCTGCACGCCGAGGGTGAGCTGGCGCAGGGCGTCCACCAGCCGGGCCAGCACGAAGGTCGGCGCCTGCTTGGTCGCGTCGAAGGTGGAGTGCTCGCCGCTCCGCCGGACGGTCGCTTCGACGCCGACGCCGACGGTGAT
>JALHOS010000408.1 GCA_022842905.1 Myxococcaceae bacterium | reverse complement strand
AAGCCCGAGCGCTCGACGCCGCGCCCCCGTCGCTGACCCACCCGAGCGGCGCGACGTGGGCAAACGGCGCGGTCGTGTACTTGGGATCGAACCTGTCACCCAAGAGCCCCAAGCCGGGTGAGCAGGTGACGGTGCAGCACTACTTCAAGACGGCCGGCGCGCAGCCGCAGGGCTACCGCTTCTTCCTGCACGTCGTGGACGCCGACTCGATGCAGCTGTTGGGCAACATGGACCACGAAATTCAGAACGGCGCGGCGCCGCTCGGGACGTGGCCCGAGGGCAAGGTGATCGAAGACGCCCACGCATTTCAGATGCCGAACTACCCCGGCACGCTGCGCATGCTGCTGGGCTTCTGGAACGACGCGGGGCGCCTGAAGCCGGACGACGTGAAGCAGACCGACGGCCAGGAGCGCGTGCTCGGGCCAACGGTGGCGCTGCCGCAGCTACCCTTGCCGGAGTACCGCGCGGCCCGGACCACCAAGCCCCCGCAGATCGACGGCAAGCTGGACGACGCTGCGTGGAAGGCCGCCAGCGAGGTGACGCTCACGACGAGCAACGACGGCCAGCCGACCAAGGTCCGCACGACCTTCCGCATGTTGTACGACGATCAGTTCCTGTACGTGGCCTTCGACGCCGAGGACAAGGACGCCTGGGGCACACTGCGCAAGAAGGACGACCCCATCTACAACGAGGACGTCGTCGAGGTGTTCTTGGACGCGAACGCCGACGGCAAGACGTACAACGAGCTGCAGGTCTCACCGCACAACGTCAACTTCGACGCGAGCTTCGTGGCCCGCCGCTCGGACCTGCCCGAAGCGATGAAGTGGGAGTCGGGCATGACGACCGCCGTCGACGTGCGCGGCACGCTGGACGACGACAAGCCGGACGAAGGCTGGAGCGCGGAGATGAAGATCCCCATCGCCAACCTCAACACCGTGCCCCGCGTGCCGCCGGCCAAGGGCGACCGGTGGCGCTTCAACGCCTACCGGCTGGAGCACTTCGTCCACGGCCAGCAGATCGAAGGCCAGGCCTTCTCCCCGGTGCTCGTGGGCGACTTTCACAACCTGCCCCGCTTCGGCTGGCTCCAGTTCGACTGAAGACGCAGGCCCAAGCGAGCCGTCCGGCGTCACAGGCGCGGCGTGAGGAAGCGCGCCAGCGCGAACATGTCTTCCCAATCGAGCTGATCGAACTCGACCGCCACTTCGTTGGTGCTGCGGCGTCTCACGGTGGCCTGGGTAACGATCTCTCGATCGCCGGGCAGCGGAATGGCGATCGTCACGCGGTCGTCCACGCGGCGCAGCTCGGACAACAGCTTGAGGCCCGCCATGGACAGGTCCTTCGCCTTCGCGACGACCGACTGGCCGCCGCTGAAGAGCTTGATCATGAAGCCAGCCTCGACGCGGGGGTGGAAGCGCTCGGGCAACAGCTCGGTACCGGTCACGGTGTGCATCGGGTCTCCTGGTGCGAAGGGGGTCCTGCGCTACAGCTGCTGATCAGCATCGATCACGCTGTAGCCCTGGCAACTTTTCGCCCGCGGCGGCTGCCGGCCGTAACGTCGACGCACTCATGACGACGACGAAGCCGCGGGTCGGCTTGGTGTGCTCAGGCGGCGGCGCGCGCGGTGCTTACGAAGCCGGCGTCATTCGCTACCTGCGCGAAGAGCTGCCCCGAGACGCGCGGACCCAGGTGCGCTTCGACGTGCTCACCGGCACCAGCATCGGCGCGATGACGGCCTGCCTGCTGGCGGGCACCATGCACGTGCCCGAAGACCAGGGCCGCATGTTGTCGACGCTCTGGCAGAGCCTGTCGCTCGAGCGCGTGTTCAAGGTCGAAGGTGAGTCCCTCGCTTCCGTCAGCCGCAAGCTCTGGAAGGCCGCCCGCTCCCCCGAGCGACCCGAGGGCTGGCGCCTGCACGACGTGTTTCACCCCATCGCCCTCGAGCAGATCGTCCACACGGCGATCGACTGGAGCCAGATCGCCGCCAACCTGGCGAAGGGGCTGATCGACGCGATCGCCGTGTCGACCACGCGCATTCGCGACGGGAAGACGGTCGTCTTCGTGCAGCGCCGCGAGCTGGGGTTGCCGGCCTGGAGCCGCGACCCGTACACCGAAGCGCAGGAGGTCGTGTTGGGCGCTGAGCACGCGCTCGCGTCGGCCGCGATTCCGCTGCTGTTCCGCTCGGTACGCATCGGCGCGGAGTACTTCTGTGACGGCTCGCTGCGGCAGACGACGCCGCTGTCCCCGGCGCTGCGGCTCGGGGTGGATCGCGTGCTGATCCTCACCATGAAGCACAAGCCGCACGGCCAAGTATCGCCACCGCCGCTCACCTCGATGCCCACGAGCCTGACGGTCATCGGGAAAATGCTCAACGCGCTCATGGTGGATCGCGCCGAGCACGACCTCGACCGCCTGCGACGCATGAACATGACGCTGGAGACGGGCCGCAAGGCGTACGGAGACGACTTCGTCGAGAAGATGAACGTGGCGATTCGCTCGTCTCGCGGGCTGCCGTACCGCGTCGTGAAGGACCTGGTGATTCGCCCCAGCCGAGACCTCGCCGACCTGGCCCGGCCGCACCTCGAAGCGCGCGCCCGGCAGGAGGCCGCTCAGCCGCTGCCGACGCGGCTGCTCCACCGGCTGTCTGGCTCACCCATGTTCAGCCAGGCGGAGCTCGGCAGCTACCTGCTCTTCGACGGCCCGTTCGCCCGCGAGCTCATCGAGCTGGGCATGCAGGACGCTCACGCCAAGCGCGAAGCCCTCATCGAGTTCTTCTCGGTGTCCTAAAGCGGGCCCGTCCGCCGTCGCGGACCAGCCGCCGCCGAACGTTCGGAGTCATTCTGGGCAGATAGCAGCGGCATGCGCCGTGAAATGCCGCCTCGGGTCACCACCACCCGAGGAGGCCACCATGAGCAACCGCATCGACCCGCTGGGCGTCACCGTCACCGTCCCCCGCCAGACCCCGAAGAACGAGTTCGGAGACATGCTCAAGAGCACGCTCCAGCAGGGGTCGAAGATCATCAGTGGCTCCCTGCTCAACTCGGTGCCCGGCGTGGGCGCGCTGAGCGCAGCCGTCTCGGCGGTGACGGGCTTGTCGAGCGGAGCGGCCGGCTCGGTGCAGTCGGCGGCGACAGCGGCCCAAGGCGTCGTGGCGGTCGGCGGCGGTCGCACGCCCGCGCCGACGTCGAGCCAGCAAGTCACCGCCGGCCTCGACGCGTCGGGCATGGGCAGCATGGGTGAGTACATGCACCAGATGCGCAGCGAGGCGGATCGCAGCCTGATGATCCAGCTGCAAATGCAGAACGAGTCCCGCGAGTACAACACCGTGTCGAACGTGCTCAAGGTGCGGCACGACTCGGCCAAAGCGGCGATCAACAACATCCGCTGAAGCTCCCGGAGCCTGCCGCCATGGCCATCTCTTCCATCGGCGCCACCAGCGCCCTCGCGCCCACTCAAGGTACGATCGCCCCCACGAGCCCCAAGGCGGAGTCCTTCGCCAAGGTGCTCGAGCAGTCGGCGCTCACCGTCGCCCCGCAGCAGGCGTCGCCCTGCCCGACCGTCGCGACGGCGCAGTCGACCGCAGGGAAGAGCCCCGCCCTCGAGACGGCTGCGCAGGCGCTCGACCGCGTCAGCCAAGCGCAGCAGCGCATGGAGCAGGTCCTCAAGCTGGCCGAGTCGGGCAAGGCGTTCAGCCCGGCCGAGCTGCTCGCGCTCCAGGCCAACGTGTACCGCGCGTCGCAGGAGCTCGATCTGGCCGGCAAGGTCGTCGAGAAGGCGACGGGCGGCATCAAGCAGGTCCTCCAAACCCAAGTCTGAACGAGGCCCCCATGTCCCGCGTGTTGCTGTGCTCGCTGGTGCTGCTGTGTGGTTGCCGTGCCCAGATCCAACACGGGCTCGAGGAGCGTGACGCAAACGAGGTGCTCTCCGCCCTCCTCGCGCGGGGCTACGACGCGACGAAGGTGCCGGAGAAGGGCAAGAAGCCCACCTGGGCGATCGAGCTCGACAGCGAGCGCGCGAACGACGCGCTGCGGCTGTTGGTCGAGCTGAAGCTCCCGCGGGCGCCGCGCACGACGACGCGGGAGCTGGTCACCCAGACGAGCCTGGTCGAGACGGCGCAGGCTGAGCGGCTGCGCGCGCTGGAGGCCCAGGAGGGAGACCTCGAGCAGAGCTTGGAGGCGCTGGACGGCGTCACGTCTGCAGCCGTCGAGCTGGTCGTGCCCACGCCGAGCAGGCCAGGGCAGCCGGCGGCGGTCTCCAAGGCGTCCATGCTGCTGAGGGTGCACCCCGAGGCGGCCGATCGCCTCGTCGCGCAGCGCCAAGAGCTCAAGGCGCTGGTGGCCGCGGCGGTCGACGGGCTCAAGGTGGACGACGTCGTGCTCGTCGTCGACACCATCGCCCCGCAGCCGCAGCCGCCGGTCAGCGACGCGCAGGTGGGCCTTCGCAGCCTCGCCGCGGCACTGGCGGCGCTCCTCTCGATTGCCTGCGTCGGCCTGGTGCTCCTCGCCTTGAGACTCAAGCGGGCCAGCGCGGTGAAGTCGCCCGACACAGCGCCAGAGCCCAGAGTCGCGCCGGCACCCACCGCGGGCGCCGTCCCCAAGCCGGTCTCCGCGAGCCGCCCCGTCCTCAACCCGGCGCAGCGCAAGGTGGTGGCGTCATGAGCTCCGCGAACGCCACGGTACTCCGGCCGCCGCCCGCGGCCCTGCGCGAGAAGGGAGCGCCGATCGCCGCGCCGCCGAACGCCCTGAGCCCGATGGAGCGCCTGAGCTTGTTCCTGTGCGCGCGCCAGCGGGACCGCGCCCTGCACCTCATCGACGGGCTGTGCGCCCCGCAGCGCGATGCTGCCCGTGCGTTCGCCCGCCTCTGCATGACCTGGCCTTCGGGCACCCGCCAAGCAAGGCTGTTCGAAGAGTTCGCGCGCGCTACGCCGCAGCCGGCGCACGTCGAGCGGCTCGCCTCCCGCGTTCCAGCCGGGCTTCGCGACGCACTGCGCGCGGCGCTCGACGACTCGCGGGCCCCGAACGCGACGCTCTTGGGGCGACTGGCCCACCGGCTCGTCCGGGAGAGCGCGTCATCAGCCCCAGCTGGGTCCACAGACGGCTTCTCGGTGCCTCCGGTCCATATTTCAGGAGCTTAGACTGGCGCGATCCTTGGATTGACGGGGTGGCATGCACGACGCCGCCACCGCCATCGCCCCCCTGACGCCGAACACCAGGCCGCAGCGAGTCCAGGCGCTGCCCCGCACCCGCGTCAGCCGAGCGCACCTCGCCTGGCAGGCGCGTCCGGCGCTTCGGGCGGAGCTGGACGGGGTGCTCGCGCCGCTGGCCAAGACGCTGACCGACAGCGTGGGAGCCCCGGTTGGCCTGAGCGCGGCGCTGCGGCCGGGCACGGTGGACGTTCGGCAGGTGTTGTCGATGCACGGCGTCTTCGCGCTCCTGGAGCTGGGCGGGGTCGGGGCGCTGGGCGTGCTCGAGCTCGAGATCAACGTCGCCATGAGCCTTCTGGCCGCGATCGCGGGCTCGACGGACCGCGCGCCAGCGCTGGGACTCTCACGCATCGAAGAGGCGGCGCTCGGGTGGCTCGCGCTCGAAGCGCTGTCAGTGGTTCGCCAGCACCGCTTCGTCGAAGAGCGCCTGCGCCCGCGGCTGGTGGGCGTCTTCATTCACCGGCGCGACGTTCTCGACGCGCTGCCGCCGACGCCGGGCTGGGCCGCGACCGACGTGCGCGTCTCGCTGCCGGGCGTCGAAGGCCGCGGGCAGCTGTTGATGCCGACGGGCGCCGCGCTCGCCGCGCTCATGCACGAACCCGTCAGCGCGCCGGCGGCGATCGCACCGGAGATCCTCGCCGCTGGCTACGAGTTCAGCGTGTCCGGCGGACCTGCGTTCCTGAGCGCCGCCGACGCGGCGCAGCTGAGCGAAGGCGACGTCGTGCTCTTCTCGGAGCTCAAGCTGTGCGCCGGGCTTCTCAGCGGCGAAGTCCGTCTCGCCGGCCGCCCCGGGACGCTGACCGGCGAACTTTCACCGCAGGGCTTTCACCAACGCCGCGCGCAGGCGCGGAACATCAAGGAGCGCACCATGGCCAAGGAAGACTCGTCTCTCCCCGTCGACGTCGAAGTCGAGCTCGCGCGCGTGCGGTTGACGCTCGAAGACCTCCACACGCTGCGCTCCGGCTCGGTGCTGCCGCTCAGCCTCAACGCGGCCCAGCTGGTCACCCTGCGCATCGGCGACCGGCCCGTCGCGAAGGCCGAGCTGGTCGACATCGACGGTGAGCTGGGCGCACGAATCGTCTCGCTGATCTGAACACCGCCATGGACACCCTCTTCCCCCCCAAGCGTCGTCTCGCGGTGGCCGGAGCGCTCCTGGGCCTGGCGACTCTCGCCCTGGTGGCCGCGGCGAGCGGACCCAAGCTCGCCTCCCAGCTGGCCCTCGGCGTGGGCGCGATCGCCGCCGGGGTGGTGCTGGCGACCCGACGGCCCACCAAGCGGCCCTTCACGCTGGCGGAGCGGCTGAGCGTCGTTCAGCGCGTCGGCCTGTCGCCGCGGACCGGCGCGGCGCTGCTCGAGGTCGACGGCCAGCGGTTCTTGGTCGTGCACGGCGACGGGTTCGCGACGGTGCACCCGACGCAGTCCCCCACGCTGGTATCGCCGCGAGCCGGGAGCACGCCATGAACACCGTCGACGTGTTCGCGCCGTCCTTCGCGTCGAACCAGCTGGGCATGATGGCCGTGCTGACGGTGCTGTCGCTGGTCCCCTTCGCGATCGTGATGTTGACGAGCTTCTCGAAGATCATCGTGGTGCTGTCG
>JALHOS010000407.1 GCA_022842905.1 Myxococcaceae bacterium | reverse complement strand
TGACCAAGAGGTAACTGGTCGTGAACTTCAACCCAGCCAGACTCACGCTCGCCCGACGGCGGCGTGGCATGACCAAGACTGCCCTCGCAGGTCACATCGGGATCACGGCGAAGGCGCTCGGCGACATCGAAGCGGGCATGTACCAACCCGACGAGGAGCGAATGGGGCCTCTCTCTCGTGCGCTCGCGTTTCCCACTGAATTCTTCTTTCGAGAGGACCCTGAGCATCTTCCCGAGGAGTCGGTCAGCTTTCGCTCGATGGCCTCGATGAAGGCCAGCCAGCGCGAGGCCGCTTTGGCAGCGGGCGAACTCGCCCTAGAGTTTTCCCAATGGGTGGGCAAGCGATTCGATCTGCCAGCCATCGACGTGCCCGACATGCGCGGCGCGACGCCGGAGGCAGCGGCCGCAGGAGTGCGCGCTGCGTGGGGCCTCGGTGAGAGGCCTGTGAAGTCCATGGTTCAATTGCTCGAAGCGCACGGAGTGCGCGTCTTTTCTCTGGCCGAGAAGAACAAGGAGGTCGACGCCTTCTCATTTTGGCGAGGGTCCACGCCCTTCTGTTTCCTCAACACCGTGAAGTCGGCCGAGCACAGCCGCATGGACGGTGCACACGAACTCGGGCACCTTGCCTTGCATCGCCACGGATCACCCAGTGGCAAGGAGGCCGAGACGGAAGCGAATGAATTCGCCGCGGCCTTCTTGATGCCGCGAGCGCAGACCTTGGCGACTGCACCGCGGGGCGCGACGCTGCAGGCCTGCATCCAACACAAGCACATCTTCGGAGTCTCGGTAGCGGCCTACGTGAGACGACTGCATACCGTGGGATTGCTTAGTGAGTGGCACTACCGCACCCTATTTATTCAGCTTTCGAAGCTTGGCTATCGCGTTGCCGAGCCGGAACCAGCGCCCCACGAGTCGTCGAAGGTGCTCCCTAAGGTGTTCGACGCGCTCCGCAGCGACGGCAAGGACAAGTCCGACGTGGCGCGCGAACTGAACATCTACGTGAGCGACCTCGATGCCCTCATCTTCGGGTTGGTCATGACCAGCATCGAAGGCGAAGGGGCAGGCCGACGGTCGGCGCCGATCGGCACCTTGAAGCTGGTGTGATCCGCCTGAAACGCCGACGGGCCACTCCACCGTTCCACGCCCTGCCGACCTCGCGGTTTCAGGGCCATTGGAAGGCCCCCCCCGCGAGCGGGCACCTTGGGGAAGAGCTTGGCTGCGCCCTAGCCATCTGCGACCTGAACTCCGCCGCTATCGACCCGCTCCCATCTGGAGCTTCCGCAATCCGTGGTGTTTTTCTGCGTTGCGCAGTCGGCCCTGGATGACCCGCAAGTCTGTTGGATGACCATGATGCTTCTTCATCCGCGTTGGCCCATCGAGCGAACCCGTCTGAATCAACTCAATGATCTCCTCCAGCCAGTCGCTACCGAGGAAGGTCGTGCCCCACGGATCATCTGCATGCTCGAACGTGAGAAGCCTCTGAGCACGGAGGAGTAGTCGAAGGTCGCGGTCGGCGTGCTTCACCGCCGCATTCCACTCCTCGTCGCTGATCTGCATGAGAGTGGGACCGCAAGTGCTGCCGATCCGCCACTGATGCGCTTCACCATCGAGCTGGCAGACGTGGACGTATCGGATCTCCTGGCCGCAGTTCTCCACCTCGCACCGTTCCCAACTGTCGTGCGAGCGCCCCTTGTCGTCGACGCCCAAGAAGGACCACGGCCCCCAACGAACCATTCGCCTCAGCGTCAACCTGGTCATGAGTCCGGCCTCGCAGGTGCTGGTCCACTGGGTGCAACCTTCGGCTATGAAGCCTCTACTCGATGCCGCCGTTGTTGCAGCGCTTGTCGGCATCAGTCGCGCCGCAGCCTATCGCGAGATGAAGAAGATGCAGCACCTGGTCATCGGCGAACGGACGCTTCGCGTCACCGAGGCCGCCATGGAGAGCTACGTCGTGCAGCGGACGAAGCCGTTCCCGCCAGGCGAACCACGACCCGAAGGATGACTGCGCTCGTCGCTCCGCCCGCTTCACCCGTAGCACCCGGTGCGAACGCCAAGACCCGAGCTCCAAGTGGTGCAGCCACGGACGGGTCCCCGTGCCCGCTGACGCCAGCCAATGATGGCGCAGTCGTGTTCTTGCAGCGGGCTTACGGCCGCGCATTGCACCCTGTGCACGGCCGCCGGAGCGAAGGCGTCTTCCGCGGGCGACAGGTTGTGGACCCGTGCTTGGTCGGGCGACTTCCTCTCGGTGGTCTGCCTGCAACGCGCTACCGCCAAGGCGAGCACGGCTGACTTGGACTCTTCCACTGTCTCGTATTCCAACGTGTTGCTGGGGCGGCCGAAGGCGCCGCCGTCCCTCGTCGGACAGATGTAGCCGACGACCGGTTTGCCGAGCTTCTTCTGGCCTCGCACCCGCGCCTCCCCAACCTCGAGGCGCAACCCTATGAGGCGGCCTTTGCGATCGCGATCGCCGGGCGTTTATTGCGCCAGCCAGTCCGGCCGGCCGTTCGGGCTGCGGTCGTGCCGCTTCCAGGTGACGCGGCACGCGCCAACCGCTCACCACCTGCTCCAGACTCGCCAAGCCACTACGCCGCCATCACGCCTGGGCTGCGGTTACCCGAGTTGTTCTTCCTATTCACGACGTGTGCGACCAGGCCCGGGCGACGCGACGTACGACGCGGTGCTGTCGGGCTGCGCCGCCTGCCACGAGGTGTCCTGCCCCGGGCCGCTCTCCGTCATCGAAGGCTTGGCTCGCGGGAAGTGACGGAGCGCGCGCGGAGCCGCCACCCGAGACGTGCTCGGTCAGTGCTTCAGCGGAGCGGAGGAGCGCAGCCAAAAGCCGCAGCCCCACCGCGAACCGCTCACGTCGGAATGCTGGCCAGCGGCGCTCAGCGCTTCGCCGGCTTGGCACCGGGGCCTCGCCCTCACGTGCGTGCAGCGAGCGTGGCCGCTACTGGCCCCACGCCGACGGCTTATCGCCCATCACGAAGGAAAGCGTGGCGCCCTGCAGAGGCCCTCGTTCTCCGACTTGTGGCGCTGCTGCCGCCAGCGCGGCTTCACCTGACGTCGTTCCACGGCGTGTACGCGCCCAACGCTACCCTGCGGCCTGTCGTCATCACCCCTCCGCACACAAGCCGCCTCCTCCGCCGCAGTTGGCCTTCGCCGACTTCGCGTCGATGAAGCCAAAGCGGCCTCGCCTGACTGGGCCACGCTGCACCAGCGCACCTTCGGCAACGACGTGCTGCGCTGCCACTGCGGAGGCCGCCGCGCCATTCACGCAGTGCACATCACCCGCCGCAACGCCGAGGAGCGCCTCGTCGCACTCGGCCGGACTCGTCCGCCGCCGCTGCCCTTGGCCTGGCAAGCCACCGCGCGCCCACATATGTCCTTGTCGCTGTAGTCGTGCTTTCCGCCGACGCACCAAGCGACAACTCGCTAGGGGCCAGCCCCCAGTCGCTCGACCTCCGTCCGAGCTGCTCGGTTCCGCGCGCGGCAACTGCACCCGCTTCAGGCTCGCCAAGCCACCACGCCTGCACTGCGGTTGCCCGAGTTGTTCTTCATATTCACATTCACGCACGACCGTCTCTGGTGGGCTACACCGGGTATGTATCGCCCGTGTCGTCGTCGTCCTCGATCGTGACGATCGATGCGTCGTCAATCCCCATCAGCTCGCTGATCAGGTCGTCGTTGGTTTCAGGCAGTTCATCTACGCGGCTCACATCGGCCTCGATGAGCGCCAGAACGGGTGCCGGAATCTCCAATCTTGTGTCTCCAGGCGACGGTGTCGCGCTGCCGTTCTGCGGCGGTTGCTCGGCGACCACTGGTGGCGCCGTGGGCGCTCCAGGTTGGGCTGGTGGCCCGGCGTGTGTATCTAGGGCGATGCGCTCGGGTTGGTGTTGAGCGTCTTGTTTGCGAACAGTTGCCATCCACTGGTTGACGACCCACTCGGGCGCACCGCCTGGGTGAATGATCGCGGAGTAGGCCGGAATGTCCTTCCGGTAGAAGGCGACGTTGCGCGCCAGCATCTGGCTGAACAAAGGATGTGCAGTCACGAGCGTTGGAGCGCCGCGGGTGAAATGCTGACGGTGGGCTTCATACAAAAGGAGCCAGTCCGGTCCATCCAGGTCGCCTTGCTTGATAGCCGTGCGAAGCGCCGCTGCTCCGAACCCACGCGGAAGCCGACCCGCAGCACGAAGGTGCAGGGACTGAAGAAACACACAATTGTCGCTGCATGCATCGAGAGCCTCGATGGCTGGCTTGGTCGGCGTCAGGTTGTTCTGAACGCAAAAGGACAAGCCCCATGAAACGTCGCTGGTCAAGCCGCGATGGCGCTGTTGAAGGATCACGTCGCTGATCGTTCGGGTGAGTAGCGGCGCATCCAGCGGCAATCCGTTGAGATGCCAATACGTGACCAGGGAAAGCGCCTTCTGCGTGACGCCGGGTTCCGCAAGCATTGCCTGGGTGATGGCGCTCATGGCGACGTTCGCCGCATGGCCGGTTGGAGCTCGGAGTCGAAAGAGCAGACCAAGGGCGTGGCTGAGGACGGGTGCATCGCGGTGCGCGCCTCGGAATCGGAACGCCATATCAAAGAAGGACACCATGTCAGGCGTGCCAGCGCGGCTAATGGTCTGCCGCGCCCAGTCCTGAAGCTCGACGTGCCAGATCTCGTTCGCCGGCTCCGGTAAGGGCACGATCTTCGTCTTCGAGCTGTTGAGCTTCAGTCGAAATGTTGCGAGCATGTCTTGAATCTCGCCGAGGCGGCGCTCGGCCTCGTCCATCGACGAGCACGCGACCTCATAGTCGTCGAACCAGCGGAGCGCGCGGTCGCGGGGCAGCCGCAATGTCTTGTCTATGTGTCCGAGCACGACCTCGGAAAGCAAGAATGAAATGTCGTTGCCGATCGGAACCCCCTGGGAGACCTTTCCCTGGAGGTCCATCATTGCCTGGTCGAGCTTCTTTCCGAGGAGCTTGCTGTTCTTCCAGTGCCTCTTGTCGCGCAGCTTTGGGTCCACCGCCCAGCCGATCGCGTGCGTGTACAGAGATGGGTAGAACTGGCTGATGTCGATCTTCAACAGGAACTGGGCGCCAGCCCGCACGACGGCCTTTTCGCGCGCGAGGTTCCATGGACGCACGGAAGGTTGCAGTGCACGTCGAGTCGTATCGGCGTATACGGGCTTGCTCCTTGAGCATCGGGACGCGCCGGCCTTCTTTAGGAGACGCGCAAAGGAGCCTGCGACAAGCGCCGCGAGGTTAGCGAACGAGCCGGGATGTGGAATCCCGAGTGTGCGCCGCCCGCCACCGGGAAGGGCGAGGTCGTACTCGGCGCACTCGGTCATGTTGTTCGTTGGTTTGAAGTTCGCGAGTGCGGCTCGGCCGGTTCGCGATGTGGCGTAACGAGCGAACTGCTCCGTAAAGAAGTGTGGCGGCAACTCCTTGGGGAAGTACCCCTTTGCCAACAGCGTCCTGTAGATCGTCGCCATAGAGGTTCGGGTGAGCGTTCCCGAGGGCACTCCATCACCAATTCCACTTTGACGCGCCGGCAAAGTGCTTCCGCCCTGGGTGCCGCGCAGACCCCCGGGCGTGCCTGCGCGGGGTTGGTGTCTGCCGCAAAAGAGGCCGCCCTCAGCTGGATCTCGTGTGCCCGCGGCGCCGACGTTATTGTGCGGTTGACCCGATCCCGTTGAGCGCATCGGACTTCGCTGCAGAGCCGATGCTTCAGGGCGTCCACCACCAGCTCGCTGCGTAGGTTTGTGGCCATGGCCCAGCCGACGATACGCCGGCTGTACGCGTCGAGGACCACCGCGAGGTAGAGGAAGCCGACGCACGTAGGCGCGTAGGTGATGTCCACCACCCAGAGCTGGTTTGGCGCCTCGACGGTGAAGTCTCTGTCGACGAGGTCCTCCGCCGGCGGGGTCCCATCAGAGACGGAGGTGGCGCACCACCTCAGTCGTCTGGCACCGACGAGGCCCGCCTGGAGAGTGAGCCGCGCCACACGCTTGCGTCCGACGTGGACCGTCGCGCCGCGAGTTCGGCCCTATCAGCGAGACGAGGTTACAACGGAGACTCATCCCCCGTGAGGGGAGGAGATTTCGGAAGGCTGAGCCAGAGCCGCCGCGGAGCCAAGGTTCAGACATGGGGGACCACGTCAGTTTGCGACCCGCGGGAGTGCACGCCCCTCCCCCGCGTGACTTATAAATTCTCTTCCTCAAGCGAGGGGGAGAAACTATAAGTCGGGGCATGGAACGAATCTATGTGGGTGTCCGGGCGGCACAGAAGCTGGATCAATTGGGTCTTGAGGAGTCCATTCTCGCCGATGCTCTGCGCATCGCGGGTGCCGAGTCGGCGATGTGCACCGATTTCGACCCGCCGGGAAACAAGGGCCACGTGCGCTGGGCCACTGCGGTGCGTGCGCTTCGCCTGCTCTTGGTGCCGCGTGGGTGGACGATGAACAACTACGCCTGTGGTGGTCTCGCGACGGTGGTGCACCCCACTGCGAGGTTTCAGATCGCGGTGCTCACGGGCGATGCCAACACCGGATGCCCCGACGCGATGCCTTCGACCAAGTACCCGCGCGGGCCCTCGGGCGTCGAGGCGGTAGACGTGAACTCTACGCAGGGCGACCTATTTGCCCGGGCGAACGTGCTCGTGATGACGGCTCCCAAGAAAGAGAACACACCGGCCCTGTTGACTCTCTTTCTCCTTGTGCACGAAGCGCGGGGTGAACTGCGCGCCGAACTCTCACGGCCCACCAATATCGGTGCCCACGGTCACGCCACGGAGTTCGTGGACCGCATCATCCTGTCGCCCATCGAAGTTGGAACACCTCCGCCCACGAAACGCTACGACGACGGCGACGACGACATCGAAGTCACCGTGACCA
>JALHOS010000406.1 GCA_022842905.1 Myxococcaceae bacterium | reverse complement strand
GCGGCCTGCTCGACGGCCTCGCCAGGTGGCTTCGGCCGGCGGACCCTTGGCGGCGCGGGCGCGGTCGCTGGCGCTTCGTCGACCGGAGCCAGGCCCAGCACCGCGCGGACCACCGGGAGCAGCTCGGCGCGGTAGGCAGCGGCGAAGCTCATCATCCCGCTGAGCAGCGCGGCAGCGGCGAGGTACGCCCCCAGCCGACGGCGAGGCTTCCGCGCGGCCGGCGCCGTCTGCAGCTGCGGGAGGCCGGCGAGGGCGCGGCTCACCAGATCGTCCACGGCGATGGACGGCTGGGGCAGGGCGGCGAAGTCTTGCTGGGCCGCCAGCTCGAAGCGGCAGACCGCACACTGCGCCAGGTGGGCGTCGAGGCGCGCGCGCTCGTCGTCGCTCAGCGCGCTGCTGCGGGCCCGCTCCAGGAGCTCTTCCGGGTGGAGGTCGAGCGAGGTCATTCGTCACCTCCGAGCGCCGCGAGCAGGCCCGGCGTGCGGTCGATCTGCCGCTTGAGCGCTTCCTTGGCCAACCGCACCCGGCTGCGCACCGTGTTCACCGGCACGCCCGTCGCCGCGGCCACCTCGTCCAGCGAGAAGCCGAACACGACGCGCATGGCCAGCGTCTCGGCCTGCGCTTCAGGCAGCGTCTCCAACAGCCTGCGCACCAGCGTCCGCCGCTGCTCGGCGTGCACCGCGTCCGACTGGCTTGGGGCCTCGGCCTCCAGCGCGTCGAGCTCGGCGTCGGCGTCCTGCCGGGCGACCTTCAGCACGTCGCGCCGACGGGCGGCCATGGCGGTGCGCGTGACGATCGTCTGCGCGTAGTGCGCCGGGCTGCATTCCCCGCGGAACGCCGGGAGCGCCTGCACCAGGGCGATGAGGGACTTCTGCACCACGTCGTCCACGTCCGCGTGCGTCGACCCCATCAGCGCGTGCGCAGCCCGGACGATGCCCGGCGCCAACCGCTTGAGCAGCACCGCGGTGGCGTCCAGCTCACCCCCGGCGGCACGGCGCGCGAGCGCGCTCAGGTCATCGACCGTGGCGGGCTCAGCGGCAGGAGCGGGTTCAGCGGCAGTGGCGTGCACCAAGCGCATTTTCGGAACGAAGAGTGTCCCGAAGGCCGGCAGAACGATCACTGCCCAACAACGAACAACAAAATCAGCGACTTACTTGGCCGCAGCCGCAAACTTCTTGTCGGCCATGTGGCTGAGGCGGCCGATGCGGCGGGCCGCGTTACGGGCGTGGAGGACGCCGCGGGTGGCGGCGCGGTCGAGCAGCGAGTGCGCGGCCTTGATGGCGTCGAGCGCCTTGGCCTTGTCACCCTTCTCGATGAACTCGCGGGCCTGCTTGATGGCCGTCTTGACGTCGCTCTTGACGGCACTGTTGCGCGCGCGGCGCTTGAGCGACTGACGGTGACGCTTCTCGGACGATGCGGTGTTGGCCACGGGGGTCCTGCTCCTTCAAGAGACGACTGAGAATTGAAGGGGGCCCCTTAGCGGTGTGGCGGCGCGTCAGTCAAGCGCGGCTTTGCGGCCCGCTCTTCGGCCTTCACCTCGTCCCACAGCCGGTCCATGAGCTCGAGCGACGCTTCTCCGAAGGGCACGCCGCGCTGCTCGAGCTTCGCCTCGACCGCGTGGAAGCGTCGGGTGAAGCGCTGGTTGGCGGCGCGGGCGGCGTCCTCGGGGGCGACCTTCAGGTGTCGGCCCAGGTTGGCCAGCGAGAACAGGACGTCACCCAGCTCGTGCTCGATGGCGGCCGCGTCGTTCTGCGCAATGGCCTCGTCGAACTCGGCGAGCTCCTCGGTCAGCTTGGCCCGCACGCCGCGCAGGTCCGGCCAGTCGAAGCCGATGCGCGAAGCCTTCTCCGTCAGCCGCTCGGCGCGCTGGAGCGCGGGCGCGTGGCCAGGCACGCCGTCGAGCACGCTGCCGACCTTGCCGTGCTTCTCCTGTCGCTCCTTGGCCTTGAGCTTGGCCCAGTTCTCCAGCACCTGGGTGCTGCCGGAGACCTTCGTGTCGCCGAAGACGTGCGGGTGCCGGCGCGTCAGCTTGTCGGCAATGGCGTTGCACACGTCGGCCAGGTCGAACTCACCCCGTTCTTTGGCGAGCTGCGCGTGGAAGACGATCTGAAAGAGCAGATCGCCCAGCTCTTCTTTGAGCGGGCCCCAGCCGCCGCCAGCGGCGACGCGATCCATCTCCTCGAGCACCTCGTACGCTTCTTCGATGAGGTAGGGCCGCAGGCTCTTGAGGTCCTGCTCCCGGTCCCACGGACAGCCGTCCGGCGCGCGCAGTCGCCGCATGACCTCCGCCAGACGTTCGAGGGACTCACCGAGGGTGGACATGGGGCGCGCGCTCTAGCACTGGTCGGCAAACTAAACGCTGACAGTCGCTCGGCTTACTGCTCTCATGCGCGGACGCGATCGCCTCTTTCGCCGTTCCGATTGTTCGACCTCGTGCCGACGCCACCTCTCGCTCTGCCGTCATTGCGCCGTCTGACGCACCTCGTGCTCTTGGTGTCGTCCCTCGGCGCCGCGTTGCGGCCGGGCTCTGGCTGGGCGCAGTTGAACCTGGTCGACCCTGACGTCAAGGCCAAGCGGGCGCCGGGCGCCGAGCGCGCGGCTGACGCCGACGGTGCCAAGGCGTCACCAACGTCACCCACCTCACCACGAGGCTCGGACGCCGACGCGAAGGCCAAGGCGGCCGCGAAGGCCGGGGCCAAGCCGGTCGACGCCGCGCCAGCCGGACCTGCCGCACCGAGCTTGTTGGTCGACCCGGTGAGCGACGCGGACCTGGCCGTGGCCTGGCGCACCTGGACCGACGCGGTGAAGAAGAACGACATCAAGGCCGAGCAAGCGGCGCGCGCGGCGCTGGTGAAGCTCAAGAAGTCCGTCGCCGCCAAGTCCATGGAGCTCTGGTCCGTGGGGTTGACGCGCGTGGCGGCGAAGGCCAGCGAGCGGGGCGATCACGGCGCCGCGGTGGAGATGGCCCGGAGCGCGACCGAACTGGCCCCGGCGCTGCCCGCGGCGTGGACGGCGCTGGCCTGGACCTACGTCCGCGCGGATCCGACGGACCTGGGCCGCGTGGTGACGACGCTCAAGACGGCGCTGTCGCTCAGCCTGGCTGACCTGCGCTACCAGCGCGCGACGCTCGCGGACTTCGGCGCGATCGTGATCTTCAGCTGGATCGCGCTCGCCTGCGTCGTGCTCTTCGTCTTTCTGCTCCGCCGCGGCTACTACGCGCTCTTCGACTTCCACTTCTTCTTCCCCCGCGCCGCGGCGCGCTGGCAGACGGGCGCGCTGTTCGTGCTGGTGCTGCTCATGCCCATCGTCTTCCGGCTGGGCCTGGTCGCCGTACTCCTGACGGCCTTCCTCGCGGTGACGCTGTACCTGACGAGCGCCGAGCGCGCGGTGGCGGTGGTGCTGATCGGCGTCATCGGCGTGTTGCCCGTCGTCGGAGGGGTGATCGCCGAGCGCGCGGTGTTCAGCGAGACGCCGGCGCGCGCCGTCTTCGAGGTGGACAACGGGGGCGTGGGCTCGGAGCGCACCGTCGCCGAGCTCGACGCCAAGGCCCAGGGGCGCACCGCGTCCTTCGCCGAGCTGTTCACGCTGGGGACCTGGCGGCTGCGGCGGGGGGACGCCGAGCGCGCCGCGCAGCAGCTCAAGGACGCGCTGGCCTTGTCTCCGAAGGAAGCGCGGGCGCTCAACAACCTGGGCGTGGCGCAGGCGGCGCTCGGCGACTGGGACAACGCCCGCGTCATGTTCGAAGACGCGTCGAAGGCGGACCCGAGCCTCGCCGCCGCTCACTTCAACATGGGGCGCATCTTCCAGCGCCGCTACCAGCTGCTCGGCGACGCCGCGGCCGGCGACATTGGGCGCGCGTCGACCGCGTTCAACACGGCGCAGACGCTGGATCCTTCCCTCACCAAGCCCGAGCCCTTGTCGACCAAGGAGCCGACGCCGCTGTCGAGCGCGTTTGCGCTGACGGCGCTGCCGGAGGACGTCGTGCGGTCCATGGCGCAGGCGAACGGCGCGGGCGACCGGGTGCGCTCGCAGCTGGTGTCGGTGTTCGTCGGCCGGGCGCCGGAGCCCGTCGCGTACGCGCTGCCGCTGCTGCTCGCGGTGCTGGTCGCGCTGGCCGGCCGGCTGGGGCCCAAGCTACGCGCGTCGAAGGTGTGCACCAAGTGTGGCCGACCGTGCAGCACGCGGGAAGATCCCGAGCTGTCGCTGGGCAGCCTCATGTGCACGCAGTGTGTGAACGTGTTCGTCAACAAGAACGCCGCCGCGCCGTCGCTCAAGGTCCGCAAGCAGGCCGAGGTCGAGCGCTACCACCAGCGCACGGACCGCATTGCCTACGGGCTGGGCGTGTTGTGCGCGGGCATGGGCCACGTGTTCTCCGGGCTGCCGGTGCGCGGGCTGGTTTACGCGTTCTTCTTCCTGTTCGCGGTGGTGGGCTTCGTCTGGCGTGACGGCGCGGTGCGCGCGCCGTTCGACGCGGTGCCGGTGTGGCTCAAGCTGGTGCCGCTGGGGCTGTTGTTCGGGTCGGTCTACGTCGTCGCGCTGCGCGGCCTGCGCAAGCGCCAACAACAGGGCTAACGAGCCATGGCGCTGAACGGCACGCTCAAGGACTTCGGGATCGCCGACATTCTTCAGCTGATCGGTCAGCAGCAGAAGACCGGGCTGTTGCGGCTGAAGAACAAGGCTGAAGAGGTCACCGTCACCTTCAAGGACGGCAACATTCTGGGCGCGGCGGCGGTCGCGCGCAGCAAGCACGATCTGATCGGCGCGATGTTGGTGCGGGCCAGCCTCATCAGCGAGCAGCAGCTCGAGTTCGCGCTCGAAAACCAGAAGCGCACGTTGCAGCGGCTGGGCGACGTGTTGGTGGCCCAGGGGCTCATCAGCCAGGACAAGTTCAAGGCGATGATGCAGCTCCAGGCGTCGGAGACGCTCTTCAAGCTCTTCGCGTGGAAGGCCGGCAACTACAGCTTCGAGCAGAAGGACATCGACGAAGAGCCGGTCTTCACGCCGCTGCGCGCCGAGTCGGTGTTGATGGAAGGCTTCCGTCGCGTCGACGAATGGCCGGTGGTGAAGAAGCGCATCACCAGCCCGGCGATGACGTTCGAGAAGATCAAGGAGCTGCCGCCGCCGCCGCTCAAGCGCGACGAGTTCGACTCCGCGCTCGACGACGCGTTCGCCGAGGACAAGAAGGAGGTCAACCAGGGCGAGTTCCAGTCCGTCGGCGAGAACGAGCGGAAGACGTACGAGCTCATCAAGCCGGGCCGCACCGCCGAGCAGATCATCGACCAGTCTTGCCTGGGCGAGTTCGAAGCGTCCAAGGCGCTCTGCAACCTCATCAACCTCGAGTACGCCAAGGGCATCGCCCCGACGGGCAGGGTGAAGCTCGAAGGCCAGCCCGGCTTCCTCGCGCGCGTCGGCGGGCTGCTGGGGCGCGTGGCGGTGTCGGTGCTCGTCGTGGGCGTGCTGTTCCTGCTCTTCACCCGCGTGGACTTGGGGTCGGTGCGGCTGGCCGGCTCGGGCACGCGCTACACGGACCCCGCGGCCCAGCGCATCGCCAGCCAGCAGCAGATGGCGCGGATCGGCGCGGCGCTGGAGCTGTACAAGCTCGAGCACGGAGGGCTGCCGACGGGGCTGGTTGATCTCGAAGAGTCAGGCCTGCTGTCGGCCGACGACCTGCGCTACCCGTGGAGAGACAACTACTACTACCGCGCGCAGGAGGGCGGGCAGTACGTGCTGCTGCCCCCGCTGCGCTGAGCATGAACGAGAAGGTCGAGCTCGAGCTGGACGGCGCGGACGAAGCGCAGGCCCTGGCCGGTCCGCGCAGTGAACACCTGCGGATCCTCGAGCGGCGGCTGGGCGTGCGGGTCGGGCAGCGCGGCGCGGAGCTCACCGTGGCCGGTGAGAAGACCGCCGTGGGCCACGCGCTCAAGGTGGTCGACGTGCTCTTGGGCCAGGTGCGCGCCGGCCGTCCGCTGGGGCACGACGACGTGGAGCAGGCGCTCAAGGCGCTCGCACAGGGGGAGCCGGCGCTCAAGGCGCTGACCGCCCCGGCGGTGCTCACCAGTGGGCGAGGCCGCAGCATCGCTCCGCGGGGCCTGACCCAGTCGCGCTACGTGGACTGCATTCGCACGCACGACGTCGTCTTCGGCATCGGCCCTGCGGGCACCGGGAAGACGTACTTGGCCATGGCCATGGCCGTCGCCGCGCTGCTCGAGAAGAAGGTCAAGCGCATCGTCCTGGCGCGGCCGGCGGTGGAGGCCGGCGAGAAGCTGGGTTTCCTGCCTGGCGATCTGGCCGAGAAGGTGAACCCGTACCTGCGGCCGCTGTACGACGCGCTCCACGACATGGTGGACGCGGCGCGCGCGCGAGAGCTGATCGACGAGGGCGTGGTTGAAGTGGCGCCGCTGGCCTTCATGCGCGGGCGCACGCTCAACGACTGCTTCGCGATCCTCGACGAAGCGCAGAACGCGTCGGTGGAGCAGATGAAGATGTTCCTCACCCGCCTGGGCTACCACTCGAAGGCCGTGGTGACCGGCGACGTGACCCAGGTGGACCTGCCGACGGGCAAGCTGTCCGGGCTCATTCACGCGAAGAAGGTGCTCGCTGGCGTGGACGGCATCACCTTCGTCGAGTTCAACGACTCGGACGTGGTGCGGCACCCGGTGGTGGCGCAAGTGATTCGCGCCTACGAGCGCGCTGAGGTGGAGGCCGCGCGCGAAGCGGACGCCACGGTGAGCGCGCCGAGCAGCAGCGTGGAGGAGGGCTGAGCCGATGACGTGGAGCCGAGTGGGTCTGTGGGTCGCGGTGCTGGGCGTTGCCTGCGGAGGACCGCCGCCTGGCGCTGACGGTGGCGCGGGCGGGAGCGCTGCGCAGGACGCTGGCGGGGGCGG
>JALHOS010000405.1 GCA_022842905.1 Myxococcaceae bacterium | reverse complement strand
GCTGTTCCGCCCGCGCCAGCTGTTCCGCCCACGCCAGCCGCTCCGCCCGCGCCACCTGTTCCGCCCGCGCCAGCTGTTCCGCCCGTGCCGGCCGTCCCGCCGGTGCCGGCCGTACCGCCGGTGCCGCCTGAGCCTCCGTCCGTCCCCGCATCGGTGCTGCCGGCATCAGCGCCGCCACTACCTCCGCCGCCTCCGGTCCCGCTCGGCAGCTGGAGACACACCCCACTGCTGCACAGCTGAGTGGCCCCACACGCGACGCACGCGAGCCCCGAGGCCCCGCAGGCTGTGGGCGACAGGCCCGATTGGCACTGACCGGTTGAATCGCAGCAGCCGCTGCAGTTCGCGCACGTGCGAGTCGGCGCGCTGCAGGCGGCGATGAGGAACATCAACGTGGCCGTCGTGGCGAGGAACGCAGTCCGCATGCACGGCACGCTACTCTCGGAGGCCTCGCGACACCCAGCGCGCCGTGGCGCCGAGAGCCGCGGCGACCCGCACCGCAGCCTGGTTCGCCTCAGGCGGGTACGTCGCTCGGACGGCGAGCGCGGGCGCTCACCTGCTCACGCCTCCGCCAGATCCCTCGCAGACGGTCGAGGCAGCCCGAAGCGCCCCTCCAACGCCGAGCCTCACCGCCGCGTCAGCACCCAGTACGGACCGACCTGCAACGCGAGCTGGAACTTCGCCTGAAAATACTCGTTGAGCAGCGTCGCGCCGGGCTTGCTGCTGTCGTTGGGTTCACCAGCGTGGTTGAAGCGCGCGGAGAGGATCGCCACGCGCGTCGGCGCCCGCTCGAGCTCGGCGATCATCGTGCGTTGCACGTCGTCGCGGTTCACCACGTTGGGGTCGAACTGGAGGTACCGCGTCGAGCCCGGCCGGTCCGCGAGGAAGTAGAGGTCCATCTCGTTGACGAACACCGTCTGGTGATCGAGCGAGCCCACGTAGATCGGCTCACCAGGCTGGGTGAGCTGCTGCACCAACGCGACGACCTGCTTGCGCGCGCCCGCCTCAGGGTCCTCCACCGTGCTGGCGCGCGGCCAGTCCGGGTACGCGGGGGTGAAGTGCTCTGGCGGCTTCGGCGTGAGGTGGCCGCGCACGGGACCGAAGAGCAGGCCCAGGCCTCCGACGGCGCAGATCCACGCCAGGGCGCGCAGTCGACCCCAGCCCAGCGCGCCCAAGGCCAACGCGGCGCCCAGCGTCACCGCGGGTGTCACCGTGTACAGCGCATGGTGCTCATCGGTGCGACCCATCATCTGCGGGATCACCGCGACGGCCAGGGTCCCCAGGAGCGCCAGCGTCAGCTTGCTCTGCGCGCGGAAGATCTTGGGCAGCAGCGCGCTCGCCAGCGCGAGGAACGGGCCCACCAGCGTCACGGCGATCGCCCCGGCCAGGTGCACCGCGGCGCTCTGCCAGTTCGGCAGCGGGAGCTTGCGCGCCGGCAGCACGTAGCGGACTTGATCGAAGTAGAGATCGTTCAGCGTCTGCATGAAGCCGCCGCGAGCGAACACCACCGGCCAGAACACGACGAGCGCGACGCCGACGCCGGCCCCAAACGCGAGCACGCGCGGCAGCCACGTCACGTCCTTGCGCACCCGCCAGGCGTACAGGCCGAGCGCCGCCGCGAGCGCCACCGTGACGACCGCCCAGTAGGCGAACAGATCGTGCCGGAACCAGCTGACCGCGCCGACCGCGAAGCCCGCGGCGCCCAAGCTCAGCCGCGTGTCCTTCTGCGCCGCCCACGCACAGGCCTCGACCGCGAGCAGCGCCGCCGCCAGCGCCACGAGCCACGCGAAGGCCGTCATTCCCAGCCAGGCGAGCCAGGTGGCGACGAGCCCGGCGGCGACGAAGCTGAACGGAGTCCCCAAGAGCCGGCCGGCGAGCCGCCCCGAGAACAGCGCGAGCGCGACGTGCGTGGCCAGTCCGAACGCCCGCTCCACGGCGATCGACGCGCCGAAGACCTTGAACAGCCCGGCCAGCACCAGGAAAACCCCAGGCGGGTAGTTGCTGTAGAAGTCGCGGTACGGAACCTTGCCCGCCAACAGCAGGTGCGCGTTGGTGAGCAGAATCCCCTCGTCATACATCCCGGGCTGCTCGGTCCACAGCGCCCACGTCGCGCGCAGCGCGAACAGCAGCAGCCCCAGCCCGAGGCCCTCGAAGAGCCCCCACTTCGCGCGGTCCGCCCAGCTCGCCCCTCGCCACCGTTCCACGAGCGTCTTCATGGTCACCGCTCACACACGAAGACGGAGTTGTTGGCCAGCGGCGCGCTGAGCGGCCTCGGCGGCTTCACCTCGAACGCCGACAAGGCTTCGTCGACGCGGCACACGTGGCCGCCCAAGTCGAAGAGGAGCTCCTGCTTGAGGACACGCCGCGCGAGCACCGCCTGCACGTACGCCAGCTCGTCGCCGGGGCCCGACGGCACGGGTCGTCCCAGCGCCAGGGCCTGCCGGGTGCGCTCGAGCTGCACCGCCACCGTCATGCCGTTCCACGGGTTGCTGGGGCTCAGCACCGGGCGTTGCAGCTGGGTCAGGAGCAGCGCGGCCCCCGCCGCGACGTAGGCCGTGAGGTACGCGACGCACAGCGCGCGCGCGGCGGCGCCCTTCGTCGCCAGCCACCCAAGCCCCGCGCCGGCGAACAGCACGGCCAGCGGCACCACCGAGGCGACGTAGTGGTCCTGATACGGCCGCCCCGTCAGCCGGTAGTACGCGGGCACGCCGAGGAGGACGAGCAGCGAGAACGGCTTGAGTGGGTGGCGCACGACGAGCCCCAGCAGCGCGAGCACGGCCGCACTCCAGCCCGAAAGCCGCGCGGCCCACGTCGTCCAGTCGCTACCGTCCACGCCCCACAGAATCTCGGGGCGCTCAGCGTGCGCCGCGTACATCACCGGAAGGAGCAGGCTTCGTTCGAGCGCCTCGGGCGAGTACACGCCCGACGCCGGCACCGCGTTCTTGAGCAGGGCTGTGTTCGGAGCGCCGTGTGCGAGTTCGAACAGCACGTACGGCAGGTAGCAGGCGAGCAGCCCAGCCACGAAGGCCAGCAGGTGCCGCAGCGCCGGGGCCGACGGGGTGTGGAGCAGCAGGATCAGCAGGGCGATGCCGAGGCCCATGCCTCCGGACAGGTGCGTCTGCAGCGACAGCGCCCCAGTGGCGCCGAGCAGCGCGTACGGCCACCAGCGGCGCCGCTCGTCCTGGGCCGCGTACGTCGCCAACGCCAGCAGGGCCGGGGTGATGAAGAGGAAGAGGTCTCCGTTCCAGAACGTCTCTTCGGCGCGCGCGTGGGCGGTGGACGCGAGGTACAGCACGAGCGTGGCGATGCGGTAGCTCGGCGCGACGCCCAGCCGACGCAAGGTCCAGTCGAAGAGCCAAGCGCCCAGCGCCGCCAACAGGTGAATCCACGCCAGCCCGAAGCGCGGGTCCGTCGCGACGAGGAACGGCGGCGCGAGCACCACAAAGAGCATGCCGCCCGGCGTCAGCGGGCTGGGGTGCACGCCGGACACGAAGGGCCCGTACGCGGGCCAGCGCAGCCTTTCGGCGACCTGCACGGCCTGATCCCAGAAGTACGCCTGGTCGTACGTGAAGTGCCCCGTCTGCAGCAGCACGAAGGCGGACAGCAGCGCCCACAGCACGATGAAGGCGGTCAGCCCCCAGGTCGTGACGCGCTCACCCGGCCAGCTCGCGCCAGGGGCCGGGCCCACCCGCCCAAGCCAGAGCAGGGCTCGCTGGCTCTTGCTCCACGCGCCGACGGGCGAGGCCTCCGCCCCAGGCGACGTCACAGCGCGCGCAGCCGCGCCGCGTCAGCCCCAGCCGCGGGCGTGGCCGCCGGCGTCGTCGACGGCCGCCGCCGCGTCAGGTGGTAGTCCCCGCGCGACAGCCAACGCTCGATCCAGCAGTACAGGACGATGAAGAGGTACCGCGACCCCATCTCCTTGATCTTGAGCTTGCTGACGCCGGTCTTCCGGTTGATCCACCCGTTCGGCACCACACAGTACGTGTAGCCGCGCACCATCGCCTTGAGCGGCAGCTCCACCGTCAGGTTGAAGTGGTGCGACAGGAACGGCTTGAGCCCTTCGATCACGTCTCTTCGGTACATCTTGAACGCGTTCGTCCAGTCGTTGTACCGGCTCATGAACATGAGCTGAATGAAGCTGTTCGCCAGCCGGTTCATGACCAGCTTGGGCTCCGGGTAGTCCTCGACGAACCCGCCGTCGGTCCAGCGCGTGCCGAACACACAGTCGACGCGGCGCTCGAGCATGATCTTGTAGAACGCCACCACGTCCTGCGGGCGGTCCGACGAGTCGGCCATGACCACCGCGACCACGTCACCTTCGAAGCAGTCGAGCCCCTTGCGCACCGCGAAGCCGAACCCGTTCGGCGGCAGGTTGTTCACGTAGCGCAGCGTAGGGATCGACTTCTGCAGGTCCTGCAGCACCTTCTCGGTGCCGTCCGAGCTGTTGTCGTTCACCACGAGGATCTCGTTGGGGATCCGCGCGGCCGTCAGCGCGTCGTACAGCTTGGTGACGGTCCCGCCGATCTCCGTCTCTTCGTTGTGCGCGGGGATGACGAGGGACAGCTTCATTTCCGGTTCCTCTCCATGGTCGCCTCGACGATCTCCTTGAGCGTCGTGCGCATGTCGTACTTGTACTTCCAGCCTGGGTAGTCCTTCTGGAAGCGCCGCACGTCGCTCACGTACCAAATGTGATCGCCCGAGCGAGCCTGGTCCGACAGCGTGTACGTCAGCTTCTTGCCGCTGAACTCCTCACACATGGCAATCGCTTCCAACATGGAAATGTTGGCGTGGCGCGAGCCGCCCATGTTGTAGACGACGCCGCTGCGCGGCTTCTCGTAGAAGTGCCAGAACGCGTTCACCAGGTCGTAGCTGTGAATGTTGTCGCGGACCTGTTTCCCCTTGTACCCGAAGATCGTGTACGGCTTGCCGGTCACGGTGCACTTGGCCAGCCACGCGAGGAAGCCGTGCAGCTCGGCGCCGGAGTGCGCGGGCCCGGTCAGGCAGCCGCCGCGGAACGTGGCCGTCTTCATGCCGAAGTAGCGCCCGTATTCTTGCGCCAGCACGTCGGCGGCGACCTTGCTCGCGCCGAACAGCGAGTGCTTCGACTGGTCGATGCGCAGGTTCTCGTCGATGCCGTGCTCCGCGTACGGGTGCGTGGGGTCCACTTCCCAGCGCAGCGGCTTCTCGACCAGCGGCAGCTCGTTGGGCGCGTCGCCATACACCTTGTTCGTGCTGGTGAAGACGAACACCGCGTCGGGGCAGAACTTGCGCGTCGCCTCGAGCATGACGAGCGTGCCGTTCGCGTTGACGGTGAAGTCGGTGATCGGCTCGCGAGCCGCCCAGTCGTGGCTGGGCTGCGCGGCCGTGTGCACCACCAGGCTCACGGTCTTGCCCAGCTCGCGGAAGATCTTCTCGATCGCCTCCTGCGAGCGAATGTCGGCTTCGACGTGCTTGTAGCGCTTGAGGCTGCCCTCGAGCTGCCTGCGCATCCACCCGGTGCTCGACTCGGCGCCGAAGAAGTACGCGCGCATGTCGTTGTCGATGCCGACGACGTCCATGCCCTTCTCATGGAGGAACTTGCAGGTCTCACTGCCGATGAGGCCGGCCGAGCCGGTGACGATCGCGACGGTCATGGTGTCTCCTTGCAACTCAATACAAGCAACTCAATACAACGAACGTTCCCTTACGCCCCGAAGAGCGGTGCCAGCTGTGCGCGTTCCCGGTCGAGCCAGGCCGCGATGTCGGTGACGATGTCCTTCGCCGTCTTCTTCGGCGCCCAGCCGAAGGCCTGCTTCGCCTTGGCGGTGTCGGACACGTAGAACGGAATGTCGACCGGGCTGGTCGTCGGGTCCGACGCCACCGGCACCTCGCGGCCCGTGGCCGTCCGGCACAGCTGCGTCAGCTCCAGCAGCGACGTGGAGCAGCCCTGGCCGCCGCCCAGGTTGAACGTGTCACCCGACAGCCGGTCGAGCCCGCCCAGCTGTGCTTCGAGCGCGGCGAAGAGATCGTCGGGGTGCAGCAGATCGCGCACCTGTTTTCCCGTGCCGCCGAAGCCCGTGTACTTGAGCGCCTTGCCGAAGGTGTGGTTCGCCACCCAGAGCGTGAAGACGCCCTGGTCGACCTTGCCGAACTGCCCCGGCCCCGCGATCACGCCGCAGCGGTTGATGATCGCCTTGAGCCCGTACGTCGCGCAGTACTCCTGCACCAGGTACTCGCTGGCCAGCTTGCTCGCGCCGTAGAGCGAGCGCGGCAGGTTGACCGGGAAGTCTTCGGCGATGCCGGCGGAGCTCACTCCGGGCAGCTTCTGCGCGGCGCTCAGCGTCAGCCGGGTCGCGCCTTCGTCGAACGCCAGCGCCTTGAGCGGGGCGATGGAATAGACGCGAGACGTGGACAGCAGGACGAAGGCTTTCGCCTTGGTCCGCGCCACCTCCAGGCAGTTCATGGTCCCGCCCAGGTTCGTGTCGAGGACGTAGGCCGGCGAGCCGTTCAGGCCCGCCAGCACGCTGGGCTCCGCCGCCGCGTCGAGGAACAGATCGAACGTGCCCGGCAGCGCCGCCAGGTCTTCGCGCGAGCGCACGTCGCCGTGCACGAACGTGATGTCCGCCTTCCGAAACCGCTCCAGGTTCAGCTCGGCGCCGCGGCGCTTGAGGTTGTCGAAGGCCAGGATCTCGGCCTTGGGGTACTGGGCGCGGTACTTGAGCGCCAAGCTCGAGCCGACGAAGCCTGCCCCACCGGTGATGACGACGCGCATCGCGCAGCGCGCCTTAGGCGAAGGCCAGGGCGATCGGCAAGCAGCGCGCGGGGTGGAAGGAGCCCGCGTTTCTCAGCAGGCGAGAGCCGCCCCGGTTCAGAACCGGCGCTTGGGTCGGCGGCGGCCTTGAGGCCGATTGTCGCCGCTCGGCGGAGGCTGACCCTTGTAGCTGACCTGGGGGCCGCGGCGCTCGCCGCTCTGGGCGGGGCGGGGGCCTTGGG
>JALHOS010000404.1 GCA_022842905.1 Myxococcaceae bacterium | reverse complement strand
GGCCCGCCCCGCCGGCTCGGCCTGCTCCGGGAAGTCCAAGGCCCCAGCCCGAGCCCGGGGCGCAGCCAGCCCCCGGTGCGCGCCCCGCCTTCGACGGCCGCAAGTACACGGCCGGCCCCGAGCGTGAGCAGGTCGCCGCGGGGCAGGCGGTCAGCGAGATCGGCAGCAGGAGCCAGCTCAGCAAAGAAGTGCAGATGCGGCTCAACGCCTTGGGCGTGCGCGACGCGAACGGCCAGCCGCTCGCGACGGACAGCATGCACGGGCCCAAGACGCAGAGCGCCATCGAAGCGTTCCAGCGGGCCAAGGGCATCGACCCCGCCAACGGCACGGTGGATCAGCGCACGCTCCAGGAGCTCGAGAAGGCCACCGAAGGCATGCAGCTGCAGGAGCACCGGCCGGCGCGCGGTGGGCGCGGACCGGGGGCGCAGGGGCCTTCGGCGGGCCCTGGACCGCGCGGTCCGGCAACCGGCCAGCAGCCGGCGCCAGGCGCGGTGCCTCGGCCCGGCTCGGTTCCGGCGCCCGGTGTTGGTCAGACGCAGGCGCCTGCGACGGGGTCCAGCGTGCGCCCGGAGCAGCTCGCGCCGGATCAGCTCCAGCGCATGGAGGCGCTGGCGCGCGCTCGCAACTTCACCGGCCATGGCGGCAGCTCCTGTGTGGTTTCCACGCGCGGGAACCTGCAGCGCAACGGCATGGGCAAGGACCTCATCCAGACTGGCGGCGCGGCCGGACCGGACAAGAACAACGTGCGCGCCATGGCCGTGAACATGATGACGAGTGGTGAGTTCCAGTCGCTGAACGTGCCTGGCTCTCGCGAGATCACGCTGCGGAGCCACTCACAGTTCGGTGGCACCGCCAACGTCCACGACATGTCGTACGCGGACTACAAGAAGGCGCTGGACGCGGGGCAGATCCCCAACGGCGCGGTGGTCATGCAGACGCGGCACTCCGACTGGAACAACGGCAACACCTACGGCAACGACATCGGTGTGCTGCGCAAGCAGGACGGCGGCATCTACAACTTCAAGCAGATGGGTAACGAGATCTACCGCGGCAACACGCAGCGGGTGATCGTCATGGTACCGAAGTCCACGCAGCCCGCTCCGCCGCCAGCGCGGACCCCGGACTCGGCCCCCGCAGCCGCTCCAGGCGTGGCCCCTCCGGCCACCCCTGCGGCCCCAGCGCCGGCCACCGTTGGGCAGCTGTCAGCGCAGCAGATCCGGCAAGGACCGCCGCCGAACGCGAGCGAAGCGGAGAAGTTCAATTTCTACGCGCAGGTGGTCAAGCAGCAGGGCGGAGTGGTCAACCCGGACGGCAAGCCGACGGTCTTGGGCGTTCGAATGAATGATCCGTCCGTCTCGCGCGGCTACAAGGACAGGACTGTCGTGCTCACGCCGGACGGCCGCGTGCACGAGTTCGCGTCGTCAACGGTGCCCGCTCAGCGCAAGTCCAGCCTCTCGGACACAGGGCACATGGCGTACATGATGCCCGGCAACTACGACGTGAAGCATAAGTACACCAACGGCTACAAAGGCCGTGGCGGCAACGGTTACGAGGTCACCGAGAGAGGCCAGGCCATCGGCACGGGCATTCGCGGCTGGCGCGACCAGAACGACGACGGTCAGATCTCCGCCGCTGAGCAGCAGCAGACGAAGCGACTGAGCGGCGTGCTCTTCCATCCCGGCTCGTCCGACACGCCGATCTCGATCGGGTGCCAGACCATGTCCCCAGCGGACTCCGCTCGCTTCGACCGGTTGATCGGGACCGGCCGGTACGGTGGCCAAGCGTTCAACTACACCCTCGTCCACGCGTTCTGAGGTCGCGCGGGTCGAGGTAGGCCGAGCCGAACACCAGTCCGAAGAACTTCCGGCGCTCTGCTGAGGCGCTACGCTCGCCGGCGCCGTGACGAGCTTCGACTACGAGCAAGTGACTTGGGGCGGGGGTGGTGTCATCCGCCCGGACGAGCCCGACTTCCTGGACCACAGCCTCCACCTGCGCTGGTGCCTCGACGCGCTGCGGCCGGTCACTGGAGAGGTCGTCGAGATCGGCTGCGGGTCCGGCCGCTTCATCGCGTCGGTGCAGGCGGCCCGGCCCGAGCTGCGCTGCCACGGGCTCGACCTGTCGCACACGGCGATCAAGGAAGCGCAGGGGCGAGGCAGCCCGGTGCACTTCGCCCAAGCCAGCGCCGACGCGCTCCCGTTCTCCGACGGTCAGCTCGGAGCCGCGTTGATGATCGACGTCCTCGAGCACCTGCCGTCCATGGAGTCCGGCCTGGCTGAAGTTCGCCGCGTGCTGAAGCCCGGCGGTGTCTTCCACCTGGTCTTCCCCTGTGAGGGCCACCCGCTGACCCTGGTCGGCCGACTGCCCTTCCTGCGGGGGTTCAAGGCGAAGCACGCAGGGCACCTCCACGCGCTCTCGCCGTGGGCGCTCTTCGACGTGCTCGAGCGCGCCGGCCTGCGCCGCGTCGACGTGCGCTACAGCTACTTCGGGCTCGGGCAGCTGTACGACGCGGCGGTCTTCTCGGCTCTGGGGGCGGGCGTCGACATGCACAAACACCGGCAGTCGCAGGTCGAAGCCGACGCGCCCACGCTCACCAAGCGGGTGCGCCGCGGACTGTCCAAAGTGCTGCACTACGAATCGAAGTGGCTGTCGCGGCTCCCCTTGGGCATGACGGCGCATGTCACCTGCGTCCGCTGACGAGACGGCGTCGGCGATTCGTCGCCTTGCGTGGCTGTCGGCCGGCGCGCTGGGTCTGCTGGCCGCCACCAGCGGCTTTCACCGGCACGCCTTCGACGCGTACGTGCACATGTTCTTCGCGGACCACTACGTGCGCGACTGGTTCAGCGTCTTCGAACCTCGCTGGTACGGCGGCTTCTCGGTGCTCAGCTACCCGCCGCTCGCGCACCAGCTAGTGGCCCTCTCGTCCCTCGCGCTGCGCAGCCTCGAGGCTGGCTACGTGGGCGTCATGGTGACGGCCATGCTGCTGACGCCGTGGTGCGTCGGGCAGGCGGCGCGCGCCTTCGTGAGCGAACAAGCGGCCGCATGGGCCATGCTGCTCGCGGCGCTGTGGCCGACGGCGCACCGCTTCGCGTGGGTCTACGGCCAGCTGCCCATGCTCGTCGCGACGCCCTTCGCATTGCTGGCCATGGCGCAGCTGCACGGCCTGCTCGGACGAGGGCGCGCCGTCCACCTGCTCGGTTTCCTCGGCTGTGTCGCCGCCACGGTGTCCGCGCACCACGTCACGAGCATCTTCGTGGCCGGCGGCTGTTTCCTGGTGGGCCTGCGCCACGTCGCCGCGCCCGAGGAAGGAGTGCGCCGCAGCCACGTCGTGGCGCGGGGCCTGGTCGCGGCCGCCCTGGCCGGCGCCGTCATCGCCCTGACGATTCTGCCGTTCTGGCGCATCGCTCAGGGCGAGCCCCAAGCGGAGATCCCCCACCACTCGCGCGATCCGCTCTGGGCGCGCGCTCTCTCCATGGAGCTGGTGGAGCAGCTGGTGGTGTTCGCGGTGGCGCTTCTGGGCACCCTCGTCGCAGCGATTCAACGCAAGGGCACCGTCGCCGTCCTGGGCTTGGGCGTCGTCGGCCTGTCGGTGCTCGCCGGAGGCACGTCGACGCCGCTGCCGCAGCTGCTCTTCCGCTCGCAGTGGCGGTGGCTGACCTACGACAAGTTCCACCACTGGGCCGCGCTGTTGTTGTGCGTGCTGCTGGCCGCCGTCGCGCTGGCCCAGGTGCGGCGAGCGGCCCGGGCCGCCGCGCTCTTGGGGCTCGTCCTCCTCCCGGGGAGTTTGTTCCTCGTTGCGCACAAGACGGCCGAAGCGCTGCAACCGCCGTTCGTGCACGACATCACCCCGGTGCTCGACGTGCTCAATGGCCCGGAGGCCGAGCGCTACCGTCACCTGGCCCTGGGCTTCGGCGATCAGTTCTGCCGGTTCGACCTGTACGGCAAGTCGCCCAACGTCGACGGCGACTACCACACCGCCCGCACCGACCCGCTCCTGCGCAGCAGCGGCGTCGCCACGCTCGACGCGAGCAAGTACTACCCGCGCGGCTTCGAAGTGTTGTCCGACGTGCTCCGCCGCGCTGAGGCGCTCTCGCTGCGGTGGGTCGTCGTCAACGACGAGGCGTACTACCCGCCGCTGCTCGAGCAGGGCTTCGAGCTGGCGCAGGTCTGGGAGACCGGTGTGTCGCTGTTCGAACGCGCCGACGTGCCGCCCCTCGCGCCGGGCCTCGAGCCGCCGCCGCGCTCCTGGCACTGGGGCACGGTGCCGCTCGGCGCGCTCTTTGCGGCGGTGCTGGGGCTGTGGCTGGCCGGACGCTCTCGGAGCGGCCTCAACAAACCATGAACAAAGGTTGAACACGACGAGCGCGCTCGTTACTCTCATCAACATGTTCGAAGGCTTCGCGAACGTGTGGACGCCGGTGACCCTGGCGCGACGACTCAAGGGCTCAGGCCCACTGGCGGTCACCGTCGCTGGCGAGCGGCTCGTCTTCTTCAGGGACGGGACGGGGAAGGTCAGCGCGCTGCTCGACCGCTGCCCACACCGGGGCGTGGCGTTGTCGTTGGGCAAGGTGACGAAGGCCGGCTGTCTCGAGTGCCCGTTCCACGCGTGGCAGTTCGACGGCGGGGGCAATGCGGTGCACGTCCCGCTCAACCCGGACGCTAAGCGGGAGCGGCTGTTCGCGACGGCGTTGCCGGCCCGGGAGATCGGTGGGCTGCTCTGGGTGTTCACGGCCGCGACGGACCAGCCCGAGCCCGCCGAGCCCCAGGTGCCCGACTCGCTGGTGAGAGACGACCTGGCGAGGACCTTCATCGAAGTCGAGTGGGCGGCGCATTGGACGCGGGCCATGGAGAACATGCTCGACTCGCCGCACGTGCCCTACGTGCACGCGACGACGATCGGCCGCTTCGTTCGCCCCCTGCTCAAGTCTGACAGCACCATGCACGTGACGTGGGAAGACACGTCGTACGGCGGGCGCACGACGTCGTGGATCGACACCGAGAACCCGGCGTCTGGCGCGCTGGCGTACTTGGACTTCTACAAGCCCAACGTGATGGTCCTGAACATTCCGGTGCCCAAGCAGGTGTTCCGCATGCACGCCATCTGCGTGCCGGTGAAGGCCGATCGCGTGCGCATGCTGGTGGTCGGGGCGCGGTCCTTCGCGCGGCTCTCGCTGCTCAACCCGCTCTTCAACGCGTCGAACATGAAGATCGTCAAGCAGGACCAGGCCGTCGTCGAGTCGTCGTTTCCGTCGGAAGTCCCGCCGGCGGCCGACGAGGTGTCCGTGCGCACTGACCGCGCCACACTCCAGTTCCGCCGCTACTACTTCGAGGAGCTCAAGCCGTCGTCGGCCCCGCCGCGTCGACACCTCCGCGTGGCTTGACCGAAGGCACGAGGCCTCAGGCCGTGGGCTGCGGAGAGGTCCCCGTCCGCAGTTCGCGCAGCCCCGCGAGCGCCGCGACGAGCGCCAGCAACCCGACGAGGGGTCCCAAGACGACGACGGGCCACGGCGCGCGCTGCCACGGTGCGCCGGTGGGAGGCATGGGGCTCGCCTGGTCGCGCTGCCACAAGGTGACGTTGCCTCGCCATGCGCCGACGTTGCGGAAGCCCAGGCCGCTGAGGGTCTCATCCCAGCCTTGCGCGCCGACGATGGCCCAGCGCAGCGCTCGCGCCGGATCGGCGACGGCCTCGGCGAGGCGGGCCCGCGCCACGGCGTCGTCGGGGCGCAGGCCGTCCCACGAAGGGACGAGCCAATCGAGCGCGCCGTCGATCGCTCGCGGGCGCACGCGGCGCGACAGCTCGAGCCACTCGCGGCCAACCCCCAAGGACACGAAGCGGAACCGCTCGCCGTCCGGGGCGTTCGCCAACACCCACTCGACGTCGCGCAGCGCAGAGCGCCGCGAGCGGGTGTCGGCGTTGCGGTACCAGCCCAACGTCGCCGCGGTCAGCGCGAAGACCACCGCTGCTGCGACGAACGTGGGCCAGCCCGGAGCACCTTCGAGCGAAGCCAGCCCCGCCAACGCCAGCGTCAGCGCCAGGGCCAACAGCAGTGACGGAGGGACGACCGCCGTGCCGAGCGACGCGAGCGCCGCCAGCGCGAGCGCGCCGAGCTCGATCGCCGCCGCGCGCGCCGCCCGCTGGCGCAGCGCGACGACCAGCCCGACCAACGCGAGCAGCAGAATCGCGGTGCGCGCCGCCTCCGGCAGGTTCGAAGGCGCGGCGGCCCAGGTCGCGACGGCCGCGCGCAGCGGCACTTCGGCGGCGAGGCCTCCGACGAGCACCCCCAGGCCCACGCAGAGGAGCGACCGCGCGCTCCGCACCAGCGCTGGCGCCGTCAGCAGTACGGCGAGGAGGCCCATGGGGTGTGCGGCGCTCGCCGCGGCGCCTGAGACCAGTGTCCAGAGGAGTGCGGGCAACCCTTCAGCGCGGGCCCACGCAGCCGCGTTGAGCGCGAAGCCGAGCGCGAGGGTTCCGGGCAGCAACCCTTGGGGAATGAGGCACAGCCACGCCAGCGGGCTCGCCGCCGCGGCGACCACGAGCCAGCCAGCCCCCTGCGTGGGCGTCGTGGCCAGCGCGCGCGCGAGGCGGACCGCGCCCAGGCCGGTCAGCACCCCAGCCAGGCCGACCACGACCGCGTAGGCGCGCTCCACGCCGAGCCCCGGGACCTTCGCGAGCAGCGCCACCAGCTGCGCCGCCACGAGCGGCACCGTCGTCACGTCGAGCCCGCCGTACCACCGCGCATCGAAGCGCCCCCACCAGTCACGCCACGCATGGTCGGCGAAGAAGAGCTGCGCTTCGTGCTCCGGCGAGCGCGGCAGATCGCCCAGCGCCCCCGTCACGCCCAGGCCGTACGCGACGAAGAGCGCGATCCACGGCGGTGTGAAGCTGCGAGTCATGCAGCGCGCACGCTAGTCCCTCGTCGGGGACTAATCGATCGCCGTGTCTTGCACGGCGGGCAAGCGTTTGATCAAACAGCGGGATGCCGCGACAGGCTCCGTTCAAGTTGACGCGCGAGAGCGCCGCAG
>JALHOS010000403.1 GCA_022842905.1 Myxococcaceae bacterium | reverse complement strand
GGGCCAGCTTCGAGCGCCTGGGGGCGGTGCGGCAGCTGGCGGCCGCGGTAGGGCGGGGCTTGGGCGGGGACGTGGCCAGCGCGGACAGCGGAGGGAGCGAGGCGAGCCGGGCGCTGAAGCTGCTCCTTCGCGCCGCCGAGCTGCGGCCGACGCTCTTGCTGCTGGACGACGCGGATCAGGCCGACGCCGCGTCTCTCGAGTTCCTGGACGAGCTGCTCGCGCGCGGCGCGGAGCGCAGCCTCGGGGTGATTCTGACTGCGCGGGCCAAGACGACCGCCGTCGTCAAGCGGCTCCCGCGGCTGGCGTTGGCCGAGCTCGACGCAGACGCGCTCGCCGCGCTGGTGCGTGCGCTGCTGCCGTCAGGGCTGCCCAGCCCCGAGCTCCTGGCGTTGTTGGCGCGCTCTGCCGCAGGGAACCCCTGGCTGGTGGGCCTGCTGACGAGCTCGCTGCTCGAGTCGGGCCACGTGTCGGAGCGCGACGGCGTCTGGGTGCTCAGCGGCAGCGCCGAGGCCGTCACCGACGCCGTGCAGCTCACCGTGGGGGTCGAGCTCGAGCGGCTGCCCCCGGCGGCGCAGCAGGTGCTGCTCGTCAGCGCGCTCCAGGGGCGGCGCTTCATGGCGGATCTCGCCCAGCGGATCGCCGACGACGGCGTGGACGTCAGCGCCCTCCTCGCGCAGTGCACGGCGCAGGGCTGGGTGTCGCGGGTGGACGACGCGCGCTACGAGTTCGAGGAGCCGCTGACGCAGCTCGCGCTCCGGTCGATGTCGTCGCTGGCGCAGCTCAAGGCGGTCGTCAGCGGCATCACCGATCTGCTGGCCTTCGAGGTGCCCGCCAACGCCGAGCTGCTGGCCGGCATCGGCCGGGCGCTCTTCACCGCCGCCACGCAGGCGCCGCGCTCGGAGCGGCCGGCGTTCTTCGAACAGCTCACGTCCTTCTTCGACACGCTGGCCTCGCACGGGCGCTTCACGCAGGCGCTGGAGCTGTTCGAGGGGCTGCTGGCCTTCCTCAAGTCCGACCGCTCGCTGCTGGAGTCGGGGGGCGAGGCCGCGCAGCAGCTGCGGGCGCACCTGATCGGCCCGATCTTCGTCGACGTGATGGTGGCCGGCCTGGCGGACCCACGGCACGGGGCCGACGCGGAGGCTGCCCTGCGCAAGGTGGCGCGGTCGATCGTGCCGGCGCTCGTCGCGAAGGTCACCGACGTCGAGCAGCCCGACGCTCGCGCCCGGTTGGTGGGCCTGCTGCTCGAATGCTCCCCCGACGCGAAGACCGCGCAGGCGCTGGGCAAGCACCTCGACGCGAAGAGCGCCGCCGAGCTGGCGAGGCGGGTGCGTGGAGGCGAGCCTGCGAAGTCTGCGCCGGTCTTCGCGCTCTTGCTGTCGGCGGTCGATCCGGCGATCCGCCGCGCCGCTGCGCACCTCGTACCCATGGCCGCGGTGCCGCTGTTGGGCAAGAACCTCATCGCTGCGCGAGTCGGGGACACGGACCTGCAGACGCGCCTGGCGTTCCTGATGCGGTGCACCGAGGCCGAGGAACCGTTGGCCAAGGAGCCCGTGCTGCTCCTGCTGCAGCGGGCCGACCTGGACCTGGCTCAGCGGTCGGCCTGCTACGGGGTGCTCTCGGCGATCGACAAGGACGCCGCGCTCCAGCAGCTGCGCAAGGACATCGACACGCACGCCGTCGCCGAGGTGCGCGTCGTGGCGGTGCAGGCCCTCGGACGACTGGCGACGCCACCGGCGCGCGCGTTCCTCGACGAGCTGTCGAAGAAGCTGCTGCAGAGCCCGAAGGTGCGCGCGGCCGCGAAGGACGCGTTGACCGCGCTGGACTCGCGCGGCAAGCCGCCCGCCTGATCGAGCACTGGTCGCCGTGACGGGCACGGGGCGCCGATCGTGCGAACGACCACGGCCACGCCGTCGTGTGACACCGGTAGCCTGTTCCTGCGTCGACGCCGTGGGGATCCCGCTGCCGTCAGCGCTTGCCCAGGGCCACCGCCGCCCGACGCACGGTGTCTTCCCGCCACGTGTCCGGCCCGTACCTCCCGAGGATCTGAAGGCCCGCCTCACCGGCCGACAGCAGGAACGGCCCCCGGTTGCCGGCGCGCAGCGCGTAGTCGCCTGCGGGCTTGACCGCCTTCACCACGGCGCCCTCCACCAGCCCCCGCCCGAAGAGCACGGCGGACACTTTGAGCTCGACGACTTGCCGCGCGGCCACGCTGGGCACGTCGGTGGCTTGAGTCGGGGCGTACTGCGGCTGTGGCGCCGCTTCGACGATCCGCAGCACCTCGGCCAGGACGCCGGTGTCCGCCGCCGGCAGCACGTCTTCGATGGGCTCGGGAGGCTTGGCCATGGGGCCGTCCTTTCAGCGCAGCGTGTAGAGGTTCGCGAAGAGCTTGGTGAACTCGGCCATGGGCAGGCTGAAGACGCCGTCGTTCTTCCCGTCGTGGCCGTACTCGGACTGGCCCCAGGGGTTGCGGAGGGTGACGAAGCGCTGCCCGTCCTTCTCCTCGACGCCGAGCACCGAGTACGCGTGGTTCGAATAGACGCCGGTGTTCGTGTACAGCTCTGCGCGGTGTTTGCCGTGCGTGCCGGCGGCGACAGGCAGCCCGCGCTCGAGGTCCGTCTTCATGCGCCCAAAGAGCCGCTCCTCCGCGCCGGCGCTGATGAACCCACCCCAGCTGCTGGGCCGGCCGAGCACCTCGCTCATCACCTCGCCGGCGCTGCCTCCGTCGCCGATGGTGTCGTAGCTGCCCTTCCACTGCGCGTACGCCTTCTCGACGAGCGGGTACCACAGCTCCATCTCGCGCGGCGTCGTCGGGCCGCCCAGTGAGCTGCCGTAGATCGGCCCACCCCACGCGCGCACGTAGAGGTCGCCGTCGACCTGGATCTCCACCGGCTTGGTCTGGTCGCCGTACTGGAAGAAGCGCACCGTGTACGTGCCGTCGGCGTTCTGTCGGATCAGGTCTTTGATCGCCTGCGGGTTGGCGCGGGCGACCGCCGCGAGCGCCGCTGGGAAGTAGCAGTTGCCGATCGCTCCTTGGCGCACGTCGGCCGCGGTGGGCTCTTCTTTGAACAGTGGGCCGGTGAAGCGCTCGAGCTTGTAGCGAGCCGTGCCGTCCGGGTTGCGCTCGTCGGCGTGCATAGCGGGGTCGGGGAGGTCCACGCCGCCGACCCCTCCGCTGCTCGCGCCGGGGACCTTCAGCGTGCCGCTGATCGCCGCGTGATCGACGTTGTTCACCCCGTCGGACACCGACACGCGCAGCTCGTCACCGGCGCGGCCGGGCACCTTGAAGCTCGCCGGCAGAGAACCTGTGTCGGTGACCTGGACGTCTGTCTTCTCGCCAGTGCGCACGTTGACGAAGCGCAGCGTGGCGCCGGGCTCGGACAGCGGGCGTCCGGTGTTGTGCTTGAGCTCGACGCCGTCGGTCTGCGCGACGAGGTCGATGCGCTCGAGGTTCACCACCGCGTTGCGCGTGTCCGCGGCCTCGACCCCGCGCGCTTGAATCGTGAGCCAGTCGCTCGTCTTCCCGTCGGCGGCGCGGGTGCGCAGGCGGATCAGATCGCCCTCGCGGACGTCGAGCATCGGGCCGAGGAACTTGCCGGCAGCGTCTGCGGTGGCGATGACCTTCGTGTCCGTCAGGTGCAGGCGGCCTGAGGGCGCGGTGGACAGGTTGATGGCTTCGATCACGTCGCCGGGCGTCGCGTAGCCGGCCAGGCCAGCTTTCTGATCGCCGGTGAGGGTGAGGGGCCCGAAGGCGTCGATGAGCGCTGCGCGCCCCGTCAGCGCTTCGAGGAAGTTCCGCGCGCCGGGGGTCATCTGCCAGCCCGAGCGATCCAGCAGCTGCGCCAGGTCCGCCTTCTCTCGGCGCGTCAGGCCCGCCTTGGCGAGGTCGAACTGCTGCGCGCGCGTGAGGCCCGGCTTCGTCAGCTCGGCCTTGGCCACGTCCACCGTCCGGCGCGCCGCCGAGCCGTCGCCTACCGCCGCGAGTACGTCCAGCACGTTGGTGTCCGTGAGCGCTGGAGTCGGCTGAGCGGCCTGTGCGTCGGCGAACTGACGAAGCCGTGCATCGGACAGGTTGAGACGAGTCGGCATGGGCTGCTCCCGAAGGTGAGGCGGTGGGCCTCAGGACGGTTCCTTGGGGGGAGACACGGGCTCGGCGAGGGCGCGCGGCGCTGGGCTGTAAGGGGTTGCGACAGAAAGGGCGCTGCGACGCTTTGGGTGGGCGTGAGTGGCGAGCCCGGGAGGTGACGCGACTCGGGCGTGCGTTTGAGGCGTCGACGAGGGCAGATCTGCGCTCGGTGGCGAAGGAGCCGGTAGCCCTCGTGCTCACACGGGCGGGCTTGGACCGGGCGCCGCTGGGTGGCTCGGTGCGGCATTCGCCTCGGCGATCGCGCGCGGCCCTCGACGAGCTGCCGACAAGGAGCGGCTGCAGAGCCGAGTGGTGTGCTCAGCCGCGAAGGGGGACGCTGACGACGTTGGACGTGGCGTGGAAGCCGTCGGCCTGCCCTGGTCCAGAAGCGCGCGCGTGCCCTGAGGTGACGCGTGTAGGCTCGCGTGCAGCGCATGCGCCCCGAGGACCTCGAGCCCAGCTACGCCACACTGCGTGCCATCGCCCGCCGGCTGCTCGCCGGGAAGAACGTCAGCCTGGCAGCGACGGCGCTGGTGCACGAGGCGTGGATCAAGCTCGCCGAAGCGGGCGTCACCTTCGAGAGCCGCGCGCACTTCGTCGCGCTGTCGGTGCGGGTGCTGCGGCAAGTGCTGGTGGATCTCACCCGCGCAAAGCACGCGCGAAAGCGGGGTGGCGCCCGTGAGCGGGTGACGCTGAGCGGCCTGGAGGCGGAGGGCGCCGCGCCGTGGGAGCTGATCGACGTGGATCGTCTGTTGACGGCGCTGGCCGGCGTCGACGCGCGGCGCGCACGCGTCGCCGAGCTGCGGGTCTTCGGCGGGCTGGAGCAGGACGAAGTGGCGCAGGTGCTCGGCGTCTCGCGCTCGACGGTCGCCCGGGAGTGGCGGCAGGCCCGCGCCTGGCTCATCGCCCAGCTGGAGCCGCGGTGACTCCGGACGAGCGCCTGTGGGCCGTCTTCGACGAGTGCCTCGCGTTGCCCGGCCCCGCCCGTGAGGCCCGGCTCGCGCTCGAAGCGGACGTGGCGCTGGCCGAGGAGGTCCGCCGCCTGCTCCGCGCCGACGCCTCCCCGGCGCGGCTCAGCGACGTCGCTGGCGCCGCCCTGGCTGCCTTCGCCGGCGCGCCGCCTGCCATTCCCGGCTTCACGCTGCTGCGGGAGCTGGGCCGCGGGGGCTTCGGCACCGTGTACGTCGCGCTGCAGCACGCCCCGTCGCGGACGGTGGCGCTCAAGGTGCTGCGCCGAAGCGACGACGACGCACCGGCTCGAGATCGCTTCCGCTTCGAATGCGACGCGCTGGCCCTGCTGGCGCACCCCAACGTGCCCCGCGTCTTCGCCGTGGGCGAGGCCGACGGTCAGCGCTGGCTCGCGATGGAGCTGGTGCGTGGACAACGCCTGGACACGTGGGCCGCGCCGCGGTCCCTGGCCGAGCGCGCCGCCGCGCTCGAGGTCGTCGCCCGCGCCGTACACGCTGCCCACCTGCGCGGGCTCGTCCACCGCGATCTCAAGCCGGAGAACGTCGTGGTGCCGGCCGATGGGGCCCCGCGGGTGTTGGACTTCGGAATCGCCAGCGTGGTGAACGCTTCGGCGCCGGTGGCGGGCACGCGCGCGTACATGAGCCCTGAGCAGCAGCGGGGTGACCCACTGGACGGCCGCGCCGACGTCTTCGCGCTGGGCGTCATGCTCGGCGAGTTGGTGGAGGCGCCTGGTGGCACGCCGGAGCCCCGCGCCACCGCCTCTCGCACGACGCAGGCGCCTCGCGACAGCCCGCCCAACGCCCAGGGGGCCCCCGCGGTGCCGCCGCGCGGGGAAGGGGCCACGAGCGCGGAGCTGCGCAGCATCGTCCGCAAGGCCACCGCCGCGCTCGAGGCGCGCTACGAGTCCGCGCAGGCGTTGGCCGACGAGCTGCGCCGCTGGCGGGAGGGCGCTCGTGTCGAGGCCCACCCAGCGACCTTCGGGTACCGCGCCCGCTGCGTCGCGCGGCAGCACTGGCTGTCGCTGGGGGTGGTGGCGGCGCTCTTCGCGGCCGCCGTGGGCGCGGCGCTCGTCTTCCGCGAGCAGTCTCAGCGCGCCGAGCGTGAGCGCGCGCGGGCGGACGAGACGCGCGCCTTCTTGGCCGCCACGCTGGAACAGGCCAACCCGCTGACGGGGGCAGGGCACCGCGTGACGGTGGTGGAGGCCATCGCGGCGGCGGCGCGGCGGCTCGACGACGGCGCGCTCGCCGAGCGACCGGAGGTGGCGCTGGCGCTGCGCGAGACGTTGGCCAACACCTACTTGAGCCTCGGCCGGGAGATCGCCGCGTTCCACGAAGCCGAGCGGGCCGTCGCGCTGGCAGACCAGCTGGGCCTGGCGGAAGGGGAGCAGCACGCGCGGCTGCTGCGCGAGAGCGCGGATCTGGGCGCGCACGCGGGCGCGCTCTCGGTCGCGCTGGGCTGGCTCGATCGCGCCGAGGCGCTGGAGGCGCACCACCGTCGCCCACACCTGCACCTGGCGCAGCAAGGCCACACGCGCGGCGAGGTGCTCATCGACGCAGGTCGGCTCGCCGAGGCGTTGCAGGCCTTCGAAGACGCCCAGCGCCAGCTCGAGGTCCTGTTCGCCCAGGGCGCCGTGGACGTCGAGGAGCTCACCTCGGTCCTCAACCAGACCGGCTACGCGCTGGGGTTGGCGGGGCGCTTCGACGAGGCCCAGGCTCGGTACGAGCGCGCGCTCGAGCTGGACACGCGGGCCCATGGCTCCGAGCACCTCGAGGTGGCGACGGACCTCCACAACCTCGCGTGGCTGGCCTTGCAGCGGGGCGACGCCGAGCGGTCGCTGGAGCGGGCGGCGCAGGCGCGGCGGCTGCGGCTGCCGAAGCTGGGGCCGCGGCACCACCGGCTGGGTCTGCTGCGCCTGGTCGAGGGCGAGGCG
>JALHOS010000402.1 GCA_022842905.1 Myxococcaceae bacterium | reverse complement strand
CCCAGCGACGCCCCCACCCGCGCTGCCGCCGGCGCCTCCAGCCATGCCGACAGCCCCTCCGCCGTCACCACCCATGCCGCCGCCGTCGGCGGGCCCCGGCGCGGAGCAGCCTGCGGCCATCACGACGGCCACGAGGACCGGCCGAAGCAGCATGGAACGTCTTGGAATCACGACAGTCGGAACGAAGTCATCGCTGGGCATGAGCGTTAATGCAGAGAAGCGAGCGCGCGGATCACGTGTGCTCCAGGAAAGAGCACGCGTGCCTCGCACGGAGGCTGGACCCCCTCGCGAGGTAGCCGTGAGGCGCAGACGAGGAGCCGTCGCAGCACCAAGTCGCTTGGGCTCGGTGCAGTAGGCCAAGGCTGGCGCAACGAAGTCGAGCGCGGCGATGAGGGGAGCCGCAGGCCGGCGACGAATGCTATGACCCGTCAACTCGCCGCAGCAGCAGGGGCCAGGGCGGCAAACCAAACGTGGGAGGTCTTCGTGGTGTCAGCCAAGCGACTCGTGGCGTTGGCGGGTGTTTTCGCCGTCGCGGTGTGGGGACAGGGCGCGCGCGCGCAGACGTGCACGCCCCCGACGAACTGGCGACCGCCACTGGTGTACTTCTGCGATGACAGCCCGGCCCGCGCGAGCGAAGTGAACGCGAACTTCCGGCAGGTCATCACCTGGCTCGAGGCCAAGGTGGGCGACGCCGGCCAGCCGACGGTGCTCCCGGCCGGTACGGTGACGGCGGCGGCAATCCTCGACGGCACCATCACCTCGGCGGAGCTCGCGGGCGGCGCGGTCACCGGAGCGCACCTGGCGGACGGCGGCGTCACCCTGCGGACCATCGCTTCCCCGGTCACGGTGTACGCCATCAATTCCCACTGCGCGGACGACGGACTGCTGACGACCGCGCCGACGTGCACCTACGCGGCACCGAGCTGCGGGACCTGCACCGTGGCCAGCGCCCCCTTTCCCCGTTACCGCGACTGCAACGACGTGTGTTTCACCTGCAACGGCATGACGGTGCCCCCACCGCCGCAGGTGTGCACGGCGAACAACACCGTGGTCGGCTCGTTGGTGCGCTGAGCCAGCTCCGTCGACGGCGCTTTCCGACTGGGGCAGCCTCAACGCCCCCACTTCACGTATCAGCCGCCAAGGGACGGCGCGCGACTCAGCCAGCTCACGTGACGTTCCGCTTGCGGAGCATCTGCGTGCCGCCGAAGAACTCCGTCCACATCGCCCCGCGGACGTTCATGAGGTCGACCGCTTCGCTGAACTTGCTCGCCTCGCCGGCGCTGATCGGCCGGTGCGTCCTTCCAAACCCACACCGCGCGCCTCAGGGGGCCGCGGGCGGATCCACCGCGGCGAGCAACAGCGCCAGGCCGTCCACTGCGGGCAGGCCCAGCTTCTCGTCCGACCTTTCCCTTGGGCCGCTTCTTGGCGATGACCGCGGAGCGCACCAGGGGCGGAACCTTCGCTACAGCCGGCAGCAGCGCAGCGAGAACTCGGAGTAGTCGAAGTCGCCTTGCCCGCCGCAGACCTCGTTCTCGGCGATGTCGAGGCCGGCCATGAAGTACCCACCCGCACAGGTGACGTACCCACAGCCGTAGGCGGTGTCGTAGCAGTTGCCGTGTTGGTTGCTGTTGGAGACGAGGTCCCCTCCGACGGTGAGCGCCCCCGTGGTGCTGAGTGCGCCGAACACGCTGGTGTTGCCCAGGTGAGTCGGGCTGTTGGTGCGCACGACGCCGGTGCCGCGGGCGCGCAGGTTGAGGTCCTGGTTCGCGGCGGAGCCGGTCGCGTAGACGGTGTTGAAGCCAATGCCGACGCCCTGGGTGAGGTTGTCGTGGCGGAACTCGACGCCGCCGTTGCCGGACAGGCCGTCGCCCATGGTGCCGGACACGAAGAGCGCCTTGCCGGAGGCGGCGGTGACGTTGCTGGTCGCGCCGGTCTGCACGCGCACCTCGGCGCTGCCGACCGCGCCGGTCTTCTGCTCAAGCCACTCCCGAATCTGGGCGAAGTTGTGGTTGACGTCCGACGCGCGCGCGGGCTCGTCCGCCACCAAGCAGAACGGGTAGCCGTTGGGGCAGGCACCGTCGGCGGCCCAGACGAAGGTGGTGGCGAAGGCCAGCGCCGCGGTCAGACAGGACAGCACCCAGCGCCGCCGACGTTCGCGGGTCAGCTTGGCTTGGGCGCGCTCTGCCTCGAGCGTGTCGACGCGGGCACGGAGGGCGGCGAGTTCAGCGAGCAGCGAAACGTCGTTCGTCATGGTTGGGCCTCGAACGGAAAAGAAGGGGTGCACTCTGGGGAAAAGAGAACCGGAACGTACACCCTGGGGGGGCCGCTGCGTTCGGATCTGTGCAAGCCTGGCGCGCGAGCGGCTCGACGACCGCTTCGCCGCTGAACGGACCGCGCTCGATGTCGCAGCCGCTCCGAGGGGACGGGGCGTGGTAACTGCCCCCTCCGTGCCGACCACGCTCCCCGAGCCCCCGCTGGCTGTGTTGGTCGCCGTCCAGCTCCCCGGCGTGTCGGACGACGAGCACGAAGGAGACCTCGCCGAGTTGGGGCGGCTGGTGCACACCCTGGGCTTCTCGGTATTGGCCACGGTGAGCCAGCGACGTGACAGCCTGGCGGCCGGCGCGGTGCTGGGGGACGGCAAGCTGCGCGAGCTGGCGCGGCTGACGGGCGGGAGCGGCGTCGTGCCCAGCGGCGCGCCGGTGCGCAAGTCGAAGGCGCGGACCCAGCGGGACGCGGACGAGGCTGAGGCGGAGGACGAGCGCGGCGCCGAGGACGAAGGTGAACCGGAGGCCGAGGCCCAAGCGGAAGGCGCGGCCCCTCGCCGGGCCACGGTGGTGGTGGTCGACCACGAGCTGTCGCCGAGCCAGCTTCGAAACCTCGAGCGGGCGACGGGCGCGCAGGTGCTCGACCGCACCGGCGTCATCGTCGACATCTTTCACCGCCACGCGAAGAGCCGCGAAGCGCGCATGCAGGTGGAGATCGCCCGGCTCAACTACGTGGCGCCGCGGCTGAGAGAATCGTCCGGCGGCGCGGAGCGGCAGCAGGGGCGCGGCGCTGGCGAGTCGGCGCTCGAGCTCGACCGCCGGAAAATCCGCGACCGCGTGGCGCTGCTCAAGACGCAGCTGGCGGCCATTCACGCGGACCAGGACCACCGGCGCTCGGCGCGCTCGGAGCAGCTGCGCGTCGCGCTCGTGGGCTACACGAACGCGGGCAAGAGCTCGCTGATGCGGGCGCTCACCGGCAGCCAGGTGCTGGTCGCCGATCAGCTCTTCGCGACGCTGGACACCACGGTGCGGGCGCTGCAGCCCGAGACGCGCCCGAGGATTCTGGTGTCGGACACGGTCGGCTTCATCAAGAAGCTGCCGCACGACCTGGTGGCGTCGTTCCGCTCGACGCTCGCCGAAGCGCTCGAGGCGTCGCTGTTGCTGCTGGTGGTCGACGCGGCCGACCCCACGCACGACGCACAGCTCGAGGTGACCCGCGGCGTGCTGGCGGAGATCGGCGCGCAGGACGTGCCCACGCTGCTGGTGCTCAACAAGGCCGACCGGCTCGACGCAGGCGCAATCGCGGAGCTCGAGGGGCGGCACCCGGGAGCGGTGGTGCTGTCGGCGCACCGCCCGGGCGACGTCGCCGCGCTCAGGCAGCGGCTGGTCGACCACTTCGAAGCGTCCATGCAGGACGGGGAGCTGTTCCTTCCGTACGCGCGGCAGGCGCTCGTGGCGCAGGTGTACGAGCACACGCGGGTGGTGGCGGAGACCTGCGACGAAGTGGGGAGGCACCTGACGGTGCGGGCACCGGCGGCGGCGCTGGCCAAGCTGCGCGCTCTCATTTCGGGATGAAGCGCGTGTCCTTCGTCGAGGCTGAAGCCGCTTGATTCGACGACGCAGAAAGCCGTTGGCGATTGGGGCGCCCAGGCTTTCGAAGATGATGAACAGCCGGATAGCGAGGTGGGCGTGCTGTGCGCCTCACGTCTCACGCCCCGACGGTGAAAGGACCTCCAGTGACATGAGCCGCCCTGGAGTGTCGGTTGGCTCCATTGCGGCAGCGGGCGCGGTGGTTGTCGGCAGTCGGCAAAGACCTCGCACGAGGGCGGGGACCGGCCAGCCACTCTTTGCGCCGAGCCGTGATCAAACCGGCGGGCCAGCGGCATCAACCCCATGCGTTCTGTGCTCAACAGTGTTTTCTGGGTCATCACCCTCGTCTTCTCTGTCTCCTGCGGCGGCCCCCAACCCGACAAGACCGCCCAAGGCGGCACCTGCACCGAAGGTTCGAGTTGCGCCAGCGGCGCCTGCGTCGACGGCGTCTGCTGCCAGAGCACCTGCGAGGGCACGTGCATGGCCTGTGCGCGCGCGAAGACCGGCGAGGCCGACGGGTTGTGCAAGCCGGTGAGCGCCAACTCAGACCCCGACGCCGAGTGCAGCGCCGAGGGCTGCGGGGCGGATACCTGCGACGGCGCAGGCGCCTGCGCCCTCGTCCCGACTGGCACCGTGTGTCGGGCGGCGGCGGGGGGCTGTGACGAAGCGGAGGTATGTTCGGGCTCGAGCGCCACCTGCCCCGCGGACGCGCTCAAGAGCGCCGCGGCCGAGTGTCGCGCCGCCGTCGGCACCTGTGACGTGGCAGAGCGGTGCACCGGCTCCAGCGTGACGTGTCCCACCGACGGCTTCGCGCCAGCCTCGGTGCAGTGCCGTGCCGCCGCCGGGGTCTGTGACGTCGCCGAGAGCTGCAGCGGCACCGCCGCCGCCTGCCCGGCCGACGCCTTCGCGCCCAGCACGCAGGGCTGCCGAGCCTCGGCCGGCGTCTGTGACGTGGCCGAGGCGTGCTCTGGCTCGAACGCCGAGTGCCCTGCCGACGGTTTCGCCGCCGCCACCACCGAGTGCCGGGCCTCCGTCGGCGTCTGCGACCTGGCCGAACGGTGCACCGGCGCAGGGGCCGCCTGTCCTGCGGACGCCAAGGAGCCCTCCACGACGGAGTGCCGCGCCTCGGCCGGTGGCTGCGACCCGGCGGAGCGCTGTGACGGCTCGAGCAACGTCTGTCCGGGGGACACGTGGACCACCGCGAACACGGTGTGTCGGGCGAGCGCCGGCCCGTGCGACGCGGTGGAGTACTGCACCGGCAACTCCCAGGCGTGCCCAGCCGACGCGCGCGTCGCGGCGGGGAGCAACTGCCGACCGTCGGCAGACCTGTGCGACGCGAACGAGGTGTGCGACGGAATCGCCGCCGCCTGCCCGGCCGATCGCCTCGCGGCCTCCGGGATCGTCTGCCGCGCGCCCCTCGACCTCTGCGACGCCGCGGAGGTCTGCAACGGAACGTCGCCGACCTGCCCGGCGGACGCGCTCAAGCCGTCGATGACCGTCTGCCGCCCGGCGACGGCGGCGTGCGATGCACCGGAGGTGTGCAACGGATCCACGCGCTTCTGCCCGGCCGATGGGGTGCTGGCGGCGGGCACCACCTGTCGAGCTGCCGTCGTGGGCGGCTGTGACGTCGCCGAGACGTGCAACGGTACGAGCGCCTCGTGTCCTACCGACTTCTTTGCCGCGCCCGGCAGCGTCTGCCGAGCCTCGACGAGCACCTGCGATCCCCCCGAGGTGTGCAGCGGCAACAGCAACCTCTGCCCCACGGACGTGTCCCAACCACCCACGGCGTGTGAGCCGTACGCGTGCAGCGGCGCCGTCGGTTGCCGCACCAGCTGTGTCACGGACGCCGATTGCGGTCCGAACTCGCGCAGCATCTGCAGCGGGGGCCTGTGCATCAGCGCCAAGCTCGTCTTCCTCACCAGCGCGACGTACGCCACGGCCACCACCTTCGGCGGCCTGGCTGGAGCGGACCTGGCTTGTCAGAACCTCGCGGCGGCCGCAGGCCTGTCGGGCACGTACAAGGCCTGGCTGAGCTCCGCGCCGGGCGCGATGACCGAGGCGGCGAGCCGACTCACCCACGCCACGGTGCCTTACGTGCTGCGCAACGGCGGCAAGGTGCGGGTGGCCGACAACTGGGCCGACCTGATCGACGGGACGCTGCGGGCGCCCATCAACGTCACGGAGGCCGGGGCCACGGTGGGCCCGGGCGCGGTGTGGACTGGCACCACCTCGGCCGGTCTGGCCGCCCCGTCGTGCAGCGGGTGGACGAACGCGGGCGTCAACGTGCAGAACTCCACCAACGGCGCCAGCAACCAGACGTCGAGCGGCTGGACTCAGCAAGGCACGACCTTGGGCCTGTGTCGGCCCCCTTCAGCCCAGCGCCTCTACTGCTTCGAGCAGTAGTCGACGCCGCGAGGCCCGCGACTCTCAGCAACTGGCTTGTCAGCGGCTCAGCCGTTCCGGAGGTGCCGTCCAAGGGTCCGCCCCCGGAGCAGTACGCGCAGGTGGTGCCTTCGGCCGACCAAGTGCACGAGGGCCGCCGAGGGGAGGCACGCAGGCGGCGCCGTGTCCTTCGAGCCGAGCTTCGTTCTGCCCTTCAAGGCACGCCGGCGTCGAGCAGGCGCGCCAGCCTCCTCGTGACGAGGCCGTCGCGGTCGGCCCGCATCGCCCGACGAGCGAGCTGCTCAGCGGCGTCTGGGCGACCCGAGCGCAACAGCGCCTCGACCCGAACCAGCAGCGCCTCCGTGCGCATCACGCCCGAAGGGAACTCCCGGTCATAGGTATTCAACGTGTCCAGCGCATCGGCGGCCGACGTGCGCAGCGTGGTGCGAGCGGCGTCGAGCAGTGAGAGTTCTCGCGCCAGCGTGTCGGGGTCCTCGACGGGCGCAGCGCTCGGGCGCCGCGGCGCGGGGGTGCCCGTGACCGAAGCACCTCGGGAGCCCGCGTCGTCGAAGAGCGCTCGCGAAGCCACGCTGGCGTCGACCACGCGGTCGGGATGCACCACTTCGGGCGCCGCCGCTTCCGGAGCACCCGCGTCGACGACCGGCTGCTCCACCACCGAGGCGTCGACGACGTTCTGGCGCGGCGGCGGCGACGAGCCCTGCCACCACCACAGCGCGAGCGCGGCGGCGCCGATGGCGGCGGCGAGCCCGGCCCGCGCTCCCCAGCGA
>JALHOS010000401.1 GCA_022842905.1 Myxococcaceae bacterium | reverse complement strand
TCGTCCCAGGGCATGCTCAGCGGCGGCGGCGCGGTGGTGCGCTGTGGCAGCGGCGGCGGCATGGAAGGGAGCGGCGGAGGAACGGACGGCGGGAGCGGCGGCGGCGGCCGGGCGGACTCGGCGATGCGGGCGATCGGCACCTTGGGCTTGCCCGCGGCCGGCGACTCTTTGAGCTCGATCATCTGCGCGCAGCTCATGGCGTAGAGCAGCCGATCGGTGTCGAGCCGGTCGAGAATGCCCACCGCGCGCAGGGACTTCACCGTCTTGCGCCCGTCGGCCAGCTGCAGCAGCTCGCGCTCGTCCTCGGCCAGGCCGACCTCCTGGAGCGCGTACAGGGGCTGATCGCTGGGGTGCACGTACTTGCCGTCGACGCCGGAGAAGACGCGGGCCAGCCGCTCGTCGTCGTACGCGCGCTTGACGCCCTCGAGGATCAGCTGGCCGCAGGTCATGCCCACGCCGACCGGATCCGGCGGGACCGGCGCCTTGGGGTTGAGCTGGAACTCGCCTTCGTCCCAGCGGAAGACGTCGAAGAGCTTCTCCTGGAGCTGCAGCTTGAGGCCGTGCTGGAGGTTGTGCGGGCTGATGCAGCCCATCTCGATCAGCACGGTGCCCTGCATGCGCTTGGACTTCTTCATGCGCACCAGCGATTCCTCACATTCCTCTTCGCTGATCATCTTCTCGCGCACCAGCACGCGGCCGAGGCACTCCACGAGGAGGTTCGACTTGACCACTTCGGGCGTTCCGCTCCGGAAGTAGACGATCTTCTTCACGTTCTTGCGTTTGAGCAGCAGCGCGCCGCTGGCCCGCCAGCGGTACATCTCCGCGAGCACTTCGGCGAAGGACTTGGACTGGAAGACGCCGCGCAGCGAGAACCCCGGCGTGGTGGCGTTGGCCCGCGCTTCGTTCTCGACGGTGTGGGCTTCTTCGCGCTGGGCGTCGTCCGCCATGAACTCGCCGGTCTTGTGATCGTCCTCGGCTGGGGGCGGCGGCGGCGTGTCTTCGTGATCTTGTTCTTCGGCGGGGTAGCGGTCCTGGAGCGCGGCCCGCAGCTCGTCGTAGAGCCGGTCGAGATCGACGGGCTTCTCGAGGAACGCAGTGGCGCCGTGCTTCTGAATGGCCTCTCGCTGGTGAATGGCGCTCTTGTAGACGCCGCTGATCATGAAGATCGGCGTGCGCCGGCCCTTCGGCGACTTGCGGATCTGCTTGGCCACCTCGTAGCCGTTGAGGCCGGGCAGCAGCAGGTCGAGCAGCACGACGTCGAAGGCCTTCTTCTCGAAGGTCTTGATCGCCCAGTCGCCATCGCGCTCGACGGTGACGACGAAGCCCTGCTTGGTCAGCGCGTCGGCCAGCACACGTTGGGTGGACCGATCGTCATCGACGATCAACACGTTGACGGAAGGCGTCGAAGGCACGGCGCGGCAGCATACCAACAGTGAATTCCAACGGGGCTTTTGCGTGGTAGAGGCACGCCATGCTGATTCGCACGTTCGCTCTCGCCGCCGCGCTGTCGACCGTCCACGCCTACGCCCAAGGGACCGAAGGCCCCGGCATGAAGGAAGAAGCCGCGCCGGCCGTGGACAGCCAGTCGCCCGATGCGAAGGCGGCCAAGGAGCTGGTGCAGAAGTACCTGACCCACGTGAAGGCCAAGAAGTGGGCCGAGGCCAAGAAGCTGCTGCACCCCAAGACGCTCGAGGCGATCGCCGAGCGCAAGAAGCGCCTGGGCAAGGAAGATCACCCCATGGCGCCCTGGTACCACGAGAAGGTCGACTACTGGCTCAAGGACTTCAAGCTGGCCACCGCGCGCGACGTGCCGCTGGGCGCGATCGTCGTCGAGACGACGGAAGACAACTTCCAGGTCGAAGAGAAGGGCCTGGCCGAAGGCGAGAAGGGCGCGTACCTGGTGGGCAAGAAGGACGGCAAGCTGCTCGTGGTGGACAAGAAGCGCGGAGAGACGTTCACCGACCAGTCGATCAAGCTCGGGTACAAGGGCTGGTTCGACAAGGTCGAGAAGCTCGAGAAGCTCGAGAAGAAGGAAGACGCGCCCGCCGAGTAACGTCTACAGTCCTGGGCCTTCGCTCGCTCGAACGGGAAGGGGCCGCTCGTCCTTGGCACGTAAGAACTTCATCCTCGACACCAACGTCCTGCTTCATGACCCTCGGTCGATGTACGGGTTCGACGACAACACCGTCATCGTCCCGATCTACGTCATCGAGGAGCTCGACCAGTTCAAGAAGGACATGAGCGAGCTGGGGCGCAACGCCCGGCAGGTCGCTCGGTACCTGGACGCCCACCGCTCCGAAGGCTCGCTGGCCGAAGGGGTCGCGCTCCCCAGCGGCGGGCTGCTCAAGGTCAGCTTCGTCGAGCACGATCTGCCCAAGTCCATGGCCGACGGCGGGCTCATGGACAACCGGATCCTCGCGGTGGCGATCGAAGCCAAGCAGCGCGATCCGACGACGCCGACGGTGTTCATCACCAAGGACACCAACCTCCGCATTCGCGCGGACGCGCTGGGCCTGTTGTCGCAGGACTACGAGCCGGAGCGGGTGGAGATCTCCGAGCTGTACTCCGGCGTCACCGAGCGGCTCGTGAGCGCCGAGGTGATCAACCAGCTGTACCGCCCCGGCGCCGACGTCGAGGTGCCCGACATGGGCGCGCTGGTCGCCAACCAGTTCGTCCTCTTCAAGGACGCGGCGAACCCGTCACACACCGCCATGGGCCGCTACGACGGCGCGAAGGGCAGGGTAGTGCCGCTCAACCGGACCGTGAAGGACGGCGTCTGGGGCGTGCGACCGCGGAACATGGAGCAGAGCTTTCTGCTCGACCTGCTCGTCAACGACGACGTGAAGCTCGTGACGATCGTCGGCAAGGCCGGTACCGGCAAGACGCTGCTGGCGATCGCCGCGGGCCTGCACAAGGTGACCGAAGAGACGGCCTACCAGAAGCTGCTCGTCAGCCGGCCGATCATGCCGCTGGGGCGGGACCTGGGCTACCTGCCCGGCGACGTCGAGCAGAAGCTCAACCCGTGGATGCAGCCGATCTTCGACAACGTGGAGTTCCTGCTCAACCTCTCGCGCTCCGACAAGAAGTCCGGCCGCGGGTACCACGAGCTGATGGACCTGGGCATCGTCGAGATCGAGCCGCTGACCTACATTCGCGGCCGGTCGATCCCCAACCAGTTCATCATCGTCGACGAAGCGCAGAACCTGACCCCGCACGAAGTGAAGACGATCATCACGCGCGTGGGCGACGGCACGAAGATCGTGCTGACCGGCGACCCGTACCAGATCGACAATCCCTACGTGGACTCGGTGAGCAACGGCCTGGTGCACGTCGTCAACCGCTTCAAGAGCGAGAAGATCGCGGGGCACGTCAGCATGACGAAGGGTGAGCGCAGCGCCTTGGCCGAGCTGGCCACCAACCTCCTGTGACCGACGAGAAGAAGCCGCTGGTGGAGTACCCGACGGTGTACGCCTTCAAGGTCATGGGCGTGCGCAGCGACGACTTTCACGCCTACGTCCGCGCGCTGTTCACCCGGCTGTGGGGCGCGCCCGTGGAAGCGCACCAGGTTCAGGAGAACGTCTCGAAGGGCGGGTCCTACGTGTCGCTGACGGTTTCGATCCGGCTGGAAACCGAGGCGCAGCGGCTGGCGATCTACGAAGGAATACACGCGGAGAAGCTCGCCAAGCGCCTGGTGTTCTATTTGTGAGCAGGTCCATGACAAGCCAGGGCGAGTTGTGTAAGGGCGCACGAAAGACCCATGGCTGACGCGTTTCCCCTGTACCTGCCTCGTGAGGCACGGCGGCTCTTTCAGAGCGAGTCGCTGCTGCGTCGTTTTGCGCAGGCGGCGCAGTGGACCGAAGATTCGAAGCTGCTCGAGCTGCACGGCTCGCTGGGCGGGCTGGCGTTGTCCAAGGCGCTCAAGTGCCCGCTGACCGTCGTGGAGCCGGATCCCCGCGCTGCCGACGTGGTGCGCGAGCGCGCCCGCATGGCCGGCATCGCCCCGCTGGTGACGGTGCTCACGCAGTCGTCGACCGACGCCTCGTCGCTGGACGACGGGTACGAGGGCGTCTTCTGTCTCGGCCGCGTGCTGGGCCCCGTCGACGTCATGGCGGCGCGCTTCCGGCCGCTCTTGGCGCAGGCCGGACGCTTGGCGCTGACCTGCCTGGTCCGCGTGGGGCGAGTGCAGCCCGAAGCGTCGATCAAGGCGTGGACCGCGCGAGTGGGACACCCGCTGCCGACGCCCCGCGACGCGATGATGGCGTTCGAAGCGCAGGGCTTCGAGCCGGAGATCTGCGAGAGCCTGGGCGAAGTCGAGCTCGACGACTTCTACAAGGAAGTCGAAGCGCTGCTGTCCCGTGCGCCGGATCCGGACGCCAAGCCGCTGCTCGAAGAGATCGCCTTGCACAAGAGCTGCAATGGGAAGACGGGCGTGTCCTACGCGGTGTTGATCGGCCGCCGCAAAGAGCCGGGCGAGAAGCCTCCGCTCTCTCGCGACGGCGGGTGAACGCCTCGCGGCGGCGGAGCGAGTCGGTGCCGCCAAACACCCAACCAAGATCAGATCGATGAGCGCGCTGGGGATCGTCGCTGCGTTGAGCCTGGCCGCCGCGCCCAAGCCCGCGCCGCTGCCCGCACTGCCCGCGCCGCTCGGACAGGTCGGCAACGTGGTCCAGCCGGTGCCGGAGCGGGCGCCGTCGGATCAAGACCGCGTGGTGGTGACGAAGGTCCCCGGGTGCCCGTCGCAGGCCGTCTTTCCGCTCCACATGCTGGCGAGCACGATTCGCGCGGCCGAGCAGGTGGACGGCTGGCTGGGGCTCACCAAAGGCCTCGAGGCGAAGCTGTTCGGTAAGGCCAAGGGGACGATCGGCGGGCTGGTGGCGCAGCTGCGCACGGCCGCGTACGAGCCCAAGCGCGAGTGTGGCGGGGCGAGCCACGTCGCCGGGTTCAAGCTCAAGGGCCTGCCCGCACCGACCAAGTGGTGCCCCGTCCCGGCCGACGCGGCGGACGGCACGTTCTGGTTTTTCAGCGGCGGCAAGCCCGCGGCGACGGTGTTCGTGAACGGGGGAGAGGCGCCGGCCTGTCGCGCGCGGCTCTCGGCGCTGCTCTACGACGGCAAGGGCACTCCTCGCCTGGCCGTGCACGCCGACTGGGGTGGGGCCATGTCCGCGGAGTTGTTCGGCGATCGCTGCCAGGTGGTGGTCTTCGACTTCGTGCCCGAAGCCCAGGAGTTTCGGGCGCGCCTTTCGAACGCCTGCGCGAAGTAGCTGGCAACCTGGGCGCGTTTGGCTAGAGCACGACAGCCCGTATGCCAGCTGCCCCGATACTCGAGGTCGACCCCCAGCACCCGTCGCCGCGCCACGTCGAACGCGCCGCGGAGGTGCTCGAGAAGGGCGGCCTCCTCGCCTACCCGACCGACACCTATTACGGCCTGGGCTGCGATCTGACGTCCAAGAAGGCCATCGATCGGCTGTACCAACTGAAGGGCCGCGATCGAAAGAAGCCCATGGCGATCCTCTGCCCGGATCTGTCCGACGTGTCGAAGTACGCGCTGGTGTCGAACTTCGCGTACCGCACCATGCGGCAGCTGACGCCGGGGCCGTTCACCTTCGTGCTCGAGGCGACGCGCTTGGTCCCGGAGATGATGCACACCAAGCAGCGCCAGGTGGGGATCCGCGTGCCGCAGGCGCCGCTGATGCTGACGATCGCCGCGAAGCTGGGGCGGCCGATCGTCACGACGTCGGCGACGGATGAGGACGGCGAAGTGCTGATCGACGCGAAGTCGATCAAGGACATGCTGGGCAACCGACTCGATCTGATCTTGGACGGCGGAGTGCAGCCCAACGAGCCGTCGACCGTCGTGTCGCTGATCGGCGACCAGATCGAAGTGCTCCGGCAGGGCAAGGGGATCCTCGTCGGCTGAGCCGCGCGAGCAGGTCAGGGTGGCAGCAGCGCCTTGAGCTCGTCCAGCGTCGTGGCGTCCACGGGGAGCTTGTCGTCTCGGTAGCGCCGGACGCGGGCGAAGCGCAGCGCCACGCCGGACTCGTACTCGCTGGAGCGCAGCACGTCGCTCAGCGCGATCTCCACGACCTGCACCGGCCGCACGCGCACGAGCCACCCGTCCACTGGGCCGTCGGCCAGCTCGGTGAAGCGCCGCGTCTGCCAGTCGAGCATGGCGTCGGTCATGCCTTTGAACGTCTTGCCCACCATGGCGAAGCCGCCGCGGGTCGGATCGCGCGCGCCCAAGTGCAGGTTGGACAGCCAGCCGCTGCGGCGCCCGCTGCCGCGCTCGACGGCGAGCACGACGAGATCGACCGTGTGGGCGGGCTTGAGCTTGAGCCAGGCCTGGCCGCGGCGCCCCGCGTCGTAGAGGGAGTCGACCGCCTTGGCGAGGAGCCCTTCGTGTCCGCGGGCCAGCGCGTCGGCGTAGAACGCATCCGCAGCTTCGGCGTCGGCGGTCGTCAGCGCCAGCGGGCGGAGGCTCGAGGGCACCAGCGCCTCGAGCTGTTGGGCGCGCGTACCGAGCGGGGCGTCGAGTAGCACGTCGTCGTCCACCAGCAGCAGATCGAAGAAGAACGGGCTCAGGCCGACCTTCGCTCGCTCGGCGTTGACGGGCTGGCTGCGCCCGAAGCGGCTCATGCTCACCTGAAACGGCTGCGGGCGTCCGTCGGCGCGCAGGGCCAGCGCCTCGCCGTCGAGGATCAACCGCCGCGCCGGCAGCGCCCGAACCAGCTCGACCAGCTCCGGGGCGCGGGCCGTCACGTCATGGAGCGAGCGGCTGTAGAGGCGCACCTCGTCACCGTCCTTGTGCGCCTGCAGCCGCGCGCCGTCGAGCTTGAGCTCGTAGCGCGCCAGGCCCAGGGCTTCCGTCACTTCCTGCGCATCCGCGGCGGGTGACGCGAGCATGGGGAGGATCGGCTGGAACGGCCGCAGCGTGTATCTCGCCAGCCCGGCCAGGCCCTCGGTGAGCGCGGCGCAGGCGGCCTCGATCTCGGAGCCCGCGAGCATGGCCGCGCGCCGGACCGCGCCTGCCGGGACCCGCGCCGCC